>NZ_MQWC01000004.1:2302241-2621408 GCF_002954405.1 Salinibacter sp. 10B | reverse complement strand
CATTCGCCAAAAGACGAATCCGAAGCTTTGGCGCCAGACTTGATGCCCGATAATCTTCGGCGCCGGACCGCTCGACCAGTGAGCTATTACGCACTCTTTTAATGAATGGCTGCTTCTAAGCCAACATCCTGGTTGTCTAAGCAGTCCGACTTCCTTCAATCAACTTAGTCTGGACTTTGGGGCCTTAGCTGTCGGTCTGGGTTGTTTCCCTCTTGGGTACGAAGCTTATCCCTCGCACCCTCACTGTTGTGGAACGTGTAGCTGGCATTTGGAGTTTGTCTGGATTTGGTACCCGGTGAAGGGCCCTAGTCCAATCAGTGCTCTACCTCCAGCACACTTTAGCACAACGCTGCACCTAAATGCATTTCGGGGAGAACGAGCTATTTCCGGGTTTGATTGGCCTTTCACCCCTACCCTCACTTCATCCGGCAGTTTTTCAACACTGGTCGGTACGGTCTTCCACGCGGTGTTACCCGCGCTTCAACCTGAACAAGGGTAGCTCACCCGGTTTCGCGTCTGCCCCCACTGACTCGGCGCCCATTTCGGACTTGCTTTCGCTGCGGTTCCGGCCCTGAAGGCCTTAACCTGGCCAGTGAGGAGCAACTCGTAGGCTCATTAAGCAAAAGGCACGCCGTCACACCCGAAGGTGCTCCGACTGATTGTTAGCTCATGGTTTCAGGTGCTTTTCGCTCGCCGATTAGGCGTTCTTTTCACCTTTCCCTCACGGTACTGGTCCACTATCGGTCATGGACGAGTATTTAGCCTTACCAGATGGTGCTGGCGGGTTCTCACAGGATTTCTCCGGTCCCGTGATACTCGGGGTATCCCACTGGGGCCAGTTGTCTTACACTTACGGGGCTATCACCCTCTTTGGCGCTGCTTTCCAGTCAGCTTCAATTTCGACGCGTGGCTCCGTATTGTGGGCCCCACAACCCTGACGCAGCCGAAACCACGTCAGTTTAGGCTTTTCCCCCTTCGCTCGTCACTACTGAGGGAATCACGATTGTTCTCTTTTCCTCCGGCTACTGAGATATTTCAGTTGGCCGGGTTAGCTCTTAACACCTATGTATTCAGTGCCAAGTGACAAACTTTGTTTGCCAGGTTTCCCCATTCGGAAATCCACGAATCAACGTTTATTTGCAACTCCTCGTGGCTTATCGCAGCTTATCACGCCCTTCATCGCCTGTCCATGCCAAGGCATCCACCATGAGCCGTATCTATGCTTAACACCCACTATTTTGCACATGCCACCACAAAACTCTCGTGGGGGACGCAAAACAGAAGTGTTGGTGTATACGTACACCGCTTAACTTGCGCTCGCATGCTCGGTAGGCAACATCAAAATGTGGTCGCGCGGAAGCGAACCACACAGAATGTTGCTCCGTGCAGTGCGGATGACCTTTCTATCATGTCAAAGAACAAATGCCCAACGGTTCTGGGCACAGTGGAGTTAGTCGGATTCGAACCGACGACCTCCTGCTTGCAAAGCAGGTGCTCTACCAACTGAGCTATAACCCCGCCTGACAAGCACAATGTGGGGCTGGGTGGAATTGAACCACCGACCTCACGCTTATCAGGCGTGCGCTCTAACCAACCTGAGCTACAGCCCCATCTACACAGGCACCGACCACATCGGGTGATACCCCTCCGTGGCACAGCGTGCCCTTCATCGAGGAATGCACCCTAACAGGGCTGTACCTGGTTTGCAGAAGCTCAAGGGGAAGGGAAGCATAGCGAGTCCGGCCGATTCCATTGCTCTTGCAGCAGTGCGCAATGCAATCGAGAAAAACTCTCTAGGAGGTGATCCAGCCGCACCTTCCGGTACGGCTACCTTGTTACGACTTAGCCCCAGTCACTGAGCTCACCTTCGGCCGCTCCCTCCCAAAAGGTTGGGTCACGGACTTCGGGTGCTCTCAGCTTCCATGGCTTGACGGGCGGTGTGTACAAGGCCCGGGAACGTATTCACCGCGGCATTGCTGATCCGCGATTACTAGCGATTCCTGCTTCATGGAGTCGAGTTGCAGACTCCAATCCGAACTGGGACTGGTTTTCAGAGATTCGCTCCACCTCGCAGTGTAGCTGCTCATTGTACCAGCCATTGTAGCACGTGTGCAGCCCTAGGCGTAAGGACCATGATGACTTGACGTCGTCCCCACCTTCCTCACTGCTTGCGCAGGCAGTCTCACTAGAGTCCCCGGCATTACCCGATGGTAACTAGCAATAGGGGTTACGCTCGTTGCGGGACTTAACCCAACATCTCACGACACGAGCTGACGACAGCCATGCAGTACCTCGCTAGGCGTCCTTGCGGAAAGCTCCCTTTCAGGAGCGAGCGCCTAGCGTTCGAGCCTAGGTAAGGTTCTTCGCGTTGCATCGAATTAAGCCACATGCTCCACCGCTTGTGCGGGCCCCCGTCAATTCCTTTGAGTTTCAACCTTGCGATCGTACTCCCCAGGCGGAATGCTTAACGCGTTAGCTTAGCCACTGTCCCTTGACGAGACAACGGCGAGCATTCATCGTTTACAGCGCGGACTACCAGGGTATCTAATCCTGTTTGCTCCCCACGCTTTCGTGCCTCAGTGTCAGTACCCGTCCAGTTGCCCGCTTTCGCCTCTGGTGTTCCTCGTGATATCTACGCATTTCACCGCTACACCACGAATTCCGGCAACCTCTCCGGGACTCAAGAGCAGCAGTTTCAAAGGCACTTCCGCGGTTAAGCCGCGGGCTTTCACCTCTGACTTGCTGCCCCACCTGCACACCCTTTACGCCCAGTGATTCCGGACAACGCTTGGACCCTCCGTATTACCGCGGCTGCTGGCACGGAGTTAGCCGGTCCTTATTCCTGCGGTACCGTCACACTCTGAAAAACAGAGGTTTCTTCGCGCAGAAAAGGAGTTTACGCCCCATAGGGGTGTCTTCCTCCACGCGGCATGGCTGCATCAGGGTTTCCCCCATTGTGCAAGATTCCCCACTGCTGCCTCCCGTAGGAGTCTGGGCCGTATCTCAGTCCCAGTGTGACTGATCATCCTCTCAGACCAGTTACGGATCGTTACCTTGGTGAGCCGTTACCCCACCAACAAGCTAATCCGACGCATACCCATCTTCAGGCACCATAAGGCTTTCATCCAGTCCCCATGCGGGGTCTGGACGTCGTGCGGTATTAGCCACGGTTTCCCGAGGTTGTCCCGCGCCTGAAGGCAGGTTATATACGCGTTACGCACCCGTCCGCCACTGTACTTGTTCTGGCAAAGCCAGAACGTTCTCGTGCGACTTGCATGTGTTAAGCCTGCCGCCAGCGTTCGTCCTGAGCTAGGATCAAACTCTCCGTAGTAGGAAAGTTTACATCTAGGTTCGATCGCATTCGCTTTCCGCCGCTAGGCGCAAAGGAATCGACCAGGACTCGCTATGCTTCCAATTCCGTCAAAGAACAATTTTCTTACTCTGCGCTGCCACTTTTCGGCTCAGCGCGGACTCACCAATTAATGGGTCATCTATGTCTTTGTCAAGCCCGACCTGAACAGTTCACAATCTGTTCATTTTCCGGCCGACTCGACAACTTTTCTGACCGACCCATCTTGGAGCCCGTAAGTTGAAGAACAGTCGCGCCGTTTCGAGTAGGCTGCCTCCGCCCCTCGTCGTTTCGCGTCTATGTTAGACTTCGCGAGCGGGACTTGGTTTCGTCCATTTGCGTGAAACGACTTTAAATCGTGTCACGCCCCGCGAGGTTTCCACCCGCCCGAGCGCGGCCTGTCAGCGGCCCCTCTCGATGACGGGACGCCTTTAGACATGCGCTCCACGGTGCGGTTCCGCCATTTCGTTTCAAGAACACATGGAGCATCGGTCCTTCACCTCTGGCTCTCTCGCTCTTCACTTAAGCCGGTTTCCTCGGAACCCCTCTCCCCATTCGATATTTCCAGCCGACGCCGCAGGTCACTTCGCTTTGACTATCTGCTCCGAATATGAACCTTCAAGACTCGTTTTGGGATGCGCTCGACTGGCTGCGCGCCCTCGGCCGCAACCGGTACTTTTGGAGTGGTGTGGCTGTGCTGGCTGGCGTCGGGTTCGCCCTCTACCTCATCGTCGACGGTCTCATCATGCCGTCGTACACCCGGCATGACGTGTCGACCACTGTCCCTAACGTCGAGAGCGTGCCTTTTCCGAAGGCCCAGGAGCAGCTCCAAAGGCGCGACCTGCAAGTCCAGCGGCAAGTTGGCCGGTACAACCCGAACGTCGCTCAGAATGTGGTGGTCGACCAAACCCCGCTGCCTAACGCAAAGGTAAAACCGGGGCGGCGTGTGTACTTGACGGTGAACGCCGGTGAAGTCCCGATGGTGAGCATGCCTGACCTGAACGGCATGTCCGTCCGTGAGGCCAAGAATCGCATTTCTTCGCTGGGCCTGACAGTAGGAAGTGTACAGGAAGACCCAATCCCCTCTCCCTATGCCAACACGATTACCAAACAGACCCCTGCTGCGGGCGACTCGCTTGAGGAAGGACGTTCAGTAGACCTCTGGTATAGCACAGGCCTGGGAGACTCGTCGGTCGAGATCCCAAATGTGGTTGGGCAAACCGTGAACGAAGCCCAACGACAGTTGCTTGAGCAGCAGCTTCGGTCGGTGGTTGTCGATACAGCATCGAGTGACGAGGCCGATCCGGCAACGGGCCGGGATACGACCGAGTCCGTGGAGACCAATCTTTACGTGCGCAGGCAGGGGCGGTCGCCGGGCACGAGCGTGCGTGCAGGGACTGAGATTCGTCTCTTCACCACGACGGACGCCGAGCAAGCCGCAGCGCTTCGTGAGTCTGCCGCCGACACAACGAGCGCCGCGTCGGACACGACCACCACACGCCCTCAGCAATAGTCTCCTTTTGAACCCGTTTGGCGAGTTCACGGGTCTCACTAAGTGCTCGAAGCCAAAGCAGCCCCCCTCCGACTCCTCTCAGCTCTCTCCCAGCCGGTCGGGGACGACATCCCGCTCCCGAAGGCAAGTCGACACACCAAGGTTTCAGAGCCTGCATTCAATCGAAGGAAGCAGGCGAAAATGAGCGCTACGCGTCGCCTCCAAGGCGCGCGAAACAGGCGATGGGGAGCATCGTCGATGAAGCGCTGCGAAGCACGTGCTTTTAGAGTGCAGAACGCTGAAAGCGGCGTGGGCCATTTGCAGCCCTTCCCGCTCTGTCTGAATACAGGCTCTCAGTCCTCCACGTAGACGGCAAAGTCGTCCTCGGTAGCTACATCCACCTGCTCCCGGTGTTTGGTTTGGAGGAGACGCCCCGTACAATCGGGCTGGATGGGGTACTCTCGGTGCCCGCGATCAATGAGAACCACGAGCTGGATCGATCGGGGGCGGCCGTACTGCACGACCGCATCGAGCGCAGCCCGGGCAGTCCGCCCTGTAAACAGCACGTCATCCACAAGCACGACATCGCGGTCGGTCACGTCTACGTCGTGGGTGGAGGTGGCTGGGGGCTGATGCTCATCAGCTTGATCGTCGCGAAAAGGCGTAACGTCAAGCTCGTGCGCCGTTAACTCCGTATCCTCAATGGCATTGATCTCCTCCGCCACCTTGTGCGCGAGTGGCACTCCACTTTCCAGAATGCCGAAGAGTTCAACGGCGCCGGCTCCTTGATTGCGCTCAACAATCTCGTAGGCCAGGCGACGGAGCGTTCGGCGCACGCGCGCCGGGGACATAATGAGTGTGCGACCCATATCGCAGGTTCTGCGATTCAGTGCGGAGCGTTCTCGAACAATGCAGGTACCGTTTTCCTGGCCCGCACAGAATCTACGGCACATGGGAAAGAATGTGAAGCCTCACCCCTCCGCAATCCACGACGGGGCGCTGGCCCCATTTCTCCCCGGCTTCTGTTGCTGCCGCACCACATCCCCCGGATCCTCCATCTCTCCGGCAATGGCCTCAAAGGCATCGGTGCTCGTTACAATTCCCTGCACGTCTCCCTCGGCCCGCACCACTGCAATTTCCTGTTGCTTCCGCTGCAGCCGGTCGATCAGATCACTGATCGGAAGCTCCGGATCCACCCACACGGGGGGCTCGGCAATGCCCGCCAGCGAGGTATTGCCCCTCTCCAGCTCGGGGAGGTGGCGGAAAACGGTTTTCGTGTAGAGAGTCCCGTACACGTGATCCCAGTCCGGGTCCAGGAGCGGATAGCGGCTGTAGGAGTGTGCTCGCATCTGCTCCAGATTTTCGTGCAGATCGTCGGTGGTACTGAGGGCAACGATCTCCGAGCGCGGTACCATGATGGCCCGAACGGGAATGTGATCGATATCAACGGCCCGAAGGATTTCACTCCGGCGCTCGCGGGACAAATCGGCCCGACTGAGGACCTCTCCAATCTCTCGCCGCACGGCACTAACACCGGTGGCCCCCTCTTCTTCGCCCGGTGCCTCCTCGTCCATCCACGACCGCTCCACCTCAATCCCGAACAACCGGAGCGTGCCCTTTGCCAGCCCATCTCCCGCCATGATGAAGGGGTAGGCGGCCGTCGTCCAGGCCTGAAGGGCCCAGGCCGTTCGGCGGGCCACCTGTCGGGGACGCTCGACGCCAAGATACGTCGGGGTCTGCTCCCCCCAAATCTTGTGGATCAAGTTGATCAGCACAATCCCGACGACCACGGAGATCGCATGGGTAACAGCCTCGGACAGGCCTAGAAGCTCGAACAGCGGCTGGAACAGATAGGTAAAGGCCGGTTCTGCCACGACCCCCAGGAGAATGCTGGACGCCGTAATGCCGAGTTGGCACCCTGTGAGGTAGATCTCCAGCTGATCCGTGATCTGACGCGCCCGCTCAAGCCCCGGCGGATCGTCGACAGGATCGAGCTGCGGAAGCCGCGTAAGAGCAAACTCTGTAACGACGAAAAAGGCATTGGCCCCGGTGAGGAAAACGCCCCCGACGAGCCGAAGCGCAATCTCTACTGAACTCATCAAGACACTGACGACACGCTCATGAAACGAATACAGACGCCGCTCTTCAGAATCGGTACGGGAGACTCATTGCACTCCAGCACCGAAGCAGTGCTCGTTTAGGCAGCGGCTTCTTCCGTTTCATCCTCTGTCTCCGCCTCCGTCCGATTCGGACAGTCCTCCCGCATGCAGTGGCCGTACATGTTCAACGAGTGGTGCTTAATGTCGAATTCGTAGATGTCCGCCACCATCTCTTGAATGCTCTGCAGGCGCGGATCGCAAAACTCAAAGAGCTCATTGCAATCCATACAGATAAGGTGGTCGTGCTGCCAGTAGCTGTAGGCCCGCTCGTACTTGGCCTGATTTTTCCCAAACTGGTGACGCACCACCAGATCGCACTCCAGCAGCAGCTCCAACGTATTGTAAACCGTAGCTCGGCTCACGCGCGTGCCGTCTTGCTTGAGACGCACGTAGAGCTCATCGGCATCTACGTGATCGTCGGTCTGGTAAATCTCCTCCAGCACCGCAAAACGCTCCGGCGTTTGCCGCTTGTTTCGCTTCTTTAGAAATGCCTGAAAGATCGAGCGCACTTCCTCGAGCTTCTGCTGAGGCAACGTCGACATGCGGGACAGCGGGGATTGAGCAGAAAAACGGACGACGTAGACGCGCGAGCGTGGGCACGGGAGACAATTGTCGCCCCAGCCCTACTGGTCGGATGAACCGGTGCCGGAAACGCCGGTTCCGCCCCGCCCGTCCAGGATGGCGGCCACGTCGGCTCGCACTGATTGGTGCAGCGCGTCGATGGAACGACGGCCGTCGAGCCGGCAAAAACGGTCGGGCTCGTCCTCTGCAAGCTCAGCGTAGGCTGCGCTGACGCGCTCATAGAAATCCGCTCCGGCTGCCTCCATTCGATCGTCCGCGCTCGCCTCGCCTCCCCGGCGCTCCCGGGCCGTTTCGGCATCCACCTCCACGAGGTACGTACGATCGGGAACGAGGGCGTCGGTCACCCGACGATGGAAGGCTCGCAGCCACGTGGGATCTGCGACGCCTCGTCCCGCGCCCTGGTACGCCGTCGTCGAATCGTAGAAGCGGTCGCAAATCACGATGTGCCCTTCGTCCAGCGCCGGCCGGATGCGCTCGGCCACGAGCTGGGCGCGCGCGGCGGAAAAGAGAAGCAACTCTGCAAACGGTTGGACGTTCAAGGACGGCTCCAAGAGAATAGAACGCACCTGTTCGGAAAGCTCCGTCCCCCCGGGCTCTCGCACAAGTAACGTCTCGTGTCCTTCCGCCTGCAAATGCTCGTCGAGAAGACGCGCCTGGGTGCTTTTCCCGCTCCCGTCAATGCCTTCGAACGTAAGGAGGAGCATGGCGAACGCAAGACGGGACAAATTCGTAAACGATCAGTCGGTTATTGCAGAAAAAGAACCTGCAAGACTGGTTCCCATTGTTGCAAGTGCCTTCGCGATGGTTTTATAATGTGATGCGGAGATCTGGTCGATGTCCCGTGCCCTCGACCTAAACCGACAGCGCGTACCGTACGCTTCCGTGGACCACGACCCGACGCGTCTATGAGTACCTTTGACTTCGGCTTCGACGACTTTGAGGACTCCCCTCGTGAGGGGCATCTCAGAGAGCTCGTCGCCGCCTACGAGGAGGATCCCTCCTCGTACTTCGACTCCAGCGACCTCGAAGAGATTGCGTCTTACTACTTCGAACGGGGCAACATGGAAAAAGCCCTGGAGGTTGTAGACCATCTCATCGAGTTGCATCCCTACCAGTCGGACGCGTGGATGCGTAAGGGCATCCTCCTCAACAACCTCGGCCGGCACCGGGACGCCCTCGCTGCCTACGACAAGGCCCTAGAGCTGAACCCCGTCGACACGGAAACGCTGATCAATCGCGGCATTACGCTCGACAGCCTGGGTCGCACCGGCGATGCGTTGGACGCCTACGATGAAGCCCTCTCCATCAACCCCTTCCATAGTGAGGCGCTGTTCAACCGGGGCGTGACCCTGGAACGGGCCGATCGACTCGAAGCGGCGGCGGAGGCCTTCGAACAGTGTGCCGAAACCGAGCCGGAGCATCCCGAAGTATGGTACGAACTCGGGTACTGTTACGACCGGCTCGGCCGCAACACCGAGAGTGTAGAGGCCTACGACCGTCACATCGACATTGACCCATACTCGCAGGACGCCTGGTACAACCGCGGGATCGTACTGAACCGCATGGAGCGCTTCGACGATGCGGTATCAAGCTACGACATGGCGATTGCCATCCAGGACGACTTCGCTTCGGCCTACTACAACCGGGGCAACGCGCAGGCCAACAAGGGCGCCCTCAACGACGCCATCGAAAGCTACGAGGCTGTGCTGGACCTTGAAGGCCCTGACGCTGCCACGTACTACAACCTGGCGCTGGCCTACGAGGAAAAGGGAGCGTTCGACGTCGCCCGCACCTACTACGAGAAGGCCCTCGACGAGGAATCGACCTACCCGGAGGCCTGGTACGGATTGGGATGCTGCTTTGACGCAGACGAGCAGTACAATGAGGCCCTGGAGTGCTTCCGATACGCCCTCACCCTTAATGCGGGCGAACCCAAATTCTGGAAGGCACGGGCCAACTGTGCCTACAAGGCCCGCCGGTACGACGAGGCACTCTCGGCCTACCAGCAGGCCGTGGAGCTCGACGACTCAGACGAAAATGCCTGGGTCGGCTATGCCGAAACACTGCTGGAAAAACGGCAGCCCGAGGAGGCCCTGGAAGCCTACCGGCAGGCGTTGGAAATCGACCCGAACGACGCCGGAACGTACTTCCGGCAGGCGAAGGCGCTTCTGGCCCTTGGCCGGGCCGATGAGAGCATCCGCTCCCTCAAGACCGCCTTCCGGCTTGACCCTACGAAGAAGGACGAATTCCGCCGGGCCTACCCTGATCTCTACAAAAACGATCGCGTCCGTCAACTCCTTGACCTTGACCAGTCGTAACCAATCGGCGTCGCATTCCGGGGGACTGGCCTCCCGCTCCCCTCTGTGGTTTGTCTACTCAGTCCGACCGTCGTCGCATGCCGCGTCTTTCCGCCCTCCTCCGCTACCTCCTCTACGGCATGCTCATGGGCGGGGCCGACATCATCCCCGGCGTGAGTGGGGGCACGATGGCTCTCATCGTGGGCGTCTACGAGCGGCTGGTGAGCGCCATTAGCTCGGCTGTCTCGTTTGGCCTTTCCCTGCTCCAACTGGACGGTGCGGCTGCCCGCTCGCACTGGAAGGACGTGCCCTGGGGCTTCGTCCTTCCGTTGGGGGGCGGCATTGCCCTCGCCATCATCGTCGGGGCCCGTCTGATCCCCGGGCTCATGGACACCTACCCCGAGCAGATGCGAGGTCTGTTTCTCGGGCTCGTGGGCGCGTCTCTCCTCATTCCCGCCCTGCGCATCGAGCGGCTGACGCCCGTCCGAATGGGAATTGGGGTTACCTGTGCCATTGTGGCTTTTCTTTTGACGGGCCTCCCTGTCCTTGATGCCGCCGAGCCCGGACTGCTGCGCGTATTTCTGTCGGCCACGGTCGCCATCTGCGCCATGATTCTGCCGGGGGTCAGCGGCGCCTTTCTTCTGAAGGCGCTCGGCGTGTACGAGCCCACCCTTCACGCCCTCAATGGCCTTCCGTCCCTCGACCCCGCCTCTCTGCTCTATGTCCTCACGTTCTGTGTGGGAGCGGCCGCCGGCCTCGGGTCGTTTGCCAAGCTGTTGGACTGGCTGCTTGCCCACCGTCACGACGCCACAATGGCAGCCCTCGTCGGCCTCATTGCAGGAGCGCTCCGCGCACTGTGGCCCTACGTCGGCCCCAATCGCGTTCTCCGGTGGCCCGGTGCGAACGACCCGATCGGTTCCGTCGTCGGACTGATCGTCGTAGGCTTTGCGTTCGTGCTCGGCCTCCTCTGGTGGGGGCGCCAGTCCACTCCCGTGGAAGCGCACTCGGCCCCGTAATCCTGTTTCCCCCCTCTTCTGCACGACGCTGCTTCTAACCGGATGTCCCGCCTGTTTCCTCTTGGTCCCTTCGTGCTCATCGGCCTGCTGGTCGGGTGCACCACAGCACGAGAACCGGTCGGGCGAAAGGCCCGGTCGCCCGATTCGCTGCGCGCCGAGAATGCCCGCCTACAAGACAAAAATCGGGCGCTTCGCGACTCCCTGCAGCTGCGCCGCGACATTGAAACCGGCCAATACTACCGCGAGCTCCGCATCCTGCACGATCAGATCAACCGCCTTACCTACGAGGTGCGCCAACTTCGAGACGGAGGCATGACCGTCGCCCTCCTGTCCGTGGACACCCTCTTCAAGTCGGCAGGAACCACCCTGAGCGAAGGAGGCACGAAGCGGCTCCGTGCCCTCGCCCGGCATCTGCAAAGCACGTACCCGAACCGTACTGTCCGCATCGAAGGTCATACCGACGACACTCCGCTCGGCGACTCTCTCCAGGAACGTTTCCCGTCAAACTGGGAGCTCTCCGCTGCGCGTGCCACTACCGTGGTGCGCCAACTGCTTGACCTCACGTCCCTCGACCGCAGCCAATTTGTGGCCCTAGGCTACGGCTCAACCCGTCCCCGGGCCTCCAACGATACGGCTCGCGGCCGCCAGCGAAATCGGCGCGTGCGGGTGGCGGTCCTTCCCCTCCCGAAGGACTACTCGCGTCCGTTCGAGACGACGTGGTAACTGCCGTTCTTGCCGCTTATGAAACGCTTTTTCGTCATCATCAGCTCGATCCTTCTGGCCCTCGCGGCCGTCTTCTTATGGGCCAGCTCCGGACGACTGTCGGAAGGGGAACTCGCTCAGACGAAACAGTATGATGCTCCAGCATCGAGCACGGCTCCGGATTCGCTCACGGTGACGACCTACAACCTGGGCTACCTGTCCGGCATGACAAACAACGAGCCGGTCGTCCGCTCCGACTCTTTTCTTGCGGCTAATATGCAGGAGGCGCTCGCCCTCCTCCATCGAACGACCTCAGACGTGGTTGCCTTCCAGGAGATTGACTATGGCAGTGGGCGCTCGGGGTACGTGCATCAGCTCGACACCCTTGCGGCCCGGCTCAATTTCGCGACCGCCGCACAGGCCGTGAATTGGGACAAACGATACATCCCATTTCCGTACGGCCGCCCCGCGGTCCACTTCGGTCGCACCCTGTCCGGGCAGGCAGTGCTCAGCCAATTCCCGATCCGCCAGCACCAGCGCATCGCTCTTTCGCGCCCGCCGCAGTCCTTCGTTCGAGACGCCTTCTACCTCGACCGTCTGGCCCAAGTGGTGCTCCTTGACCTCGGCGGCCGCTCCCTCGCCGTCATGAACGTTCACCTGGAAGCGTTCCACGCAGCCACCCGGGCAAAGCAGGCCCAAAGGGTCAACGCACTCTACGACCAGATCACCGCTCAGGGCCTGCCGGTTCTTTTGCTAGGCGACTTCAACAGCCCGCTCCCCGATTCGACGTCCGGGCCTCGCCAGGCCGCGACCGACTCCACAATGCGCCTCCTGCTGGCCGAGACCGCTCTGCGCCCGACGCTCCCCAGTCGCCATCCTCATTTTTCGGGCACCTATCCAGCCGATGCCCCGGCTCAAAAGATCGACCATATCTTCTATCCGCCCGCCATCATGACGCCGGTGAATCGGAAGATTCGCTGTGGCACTCCGTCCCCGCCGTCCGACCACTGCGCCGTCACGGCCTCCTTCCGCCTTGCGCCGCCGTTGGAGTGGCCTACATTAGAATCAGCGCCCAATATTCCCTCGGAATGAATTCGATAGCACAAGTCAAGCTTGGACATCTAGATGCTGGGAATCTCAGATTCCCTGGAGCGACGAAGGTGCTGTTGTCTTGGAAGGAACTTGCTTCCGAAGCGCTGCACATACTTTGCACGATAGCACAAGCCGTTCTCAGAGTGCGCTACAGTCCAAAGTCCAATCCTGGTGGGAGAATTCATTCCGAAAGGAGGCGCCGCGTCAGGTGGCCGTAGAACGCGTCGAGATTGGTCCACTCAATTGCGATGCGGGTCGGGATGCCGTCCTCGTCGCGGCGGGTAATGCCGTCGTCGGTCACAGTGATGGGAATCGCTTCAACGTCAAGGTGCTCACGGCTGTAGGCCATGTAGACGGCTACCACGTCGAAGAGCGTGGAGGAGCGTTCGTCGAAATAGCCCACCTCCGTCCAGGTGACGCGATCGGCCCAGAGCCGATAGTTTGCAAAGAGGGCCGTCAACATCGGATCGTCTGACCGCTTCAGCTTCTGGTAGTGGTCCCCCGTGAGGGCCACCGGATCGGCCGTGTCCAGCGGCGCAATCGCAAAGCTACGCCAGTCCGCCCGCAGAACCGTACGAAACGCGTCCACGTCCCCCTTCACATTGGCCTCCGCAACGGGATCAGAGCCGGCGCCGTACCCCCGATCGATACTGCCCTGCATCCCAACGAAGTGAATCTTGGAGGCAATCCCGGGAGCGCGATCGAGAGCCGCCTCCACATTCGGCAACGGCCCGATGGCGATAAGCGTGATCGGGCCGTCGGCTGCTCGCACCAACTCGATGAACGCCGAAACGCCATTCTCCCGCACCGGCCCGGCGTAATCGTCCAGCTGGTAGTCCCGCACCCAAGGCTTCTGGTACTCGTGGGCCGCCTCGCCGGACGGGCCGAGAGCCACGGGCACGTCGGTGCGACCGGCCGTGGCCAAAAACTTAGCCGCCACGCGGCCCCGGTAGCGCGTGTTGCCGGTCGCAGTGAGCACCATTTGGAGGTCGAGCTCCGGACTCCGCAGCAGATGGGCGAGTGCCCACGTGTCGTCAATGTCGCTGCCGATGTCGGTGTCCAGCACGACCGGTGTCGGCTCATCGGCCATGTCCTGAGCGGGGGCGCGGTTCAGACCTCCGCTCATAGCGAGAACAGCCAGAAAGAGTAAAACGCCGCGCCGCAATAAACGAACGCACGAGGGAATTCGGGAGCTGGGCATGGCGAACAGAGCAGAAGTGAATGTCTACTAGTGGTCAGCCAAGCTGAAGCTGTCGGGCTCCGAATTGAACATGCTGTGTTGAGTACGGCATTCTGCGTCCTGAGGACAGCCCACTGGCTATGGTTCTACCCGACGTGGAAAACGTGACGCACCACTAGCGCGGAATCTCCGTCCTCCACCACATCTGCCCGAACAGGTTCCCCCCCTCCGACTGCCCTCCTCCCGCCCTCAACGCCCATGCCCAAACCTACGCGGCAGCGGGTGTGCGCGCCTCCGACTCTTCGTTCTCGGTCCAGTCAGTGGCCTCGGCGATGCGCTCGCACTGGTGACAGCGAATGTCGCGGTCCCGGCTCTTGTAACAGGGCCGCGCACTCCAGGGCGCCGTGGTGTCCGTATTCGGCAATTCGAGTTGTGACGCCGTCACGTCGGCCAGCGCTTCGATAAACTTAGGATGGCTGTTGAGGCCCGGCATCACTTCGTAGTGCTCCGGAATGGGCGCTCCTTCCTCCTCCAGTTCCTCCGGAATCTCGATGGCCAGCTCGTAGCTGGTCTCAATGTGATCAGTGACGAACGCGACTGGGACGACGAGCACGTCCTCCCCTTCTTCGGCAAGCTCCTCTACCCGGTCGTCCGTCGCGGGCGTGAGCCACTCCGACGGCCCTACCTTGCTCTGGAACGCCGTACTAAACTCGTGCTCGTGCCCCCGATGCTCCATCAGGTGCTTCACGGTCGAGTGGACGAGACAGCAGTACGGATCGCGCCGGTCCTTCATCTCCGTGAGAGGCGTGCCGTGCGCACTGAAGAGGATGTGGACGTCGTCGCGCACGTCGTCGGGGAAGCGCGCCAGCCCCTCGTCGATGCGCTCGCTCAGGGCCTCGATGTATTTCGGATGCGTGGCGTACTCAAACACGAAAGACGTGGGCCAGTCCGGAATCTCGCCCGCCTGCTCCAGCTCGTACCAGTACACGAGCGAGGCGCCGGTGGTCGTCTTCGAGTACTGCGGGTAGAGCGGCAGCAGCACCACCTTGTCCACGCCGTCTGCCTGCATCTGCTCGGCCGCTTCTTCGCTGAATGGCTCCCAGTACCGCATGGCCATGTACGTCTTGAAGTCGACGCCCGCCTGTGACGCGTACTGCTCGTTGAGCTGTTGCTCCAGATTGGACGCCTGCTCGCGAGTGAGCGGATTGATGGGCGAACCGCCGTCGTCGCTGATCTCCTGGTAGTCCTCCGCCACCGACTTCGATCGGAAGTACGAAATGATGCGCGAGAACCAGTGTCGGAGTGTGCCGCGGGCCGAGAAGTAGACGACCTCCGAAAAGTCGATGATCGCCGGATCCATAAACAGGTTGTAGAGAAACGGCTCCACGGCCTCCTCCGAATCCGGTCCCCCGAGGTTGAGCATCACGACCCCCACGGTTTCTCCCTCCTCCACCTCCAGTTTGGCAGACGGGAAAAACTGCCCGTTCACCATTCGGTTGTCGCGGTTGTACTTGTTGTCGTCGTAGCGGCGCAAAAACTCGTACGGCGTCATCAGTCGTGCAGAAAGCCTCGTGTCGGAAGAATCGGTGTGACGGTGTCCTAAACGTACAGAACACAAGGAAGACTCACGAATCCCTCCAATCGTTGCATCTGCGTTGCGGTCCGGGAACGCGCGAGCCGTGGGGAATCCTTGCGGGGAACCGTGGGGGTACCCTCCACCCATTGTTTTTTTCCGCTCTTTCCCCAAAACCCTCCGAAAAAGTACGTCCGCAAACACTCCCGCCTCTCAGAAGACCGAGAGTGCCTCCTATTACGACGCTCCCCACTTACACCCCATCCTTCGACCCACTCCGCGATTGGAGGAGAGAACGCAATCTGAAGACCCGATTTGAACCGGTCGCCTCCCACCTCGCCCTTATAACCCCCACATGTTGCGTACACTCGACAACGACGGCGATGGACGGTACTCCCACACTCTTGTGTTGGCATCGTTCGTTGTCGGGACAAATACGGGCGATTCCACAGTGGGGCAGAATCGATCGCGATCGACTTCTCCCCAACGTTTGTTATTCGTAATCAGAATGCGCTCACTCGCCGTTGATATGAGAGACAATCCACGTCATCAACTCCGGCTCGTCTACGATCCTCCACGAATGCGGTGATTCGTCTGGTTTGGCTCGCTGCTCGTGCGTCGTAATCAGCTCCGCCTCCTCGTTGCCCGCGGTTCGAAGGTCATTTATCAACACGGCCATGTCTATGGCATTTTTCGAGTAGTAGCTCTTCCGACGGTGCTCGATCGACCATTTCACGTCCGGTTCTGTGTATGCTCGTGCCGGGATGTCTCCGAGATGCCGGGCGTTGCCGCCGAGTTCGCTTCCGACATTTTCCCACGTGTACGTATACGGCGAGTATTCTACGTATGCCTCTCGGTTTTTGTGGGGCGTATCACCATGATTTTTCTCCAGCCAGTGAGACCCTCATTTGCCCTCTCCAGCACCGAGACGATGGACGTGAACGTCAATGCGCTCAGTCCGCTCGATACGCTCGCGAAAGAATAACCTTCTTTTCTACAGAAATATCAGCCACAACTCCTCCGATCGCCCGAGTGTTTGCCCACCCCGCCTGAGCCTTTCGAGATCGCCCGATGTCGCGACGCGGCACCGCAATGTCCCCCCTCGCCTCTCCTCCTCACTCTTCCCCTCCCAAATCCTCCGGCGCGTAGTCCCGATCCTCCATCCACTGCAGCAGCGCCGGGAGAAAAACAATTGCCGCCGCCAGCGTTGTCCCCAGCCCAATGGCCGCAAGCGTCCCGATCGAGTTGAGGCCCGGATGGAAGCTGAGTAGCAGTCCCCCAAAGCCGATCATTGTCGTGAGCGTGCCCATCGTCACGTGCTCGCCCGTGGACCGCAGCACCGTCCAGAGCGACCGGCGCCCCTCTTCCCGGTACCGATGCACCATGTGCACCCCCGCGTCGTTGCCGATGCCCAGGATGGCCGGCAGCACCACCATGTTGTAGAAGCTCAGCTTGACGCCGAAGACCTCCATCACCAGCAACATCCAGAGCACCCCCACCACTAGCGGCACCAGCGCGAGCCCCGCCCATCGCAGGCTCCGGAAATTGAGCAGCATCACTAGCGCCACGATGATGAACGTCGCCGCGACCATCCACGGGGCTTCGGCCTGCACCAGTTTCAGCATGTCGGCTGCCACCAACGGCGTCGAGGCCGCGTGGTACGTCGTCCCGTCGGCCGTCGTGATGGTCCCGATTTCGTTCGAAAAGGCGATCGACTTCCGCCCGTCGGACAGGCCTACGGAGGGGTAGATCATCACGAACTTTCCGAGCTCTCCGTCCTTCGTCGTAAACTGCTTGCGCAGAAACTCCGGCACCTGTTCCAGCTCGATCGCCTCCCGCGTCTGGGCGGCGCGGCGCAGGCGCTCGATGTTCTCGGAGTCCTGATTGCGCAGGTACTTATTCTCGTTGACGCGCTCACGAATCTCTGCAATGCGCCTCAGCTTGTTCTGCCGGGCGGTGTCCGAAAGAGGGAAGCGCTCCTGCAGGCTCTCCACGGCCAGGACGGTCGAGGTCGAATCCTCCGCCTTGTGCTCGACCGCTGCCACCACCTCCGGCACGTTCTCCGCGCTGTCCACGAGCACGTACGCCGGATTGCGGCGATTGTCCGCCCGTTTGTTCTCCACTCGCTCAATGATTGCATTCCGCTCCTCGTACGCCTCGTAATCCGGCTCCAGCTTCCCGAAGTCGTACTCAAACGACACGCGAGGCAGCGCCACCAGCGCGAGCCCAACCGCCACGACGCTCCCAATCACGATGGGGCGGGCGCCCCCGAACCGGCGGTCCTCTCCCGATCCCGCCGTTCGCGGATCGCGCGCCGCGAGATTGAGAAGCCCCGCCCACTCCAGAAGGGACAGCAGGGCCGGCATCACGATCGTCATGGCGACGAGCGCAAAAATCACCCCCGTCCCCGCAATGGCCCCAAACTCGCTGAAGCCTTTAAATTCCGCGATCATGAGTACGTAGAGGGCCGCCGCCGTCGTCAGGGCGCCGGTGGCAATGGCCTGCCCCGTACTGACAAACGTCTTCTCCGCCGCGTCGACCACCGAAAGGCCCGTGCCACGCTCCTCCGTGTAGCGGGCGTAGAAGTGAATGCCAAAGTCGATGCCAAGGCCAAACAGGATGAGCCCCAGCGTTGACGTCATGAGGTTCAAGTCCCCAAAGGCCAGATACGCCACGCCGCCCGTCCAGGCAAGACTCATGAACAGCGGCGTCGCAATGACGAGGGCCAAAATGGGCGACCGGACCAGCTCCGCCAGCAATACGCGGCCGCTCCACTGTCCCCCGGTTCGCGTTCGGTACGACTTGTAGAGGAAGTACAACACCACCACCAAAATCACCGTGGCCACCCCGGTCGCGAACGAGCTGAGAACATCGTTCGTGATCGCCTGCACCTCGGCCTGCTGGCGCAGCAGGCGCCCGGCCAGCGTCACGTCCATCTCCGCGTGATACGAGTCCGGCCCGAGGCTGTCCACCAGCGTGCGGAGGTCGCCGTACAGGTTCTCAATAAACCCGACGTCCGTTCGGGACCCGGACGGATAAAAGCGCAGCACCATCGTTGTGCTGTCGGGCGAGATGGGATACTCCTTCCCAATCAACCGATCGTACATCTGCTGCAACTCCTCCCCGTCCGCCCCCCCGTCCGCCTCCTCCTCTTCAATGTCAACGAAAAAGGGATTCGCCTTCCGCTTCGCATCTTCTATCGTCTGATCCAGAAACTGCTCGACTTCCTGCAGCTCTTGATCGCTCGCGAAGTAGAGGGCATTGTCTTTCAGAAATGTGACCTCCCGCTGGTACTCAACCCGCGTGAGATACGGCGCCCCATCGCTCGGCCTCTCCATCTCCAGCGCCTTCGGGATGAGGTCCTCCGCGAAGGCCTTGTTGGCCTCAAACGAAGGGCTCACAATGCCCACCGCCACCTCGCTCTCGCCCCCCACGGCCTGCTGCAGCCGCTCCAGGGCCTGCACACTCGGATAGTCGTCCGGCAATAGGTTCGAAAAGTCAGTGTCGATCCTCAGGTTCTGTGCCTGATGCACTCCTGCCGCAGAGACAAGAAGAGCCGCCACCAGCACCCAACCGGCCCGCCGCACGACGAAGCGAATAACGGGGCGAAGAGCGTCGAACAGTTTGCTCATGTTGAACGCAAAACTCTGAAAAAACGCGATTCAGGACCGAGATGGCCCTCCACAATTTGAGTCCGAGTGCCGAACGGTCGACGTTCGCCGTTCCTGCCTCCAGAGAGCCGCTGCCTCTGCCCTCCATCGTAACGTGAATTTGTGAGAATTCGCTCCTCCCGGCGCCCCCCCACATCCCCACAGATCCCCGGAATGTAGCCCCGGGGTGGGTTTTTCCCTCATCTCTTCTTATACTTTGCGGCGCGGTCCTCTCCGACGCTTACGATGCACACACATCCGCAACTCTTCGATTCTCATGGCCCACACGTACGAAACAATTGAAGTCGGCGACTCCCACGAATGGACGCGCGTGGTCACGAACGAGCACGTACAGAAGTTCGCCGAGATCACCGGTGACGACAACCCCCTCCACGTCGATCCTGAATACGCAGCCGAACATTCCCGATTTGAACGCCCCATCGTCCACGGCGTCCTCCTCCTCGGGCTCATCTCCAAGGTGCTGGGGCGCGATTTTCCGGGCCATGGCAGCATTGCCGTCGGCATTTCGTGTCGTTTTCTCCGTCCGGTGCCCGTTGGGTCCGAGGTGCGCGTCCAAATCAAGGTCTCCGAGAAGATCGAGAAGAACAAACACGTGAAGGTCCGGACGTACATCTATCGCGACAGTCAGATGGTCCTTGGCGGCGAAGGTCGCGTTATTCCGCCGACGGAAGAAAAGGAAGAACCCGTTATGCCCGGTAGCGAGTAGTGCCGTCGCTCCGAGAACACTGACGCCCCCAGTCCCACCCGCCCCCCTCCAATGTGCGCCCCTAGTACGCATGTCTGGATGCAGGCATCAGGGACGGAGAGGCAATCGTCCGTGGGAACGGAATGTGCCTTTGCGAGATTAACTGCAGAAGCGCCCCCCGGCACTGGTTTTACTCAATATCCTCTGTGTAGCGTCGTTGGAGTCCAATGACGCTACACAGGTGGCCTCTCCCTCGTCCGGCAGACAATCTCGCAATCCTATAAACCGTTCCGTTCCTACACTGACTGTAGTAGGGCCCTCGCACCGCTGACGTCCAGGGCGCGCCAGATCCTGTCATGACCGAGCCCCAAGCCACCGGATTGGTCTCCCTCGACGGGGGGTCCTCCCGGAGATCGCCAACGCGGTGAGCGCCTCTGGCCCGGCGGACAATGCCTACTTCGGCAGCTTCAGCGGCCGCCCCTGCTCCACCGTCTCGTCCAGATCGACCTGATTCATGATGGCGAGATCGGTGGCACTGATGTCCTTGGGCAGAAGGCTCTCATCAACGAACGTCCGAAAGGCCACTGCCCGCGACGCCGGGCGAACAGTAAGACGCGTGGGCTGGATGTTCAGCTTCTGCCGATCCGTGAGCTCGTCGAAGCCTGTCATGGGGCGCTCCAGCGCCGAACGATAGGTCCCGTACTGCTGAGCCGTGGTCATCCCTTGAAAAGCGTAGACCCGACCGTCGTACGCGATAAAGTACGAGAGAATGCGAAGGGTCTGTCCCTGCTGGGTCTGCCCCTCTCCCAGCACCCGATAGGCCGAACGACCGTTGACCGTCTCCTGCTGCCGCTCTACCACCGTGAGCCCCTTCTGTCCGGCAAAGTCCTCAGCGGCGGCCGCCGGGGTGTTGGCCTGCGAGATCCGGAAGACCACGTACGCCTCCTGGTTGGGCTGGATCATCGCCACCTGACTCGTCTCATTCTGCACCTGCCAGCCGCTGGGCACCGGGAAGCGAAACTTGAGGTCGGGGTGGTAGAACACCTCGTTTTCCACAAATCCTTGCCGCGGATTTTCTCCGAGAATGATGTCTTCAATGGACGCATAGTAGGCCTCCTGATTCCGGGCAGTTTGACTCCCCTCAATCTTTTGGGCCCATTCCTGCGCAAGTTTAATGATCGTGTCTTCGCGCTGGCCGGGATCCGGGTGGGTGGACTGCCACGTGGGGATGCTCTGTCCGCTCTGCTTCGACTTTCGCTTCAGGGAGGTAAAGAAGTCGGCCCCTTCCGCCGCGTCGTACCCGGCCATCGTTGCGTACTCTACCCCCAGCCGGTCGGACTCCCGCTCGTTGTCGCGGCTGTAGCTCAGTGAAAGCAACTGGGCCGCCGTCCCGCCGAGCCCCATCACGTTCTGCGCCACATCACCGCCGAAGGCGGCCTGTCCGGCAATGGCCCCGCCCATGAGTACCCCCTGCATAATTTGCTGCTTGGCCGCCTGCTTCGACGCGTGCCGCCCGGCCACGTGCCCAATCTCGTGCCCCAGCACCACCGCCAGTTGCGCCTCGTTGTTGAGGTGCGCCAGCAAGCCGCGGGTCACGTACACGTACCCGCCCGGCAGCGCAAACGCGTTGATGATGGGACTGTCGAGCACGCGGAAGTGAAACTCCGTGTTGCGAAACTTTTCCGGCGTGCTGGGCCGCCGCATGTGGCTCTCGGCCAGCACGTCCTGCGCCACCCGGTCCACGTACTGCTGCAATTCCTCGTCCTCGTAGACGCCGTACTGCTGCTGGATCTGCTGGTCGGCTTCCGTGCCCATCTTCACCTCCTGCTCCCAGCTATACCCGTAGGCGCGGGTATTGCCGGAGATGGGATTGGTGCCGGTGCTCACGCAGCCACTGCCTGTGGCCGCGACGAGAAGTACGAGCGGAAGGACGAGGCGCAGCAGACGAGCTCGCTGCAGCGCGAACCGTTGACGAAAAGAAGACGTGTTCATCGGCGAGAGAACCGTGGGTGATGAGCAAGTGCGAAATGAGAATTTTGGCTGCCCCATCGATGTTTCCAGGGAAACGATCCCACGCCCCATTTTCATCCCGCTCCACAAATCGTCACAATTGCTGCTCCATCGGCGCTACGTCCGGACCCGCTGCTGCTATCCACGCTCGCCGCCGAGAGGCAGCCCTGCCCTCTCGTTTTTTTATGCCATAATCTACTCTCCCCCAAATACTTACAACAAAACGACTTCGCCGCACTCGGCCCTGTCCCCCTTCAATGCACTTCGGCCGGATCCTGATTGGAAGAGGGCGTCGTTTCGACGTGGGCCGCCCCCTCCCGTCGCTCGACCGACAGGGCGCGGTGGGCCTCTGCTTCAAAATTGACCGCCTGATCGAACAGATCGCGGCCCGTGGCGGTGATGAGGGTTTGCCCGACTGCGTTGGAGCGCAGAAGGTCGAGAAAGACCGCGGTGCGGCGGGCGTCGAGCTCGGCGAAGGCGTCGTCGAGCAGGAGCAGCGGGGTGGTGTCGCTCCGGTCGTCGAGGTAGAAATATTGTGCGAGCTTGAGCGCCATTGCGAAGGTTCGATGCTGGCCCTGCGAGCCGTAGCGGCGCACCTCCAGGTCGTCGAGGCGGAAGATGAGCTCGTCCCGCTGCGGGCCGACGAGCGTGGTCCCGCGGTCGCGCTCCTGCCCCATTTTGCGGTCGAGGGCAGCCCGAAAGGCCTCTTCGACGTCGTCCACGGAGGCGTCGGGGGCAAGGTCGGCAATGGTGTCGTACTCGATGGTGGGCCGCTCGGCCACGGCGTCGATCTGATCGTAGGCGTCGGTCAGGTACTCGACAAACGTTTGCAGGAACTGCTGTCGTCGGTGAATGACGCGGCTGCCGAGGCTCACGAGTTCCTCGGTCCACGGCTCGATGAGTGCGTTCGGCGGCGGGTCGGGGCGCTTCTTGTAGCTGCGCAGCACCTCGTTGCGCTGGCGGCGCGCGCGCCGGTACTTCATGAGGTCGTCCATGTACACGGGCCGCGCCTGGCTGAGGATGTTGTTCACGAAGCGGCGGCGCTCGCTGGGCCCGCCGGCCGTGAGATCGGCGTCCTCCGGCGAAAAGATGACCACGGGGAGCACGCCCACGATGTCCGCCAGGCGGTCCAGTTCGGCCCCGTTCACGAACATCTTCTTCCCCTCGCCCGGCACGTACGCCAGTCGCACCTCCATCGGCTTCTGCCGCACGCCCGTCACCGTGCCCTCCACCTCAAAGTACGGCGCCTCCTTCCGCACCGCGTACCGGTCGCGCGAAGCCGTGAAGCTCTTGGTGAGGCACAGGTAGTGCACCGCCTCCAGCACGTTGGTCTTGCCGACGCCGTTCGGCCCGTACAACAGGTTCACCGACGGGGCGAGCGCCAGCTCCGTTTCGGTGTGGGCCCGGAACGACCGCAGATGAAGGGTGCGCAGGATCATGGAGAAGAGGCAGGACCGAAAGGGATGATCGGCAGCATGCGGCGGACTTGGTTTCCGTCCGGTGGTCGGCTACAATACGATACGGAGAGCGCCTTCGTTCGTCGCACGATCCATTTCACGTGACGTCCCCATGGCCAACGATCGTCCCTTTCACCTGCGTTCGATGGCGGCGTCCGACGCGGCGGCGGTGAAACGCCTCTGGTCGCGGCGGTTCGGCGGCGAGGCGGCTACCCAGGACCGGTGGATCGAGGCGGCGCTCCGCCCTTCACACTCGGCCGTCGGACTCGTGGCGACGGCCCACCCCTCCGGCCCTGTGGTCGGTCTTTCGTTTCTCGACGTGGGCGACGCCGCATTCACCCGGCAGTACCTGGGGCTCGATGTGCTCTCTCGGCCGCTCTCCCTCGCCGACCGGAATGGTATTTTCCACCTGACCTGCGTCGATCAAGACTGGGAGGGTCTCGGGATCGGTTCTGCGTTCTTCGAACGACGACTCGACATTGTGGCCGACCGGAATGTGCCCCGCACGTTCGGCATCGCCTGGCACCGGCCTCACACCGTCGACAGCCGCGTCTTGTTCGAGAAGTATGAGTTTGCTGCCGTCGCAACCATCAACCGGTATTACGACCGGGTCGGCGGACGCCCCCATTGCCCGGACTGTGACGGGACATGCTCCTGTACGGCGTCTATCTACTCTTTCCTTCAGTGAAGGATAAACAAATTACCACCTCTCTTTCCCCGTCTGCAGTTCGGGATTTCCAGCTCAACTCCATAAGTTTGGGGCGAGTCTGGATTCGACTCGCCCCTAGGACTGTCCGTGTGTGTACTGGCCTTACGCCTCTGGATCTCCGCCCGAGCCCCACCATCCCATTTGGATGAGAAGCCTCCTTTTCTCCAGCGGAATTTATTGTATTCTTTCCTTTTCTATTTCTCCACTCATTCCGGGACAGTGCCTATGAGTCCTCTACCTTACTACCATCGTCGTCATCGTCATCACTGGACGAAGGATCTCCCCCTCCTCCTCGTGAATACACCGGAAGGGATGCGTGCTCGAGCGTAGCGTCGTATGCGTCGATCATGACATAGCGTAGAGTCTGTGAGAGAAATGCGCATGTCCCCCGTGTTTGTCACAGGATACAGAATACAAACAAATATTATTCCGCTGCTTTGATGTCCGTATTTCTCTTCGGACTCCTGCTCATATTATCCCCACCGGACTCCGCCGACGATCGGAGTGCGTGCCTAGACCTCTTTCCTACTCAGTCTCGGTCCGCGCTTCGGGTCGGCTCCCTTAACGACGCTCAGACGATTTGGACCTCAGAAACGTCAATTTCGCGGGACTCTCTTCGGGCAACGATTTCGCAGCTGCAAAAGGCTCGGACGTGCCTTCAATCCCTCTCCTCCAGCGCTGAGTCTCCTTCTCCCTCCATCGTCCGTTCTTTGCACTGGGAGACCTTCTCGCATGCGGCTCTCCGTGATTTCTCCAACGCCTTTCAGGCATTTGAACAAGCGGTCTCTTATCTCCGCCGGGATTTCCCCGCTGACTCCATCGATGGCATGCGAGACCGGTGGCTCCCGACCCTCCACCAGGATCGGGGATACCTACACTTCCTGCTCGGCGACCTGTCTGCCTCCATTGAGCACTACCTAAAGGCCTACCAGACGACGCCCGACTCACAACCGAGCGAGCAAATCCAATTTCTCATCGATGTCGGGATTCTACATCTCCGAACCCAAGACTACGCTTCCGCTCGCCACTACTTCGATCAGGCCGAGTATCTCCTGCAGAGTGAATCCGTCCCCCCTGAAGAACGCAGAGCACTGCAGGCTCGAACGTATCAGATGCGGGCCGATTTACAGCTGTCGACCTCTGAGTACTCGCGGAAAAAGGTTGAACGGTCTCGCACACTGTTCCAACGAGCGCACGCACTTGCAGACTCCGGAACCGAGCGGCATGCGCGCATCTCTCTCCTCCTTTCGGAAACCCAGGGCTATCTTGGTAATTTCGAGACGGCGTATCGTCTAAATGAAACGGGTCGGCAGTACGCCCGGACACATGACAACGTACGCCTTCAGGCGTTCTCCCTCCTCAAGCTCGGCGTGCTTCACGTGCAAACGAAGCGCTGGACGCGCGCCGACTCCACTCTCAGCCGGGCGCTCACCCTGTCCGAGAAACTCGGCGACCTCGACTATCAGCGCCGCATCCTCCGCACCCTCGGCCGCCTCCACGAGATGCAGCGCAACTGGGGCAAAGCGGAAAAATACTATCGGCGTGGCATCGGGGTTATTGAGGAGTACCGGACGTCCCTCACGGCTTCGCAGTGGTCCATGACGGCCTTTGCCGAGTGGCGCAACGTGCACCGTGGCCTGGTGCGCACCCTTCTTGCCCAGAATCAGACCCGCGAGGCATTCGTCGCCCTCGACAATGCCCGCGCCCGCCACCTCCGCGACCTCCGGACTCAGGCACGCGTGGCCGAACAGCTTCCCCCGACGGCCCGCCTTCGCCTGGACAGCCTGTCCCGTGCGCTCACCACCGTGCGCAATCAACTCAGCACGGACGCTCGCCCCGACACGCAGACGACCCAGCTTCGAAACCGGGAGGCACAGCTCATGGCCGCCCGGCAGCAACTGCTCCAGCTCGACTCTCGCTCCACCCGCCCGTCCCTCGACTCCATTGCCGCCACGCTCCGCCGACAGGACCGTGCCCTCGTCGCGTACTTCGTCGACGACCCGTGGCCGGTGTACGACCGATCGCCCCGCTCGGCCGCGTTCGTCCTCACGCCCGACACGCTCCGGACCGTCCCGCTCCCCGGCCTCACGCAGGACTCCGTGCGCACCCTCACCAAATCCGTGTCTCCCCTGTTCAGCGCACGCGGAAAACCGGACCGCGTAAATGCCTTCCACTTTGACCTTCGTCCGCTCCATCGCCTCTACAACACCGTCTACGCACCGGTCTCCTCCCATCTGCCCGAGGACCGACCCGTGACGATCATCCCGGACGGCGCCCTCTTTCACCTCCCGTTTTCAATGCTCGTGACGTCGATGCCCGGCGGCCGGTTTGCGCCCTCCAAGGCCCGGTTCCTCGTCCACGACCGGGCGACCTCGCTGGAGCTGGCCCCGTCGCTCGTCACCGCTCCGGACACGTCGGCCACCGACTGGACGTCCTACGAGCCGCAACTGGCCGCCTACGGAGTCTCCACCTTCGACACCCTCGAGACCGTCCCGTCCGCCCTTCGGACCGCTCTCCCCGAAGCCGTGCAGGACTCCACAGTTCGCCTGCCGCCCCTTCCCGGCGTTGAACGAGAGCTCGATGTCCTGAAACGCTCGGTCTCCGACGCCCGCCTGGCCCTGAACGACAACGCCACGGAGCGCTCGTTCTGCCGGGATGCCCGCCAGGCCGGCATTCTCCACGTGGCCTCCCACGCGTTCGTGAACGCCTCCTCGCCTCTTCAAAACGCTATTCTCCTCCGCCCGGACGACACCGCCCCCGGCGCAGAGGCGGATACGTCGGGCTCGGACGGCGTTCTCTTCCTGCACGAACTGCAGGAGCAGCAGACCCGGATCCCGCTCGTGGTCTTGAGCGGCTGCAGTACCGCCAAAGGCACACTTCGAGGCGGTGAAGGCATGGAGGGACTCCAGTACGCCTTTCGGGCAATGGGCGCGCAGTCAACCGTCTCCACGCTCTGGCCCGTGGCCGACGAGGCGAGCGTGGAACTCATGGAGGGATTTTATCACTACCTCCAGAACGGACACCCGAAGGACGTGGCCCTGCAGAAGGCCCAACTGGACTACCTGGACGCGCACCCGCAGAAGGCAAGCCCCTTCTTCTGGGCCCCGCCCGTCCTTTACGGCTCTCCCGCAGCGCTTCCCCTTGACTCCAAGGCCTTCCTGCCGCTCTGGGCCTGGGCCCTTCTGTTTATGATCGGACTGCTTGTCGGGGCGTCCCTCTTCGTCTGGGGGCGCGGCCTCCCAAACTGGGACCGGTTCCGCGGCCGTTCCTCTTGATGCACGCCCCGGGCTCTCGTTTTTTACACGTACACGCCTTTTCTCAATCGCCGTCCGGTCGCGTATGTCCGAGCACTCCGCCCTCTTCGATCAGCTGCAATCCCTCGCCACCGAACAACGAAACCCAAACTCCACCCACATCGATACCGCCTCGGTGGAGGAGATCCTGCGCGTCATCAACACGGAGGATCACCTCGTGCCCATCGCCGTGCGGCGGGAGTTGGACCACATTGCAACGGCCGTGGAGCACGTGGTGGAGGCGTTCGAGAACGGCGGACGGCTTTTCTACGTGGGCGCCGGCACGAGCGGACGGCTCGGCGTGGTGGATGCGTCGGAATGCCCGCCGACCTTCGGCACCGATCCGGAGATGGTGCAGGGCATCATCGCGGGCGGCAAACCGGCGGTCTTCCGCTCGCAGGAGGGCGCGGAGGACATCCCCGAAAAGGGCGCGGAGGCGCTTGAGGAGCACGGTGTCACCGAGGACGACGTGGTGTGCGGCATTGCCTCCAGCGGACGCACCCCCTACGTGGTAGGCGCCGTGGAGCACGCCCGCGACGAGATTGGCTGCCCCACCCTCTTCGTGACGACCGTTCCACGTGACGAGCTGGACGTGGACCCCGACGTGGCCATCTGCCCGGTTGTGGGGCCGGAGGTGCTCATGGGCTCGACGCGCATGAAGAGCGGCACCGCGCAGAAGCTCGTCCTCAACATGATCACCACCGCCTCGATGGTGCGGCTCGGCAAGGTCTACGAGAACATGATGGTCGACCTGCGACGCACCAGCGAGAAGCTCGTGGAGCGCGGCATCCGCACCGTGATGATGGTCACGGGCGTGGGGTACGACGAGGCGGACAAGATCCTGGATCAGTGCGACGGGCACGTCAAGACGGCCATCGTGATGATCCTCGCGGATGTGGAGCTGGACGAGGCCCGACGCCGTCTGGAGAACACCGACGGCTTCGTGCGGCCGGCGATTGAGGGTGTACGGGGGTAGTCTCGGCCTACCTGGAAACGTCGTCCTCGTCAGAGGGCCTCACTTCCTCCTCGGCATCCTCAACAAACGACTGGACTTGCTGGAGGCGACGTTTCACTTTCGAAGTGGACGGTTGGAGGAGTCGGTAATCGCAGTCTTCTCGTTCTTCCTGGAGGGCACGGAGCAGTGCTGTGTCGACCTCCTCCCGCAAATGTTTGTGAATGAGGGTGTGCGTCCCTCGATGCGTTTTGGACGTCAGTCCCCGACTGAGCAGAAGTGCCTTTCCCGCCGAAAAGACGGCAAAGTAGGCCCGGGTGAGCGCATCCGATGGATAGTCATTTTCGAGAAGAGCAGTGGCGGCCTGAAGTCGAATTCGAGCGGCCTCAATCCATTCTGTGCTCGTCATAACCGAACCCCTTCTTCCCTGGCAACTCGAACAAAGTCGTCGTCCTCACTGGCGTGATGGGGAAAAATCCCATACTCAAAGTCATACTCTCGCTCAATCTCCATTGCCACCTCCACGACCCCATCGGTCTCCGCAAAATGGTCGTCAACGCCGCGGAGCACGACGACGATGTCTAGATTCTTACCCTCGTGTTCTTCCTCCGGCTCAAAGGGATTTCTCGGAAGGGCATATAGCGCCTCAAGACGATCCCCATATGCCTCTCTGTATCGGCGAGAAAGGGCCGCGAGAATGTCTACTCGTTCAGTGGCTTCCATTGTCCGTACGTACCTGTGGCGGGATTGTACTGGACCTTTTCTATTCACCCGTTGATGTGCCGGTTTCACGCTGCCGGCCTCCTCAAACTTGCTTCTCTGTCCCAACGACTGTGCTCTCCAGGAAAGACATGCTCATGCCTGCTGCACCCCTCAGTCAAAACGCCCCCCCCTCTTCTCCATTCGCTTTGCGACCGCTGAGTCTTTCGCAACGTGGTGAGACGTGACGGGCGCCACCCAATCCGTTTCGTCCAGAATGTCCGTCACGGCATCCGTTTCTTTCCAGTGTTCGTACGGCCCCTGCAGAACGACAATGACATGCGGGGCATCCTCCCCACCCTGCTCTGGCTCGTACGGATCCTCATGGGTGGCGTACAGTGCCACGAGCCGTTAGTGTGCCCGAAAGCGCCGGACACACATCGCAAGCACGTCTGCCCGTGTCGCTGGAGGTGCTGAAGGAGTTGGAGCCATCTCAGGGATCTTCTTTGGACGCATTCAAACTGTTTCAGCATACGCCTCCCCCCTCTCTTGAGATTCGATCTAGAACCCCGCTCTTCACCATGAGCGCCGCCCTACGTTCCACGTGAAACATCCAACACCACCCTCAGCGGCGCTCTATCGGGGGTCGCAGTGTTTCACGTGGAACAACGACCCTCCCCTCCCCACTCGACTGTCATCCCCCGAAACGACGTTCCACGTGAAACAATCGGTGCTATTGCGCGGAGCCTCCGATCCCGATCACTTCTCAAAGAGAATCGTCATCAGTCGTGGGAGATCGTCGTTCGTTCCATACCACTCGCCCATTTCGCGCACGGTGAATCCAGCGCCCACTCCCTCGTTCACAAACTCCGACACCGGGTGCGTGAACGCGTCAATCGTGACGTTCTCACCGGACGCCTCATGATCGAAGTTCGCCTGCGCGCCCCCAAGCTGGCGATACGGATGCAACTCGCTGAGGTAGAACCGTCCGCCGCTCCGAAGCACGCGTCGAGCCTCCCGAAAGATGGGACCGAGCCGCTCCACGTGTTCGAGGACGAGCGTGGACACAACGCAATCGAACTGCCCTCCGTCAAACGGCCAGGGCTCCGTGACGTCCAGCCGCCAGAGCGCGACGTCCGTTTCTTCGAGACGTGTCCGCGCCGTCTCCAGCATGGCCTCGGAGAAGTCTACCGCCACCACCCGCCCGGCGCACGACGCAAGCCACTGGGTGTTGAACCCCGTCCCGCAGCCGATCTCCAACACGTCGTCGTCGGGATGGAGAAATGACTGTTCGCGTAGTACCTCTGCGTTCAGGTCGCGGGTGGCGTTCTCGTCACGATCATACTGAGATGCCCACTGGCCGTAGGCGTCTCGAATAGAAGAATCAGGCATCTAGGACTCTGCATTGTGGACAGAAGCGCCATACTTCAACCCTCGACCCTCAAGGATTGCTCCTCCCCTCGCCCTTCCCCTCTCTTCCACACGTTCCTGCAGCATTTCCCAAAACCAGCGCGGAGCCGCATCCCTCTCAAAATGGCAGTCCTGCCAGACAGCGAACGGGGTTTCACGTGAAACATCTGCGACTCTTCCAAAAGGCCCACGAAGAGCGCATGCAGGGCGAATCTTCCGTTTCCGGGGGTTCGTAAAGGGGCTGACAGTGATCCGTCCCTCCCGCCGGTACGACTCGTTCCAGAGCCGCCGTTCCCGACCCTGATCGGGGCGTCGGCCTTTCGGTGTTTGGGCGTCTTGGGAAAGGGAGAAAAAATGAGGGTGCGCGATAGGGCGCACAGAATCCAGCAAAAGAGGAATCGTCCCCCCCTTCGCCCACTCGCCCTCTCCCCCCCACGCCCTCCACGAGAGATAGAAGCACGCCGAGCGAAGTCTGCTCACTCGGATCCAAAACGTTCTCTTACATCAGGAATCACAACCGCCTGTGTCTCTCTCCTCCATTGCCAATCGCATCGAGACGACCGCGGCCGTCAGCCGCCTCCGCGCATGGGCGAGCGACGCCGTCGATGGTAGCGATTCTCCAGTGTTGCACGTAACGGGCGCCGCCGGCTCCCTCCCGGCCTTCCTCCTCTACCACATTCACAAGACGCCCGGCGCGCCCCTCTGCTGCCTCGTGCCGGACGAGGACGCGGCGGCCTACCTGCAGAGCGACTTAGAGCAACTGGTGACCGACCCGGAGGAGGACATTCTTCGGGTGCCCGCGACGCGGAAAACGCCGTACGACCCAGAGCAGATGTCCGACTCGACGCCCCTCATCGAGCGGGCCGATGCGCTGCAGCGGCTGGCGGAGGGCTTTACGGGACTGCTCGTGACGAGCGTGGATGCGGTGGGCGAGCTCGTGCCGCCACCGGAGGCTGTGCAGAACGAGACGCTCACGGTCGAAACGGGCGAGGAAATCTCGATGGACGCTCTCGTTGAGCGGCTCGTGGATCAGGGGTTCTCGCCGGTGGAGTTCGTGGACGAGCCCGGGCAGTTGGCGCGGCGCGGCGGCATCCTCGACGTCTTTCCCTATGCCGGAAGCTACCCGGTGCGCGTCGACTTCTTCGGGGACGAGATCGACGGGTTGCGCGAATTCGACCCGGAGACGCAGCGCTCGGTGAGCCGTCTCACCACCGCCCGTCTCGTGCCCAACCTGGAGCGCGAGAATGCGGCCCGGGGATCGATCCCGCTCTTCGAGTACCTGCCCGAAGACGTGATCCTCGCCACAGTCGACGAAACGCAGCTCCGCGAGGGCGCGCAGGCACAGTACGATGAGGCGGTGGAGGCATACGAGGATCGAAAAGAAGAGCTGTCGGAGGACGAGGATGCGGAGGAATCGCCCGACGACCTGACGCCGCCGGACGAGCGCTTTCTCGATGGGGAGCACTTTGCCGCGGCGCTCGACCGACACCCGCGCCTCCTCTTCGGCACGTTTGCTGCCAGCACGCAAACCAACGGGACGCCGAAGGAGACCCTCGACCTGGAGGCCGATCCGCAGCCGTCGTTCAACAGCGACATGGACGTGGTGCGCGACCGGCTGCAAGAGAATGGCGATCGAGACCTCGACACGTTCATTCTCTGCGACAGTCACGGGCAAAGCTCCCGCCTCCGCGACCTGCTGGAGTCGGAGATCGATCACGGCTGGGCACGGCTCGTGGTAGAGTCGCTACACGAGGGGTTCGAGTTGCCCGCGGCCAGCCTCGCGGTCTACACCGACCACCAGATCTTTAACCGCTACCACCGCCCCTCCACCAAGAAGCGGAAGAAGTACAGCGGCGGCATGAGCCTCCGCGACATCAAGAATCTGACGCCGGGCGACTTTGTGGTGCACGTCGATCACGGCATCGGCAAGTTCGCGGGCCTGAAGCAGATCACGGTGCGCGACAAGCAGCAGGAGGCCGTGCGCCTCAACTTCGCCGACAATGACATCCTCTACGTCAACGTCAACGCCCTCCACAAGCTCAACAAGTACACCGGCAAGGAGGGCCACTCGCCCACCCTCACCAAGCTCGGCTCCGGGCAGTGGGAGAAGACGAAGGAGCGAACGAAGAGCAAGGTCAAAGACATTGCGCGCGACCTCATCAAGCTCTACGCGAAGCGGAAGGCGTCGGACGGATACGCCTTCTCCAGCGACACCACGTGGCAGCGCGAGATGGAGGCGAGTTTTGAGTTTGAGGACACGCCCGACCAGGCCGAGGCCGCCGAGGCTGTGAAACGTGACATGGAGGAGCCGGTGCCGATGGACCGGCTCGTGTGCGGCGACGTGGGCTTCGGCAAGACCGAGGTGGCCGTGCGCGCCGCGTTTAAGGCCGTGCAGGACGGCAAGCAGGTCGCTATGCTCGTGCCCACCACCATCCTTGCCCAGCAGCACCACGAGACATTCAGTCGTCGCCTGGAGCGCTTTCCCGTGAACGTGGAAGTGCTGTCCCGCTTCCGCACGCAGGCGGAGCAGACGGAGGTGCTCAAGAAGCTGGAGAAGGGCCAGGTTGACGTTATCATCGGCACGCACCGCATCACCTCCGACGACATTGAGTTCGACGACCTCGGCCTGCTCATCATTGACGAGGAGCAGCGCTTCGGCGTAAAGACGAAAGAGAAGCTCCGGAAGATGCGGGCCTCCATCGACACGCTCACCCTCACCGCCACGCCGATCCCCCGGACGCTGCAGTTCTCCCTCCTCGGCGCACGGGACCTCTCGCTCATCAAGACGCCGCCGCCGAACCGGCAGCCCATCAACACCGAGATCCACACCTTCGACCAGGACCTGATCCGCGACGCCATCGTCTACGAGACGAGCCGCGGCGGGCAGGTCTTCTTCATCCACAACCGGGTGAAGACGATCAACGAGGTGGCGGAAATGGTGCGGGCGATGGTGCCCGACGTGCGCGTCGGCGTGGGCCACGGCCAGATGAGCGCGAGCGAGCTCGAAGACGTTATGGTCGATTTCCTCACCGAAAAGCTGGACGTGCTCGTCTCCACCTCGATCATCGAGAACGGCGTCGACATCTCCAACGCCAACACGATGATCATCAACCACGCGGGCTCGCACTTCGGGCTCTCGGAACTGCATCAGTTGCGGGGCCGGGTGGGCCGGTCGCAGCGGAAGGCCTTCTGCTACCTCCTGGTGCCCTCCATCCACAGTCTCACCGACGACGCCCGCGAGCGGCTCAAGGCCGTGGAACAGTTCTCGGACCTCGGCAGCGGCTTCGACATTGCGATGCGGGACCTCGACATCCGCGGGGCCGGCTCGCTGCTGGGCGCCGAGCAGAGCGGCTTCGTGGAGGACGTGGGCTACGAGATGTACCACAAGATCCTCGACCAGGCGATGAAGGAGCTGCGGGAAGAGGAGTTCGAAGAGGTATTCGACGGCGAGGCCGTGCCGCCGGGGCCCGAGACCTCCGTCGACGTGGAGGAGGACGCCTACATTCCCGACGAGTACGTGCGCGACAACACCGAGCGCCTCAACCTCTACCGCCGCATCAGCGACGCGCCGGACGAGACGACGCTCGTGGACCTGCTGGACGAGCTCGAGGACCGCTTCGGGGATGTCCCGGACCCGGTCGAAAATCTGCTCACCGGTGCCCAGCTCCGCCTCCTCGGCGAGCGGCTGCGCATGCCGAAGGTGGTCTACAAGAACGAGCGGCTCTTCCTCTACCTCCCCAGCGAGAACGCCGATCCTTACTTCTACGAGGAGGTCTTCCACCCGCTGCTGGAGAAGCTCTCCCTTCTGGACCGCGAGTACGTGATGAAGGACGACGTGGAGGGCGGCCTCATGCGAGCCATCGTGCAGGACGTGTCCACGCTCAACGACGCGCTTCACGTGATGGAGGACCTGCTGCTGGAGGAGACCGCGACGGTGGCGACGGTAGAAGCGTAAGCGCGTGGGAGTGGAGAGCGTGGGGGGCAAGGGCGCGGACGTGGAGTGCGTGGGCGTCGAGAGTGAGGATGACTGAGGGGCACATGCATCAGGATCTCCGCGCGAACGATCTACAGACAAATCAGACTCCCGCCCGCAGCGATCCTGGACGAACGTTTTGCACCCGAGCGCTCTCTCGCCCCTTCGCCCACTCTCCCCCACGCCCCCGTGCACTTTACTTCTTCCCCGAATCCAGATGCTCCGCCAGAAAGTCGTCGATCGTCCGAAGGTACGTCTCCGCCGACACGAGAAATCCGTCGTTGTGTCCACCCTGGATCTCCAGGAACTGCTTCGGCTCGGCAGCGGCCTCGTACACCTGCCGTCCCAGCTCAAACGGCACGACGCGATCTTCCCGACTGTGGATGTGGAGCTTGGGCGCGTCGATCTCCGCTACCCGCGATTCGTTGTCGAACTGGTTCGTGGCAAGGGCGCGCACCGGCAGAAACGAGTAGTGGTGCGCCCCAATGTCCGGCACGTTCGTAAAGACCGACTCTAGAATGACGGCCCCCGGTGAGAGCCGCGCCGCCAGCCACGTCGCCGGCCCGCCGCCCATCGATCGTCCGAAGACGATAATCTCTTGGGGCACAAGGTTTTGCGCCTCTGTAAGATATTCCCAACAGGCCTCCGCGTCGCGGTAAATTCCCTCCTCCGACGGCGAGCCCGTGCTCTGCCCATATCCCCGATAGTCGACGATCAACACGTTGAGGCCCAGGCGGTGAAACTGTTGCACGCTCTCCAGCCGGCCGGAGATGTTGCCCGCATTGCCGTGGAAAAAGAGGAGCGTTTGCTTCGCGAACTCGCCAGGGCTCGTTTCACGTGAAGTGTCGGCTGCCGGAATCCACCAGCCGTGGAGCGTCTCGCCGTCCTCCGTGCTCACGTGAACCGTTTCGTAGTCCATCCCCGCCTCATCGGGCGTGGCCAGTAGGCGACTGCTGGGCTGGAAGAGGAGCTGGTCCTGAAAGGCAAACGCGAGCCCGACGATGGCCCCGTAGCCAACAGCAATGGCAAGTGCGGTGTTGATCATGGTACGGCGCATGATACGGAGGAACGACGATCGAAACACGAAAGAACCATACGGATCGGGGAAAGGGATGGTCGGTCGCCTTCCCACCCGATGATGTCAGACGACATGAACGAAGAGTACGAGCACACGCAAGTCGGATACGTCATCCTCGGAGCAGTGCTGGGAGTCGGGGTGCTGGGCGTGGTCCCGGCTCTGGTGCTCGTGGAATCGCCCGGGATCGGGTTTTGGCTCATCATTGGAGCTGTGAGCGTAGGGGCGTTGCCCTTTTGCAGCCTGACCGTGCGGGTCACCGAGGACGCGCTGATCTGGTACTTCGGTCCCCGTTTTTGGCGAAATACGCTCCCCCTCTCTTCCATCGAGCGGGTCGAGCGCGTACGGAATTCCCCCCTACACGGATGGGGCATTCGGATGCTGGTGGATGAATGGATCTACAACGTATCGGGACTTGACGCCGTCGAGATCGAGACGAGCGACGGGAATGTCATTCGAATTGGAACGGACGAGCCGGACCAACTCGCCACCGTACTCAGAGAGACGACGCAGACCGGTGGGGATCAGAAGGGAGTGCGCAGGACGCTGAATTGACGCGCAACCCGCCAAATACGCAATATGAATTACGCAATACGAACGGCCAAAATCTCCTTCTCTCCGAAGAACCCCTGCCGGCCCAGTACCGACTCAAGAGAAAGACACTGAAGACCCACGTCCGTTTCTCCGCCTCGAAGCTCCTCGATCTCACTATTCAGATCTGCGCTACTGATGAGACAATCCCCCTCCGAGTGCAAGGCACCCGTCGTCACACGAAGGCCAAGCTAGTGTGTAAGTACCAGTCCCCTACCCTCAGACGATAAGACTGGGGGCTTGGATATTATAGATAGATATCAGAAACTCAGACGAAAAACGACCAGCAAGCGTGTACAAAGCGTACGACCCCTTAAATATTGCCTTATTTTAAAATAGCTAACTCGATGTTGGGTGCCCCACACAAAATATTTCAAAACCACTTCAGACCTGGCTTAGCTTATATTCGGCTGACATAAAAGGCCTCTTCGGGGGTATTTGGGCCACCATCATCACAAGCCCAAATGTACGCGACCATAATGGATACTCCATTCTCCCATAAAGCCACGCTGGCATTTCTGGCTCTGCAACTTTAGGGTCGTGCGACACGACGCATCAGGTCAGCTTTATTTTGTAAAGCCCTTTTCTAACAGGCCGGTTGAGGAGGTTCGCTTGGTTGAGGGTGTGCTGTATACAACGAGCAGTCAAACGTCTATCATGACGGTGGCAACAACGCTCGATGAGCATGACAGCCTCGATAGCACATAAGTTGCCGGGGCGTGTCGTTTACCTAGTGGCATGCCCCGGTGGATTTTTCAAATTATGCGTTTACCACCATGAAAAGACTTTCTGGCCTTCCTGTTTTCGCGACTTGGATATCAGTCTTTTCACTTTTCCTCCTATCATTTTATCTATTTCTGAAATTTCAATTCGGCTTTTTTGTTAACTTCCGTGTTAAGTTAGCCTTTTCGGTTGTATTTTCTGCCATTTTTTCTCCGCCATGGATCGGCATTATCGCCCAGATAGCACCGTCTGCCGTCGGCCTAAACAGTCCTCCGGTGGGCCCCGACCGGTGGAAAAAATACCAGAAGGCCTTCATCGGGGGGGTTGCTTTTTTCACAGTCTTACATCTTTTATTTACTGTATTGGGTGATTTTTACATATTCAACAAACCCACTGCTCTCAATTCGATATATCATAATGCTCTATATTCACTGGCAGTTGCTCTATTAGGTAGTGCTTCTATAATTGGTATAGGGCTAGTCCTTGAAGTATCATCCGGGGATAAAGAAGCGAAATTGGAAGGTTCTGACTAACTGAGCTCGATCTTGGATATTTGGCTTCGCCCAGTCGCAGTTTCCAGACGATGGAGGCCGTATAGCAAGACCGCAAAGGTCCCTTACCCTATTGCCACAATTTCTTTCTCTCCAAAGAACTCATTCCGCCCGAGCAGCGACTCCAGCGAAAACCGCTCGACCTCTACGGCTGAATCTGCTGCTCGGAGCGCCTCGATCTCCCCGCTCAGGTTCCCGCCCTTGAGCGCAAGCAGTCCCTGCTGCCATTCACCGTCGCCGGGCGTCCCCTCCAGGTCGATTGCGATCCGCCGATGCCACTGCCAGAGCTCCCCCAGCGGCGCCGTGGCGCGCGACACCGAGTAGTGCGCCTCCCCGTCCCAGTCCTCCGCCCTTCCCGTCCAGGAATAGCAGTTGTCGAGCCCGAGCCGCCGGGCGATCGTTCGCACGGCCCGTCCCTTCTTTCCCACCGAGTCCACACCGACGACCGTCACCTCCGGGTAGCAAATCGCCAAGGGAATCGCCGGCAGCCCGCCGCCCGTTCCCCAGTCCACAATCGTACACCCATCGGGAAAATCGCGACGGGTGAGCGTGAGGCAGTGCAGCAGGTGCTGCGTCCGAAAATGATGCTCGCTCTCCGCCGAGATCAGGTTGACGCGCTGGTTGAAGCGGAGCAGTTGCTCCTCGAATGCCTCCAGCTGCTGATGCTGATCGTCGGTAAGATCAATGAAGGAGATACCAGTCAGCTCTTGCATTTTACCTCTTCACCTTGTCCATCAAAACAATACATTTCAAAAAGATACCATAAAATACGCGTTTGCGCTGTATCACAAGCCGTCCCTCTTTTGTCTCCCTCCTCCCTCCAACCGATCGCCGACCATGCAAAGCCCAGCCAGACGGCCCCGAGGACGCTCTGCCGCACTCGGTGTTCTTCTCACACTATGTCTTACGATCCTGCTCGTCCCCGTGACGCACGCTCAGTCTCCTGATAGCATTCGACGGCACGCCCTCCGGGACTTCCACGGAGCCGACCTGGAAGGGAAGGACGGACCGCTGGCCAAGGCCGGAATGGATCTTCTGCTCTTGTACCATCGATCCCGGGCAAAGGAAACGAACGGCATTCAAAGTGGGGACGACAGCGAGTCGCAAATGCAGATCCGGGACGGACGCGTTACGATCGATGCAATTGCAACGGCGGATCCAAAGGCCCTCAAAACGGATCTCGAAGCACTCGGCCTCACAGAGGCAGCGGTAGCGGGACGAATCGTCTCCGGTCGGCTTCCCATCGCAAAGATTCCTGACCTCGCCCGCCTCTCAACGCTTCGCGGCGTGCAGCCCTCTCGTGCCCAAACGAGAGACCGGGCCCAGGAGACGCCGTCGGAGCAGGAGCTCCTGGCAAGACGATCCCTGCAAGAACACCGCAGCGAGAGTGACTCTGCTTCCTCCTCATCGACTCCCTCCCCGCGCGACACGGCCGCAGCGGACGCGCCCACTACTGTGCCCACCGCCCCCGACACGACGACCCAGCGGGACACGTCCGAGGCCGCTGCTCAGCCAGCCGCCGAGTCGAATTGGGGATTCATGGTCGTGGGCGGCCTCTTGGTGCTGGGCGGCCTCCTCTTCTATCTGTGGAGCTCATAGTCCGCCCCTTTTCACGAACGGGCCCCGGCGCGAACGACTCCGAAAACACCGGGCCGCCGGCAGTGCCGGGCTCACCCAGACACCTCTACCGCCTGCTCGCGGGACGCGCCGAAGGACTGTCCGTCCCCACCCATCGCGTCGAGATCCAGATCGCGCTCCTTCGGCAGCGGCTCCACGCCCTTGTTCTTGAGAAGCACCATGAGCACGGAAATGTCCGATGCCCGAACGCCCGGGACGCGGGAGGCTTGGCCCAGATTGTCCGGCTCCACCTTGCTCAGCTTCTCGCGGGCCTCGATCGAGACGTTGTCGAGGTCCTCGTACTCAAAGTCGTCCGGGATGGGCCAGCGCTCCTTCTCCTCCATCTCCTCCACCATGTCCTCCTGCCGATCGATGTAGCCTTCGTATTTGAGGTCGATCTCGATGAGACGCGGACTGCTGAGCATGCCGGGCGCCTCCGTGACCACCTCGTCGTAGATGCCAGCGTGACGCAGGAGGTCTTCCGAGTCGACCTCCGGCCGCTTGCAAATCTCGATAACCGGCCGCGACTGGTTGAGGGTGGACGTGCCCACCGACTGTAGGTAGTCGTCCACCTGCTCGGGCGAGACGCTGGTGTCGTCGAGGGCGGCGCGCGTCTCTTCGATGGCCTGCTCCTTTTGCTTCATCCGATCGTAGCGCTGCTGCGAGGCGAGGCCCAGTTTACGGCCCAGCTCGGTGAGGCGGAGGTCGGCATTGTCCTGGCGCAGCAGGATCCGGTGCTCGGCACGACTGGTGAACATACGGTACGGCTCGTCGGTGCCCTTCGCCACGAGGTCGTCGATGAGCACGCCGATGTAGGCCTCCGACCGCTTCAGCACGATCGGGTCGGCCTTCCGCAGCTTCTGCACGGCGTTGATGCCGGCCATGATGCCCTGGGCCGCCGCCTCCTCGTAACCGGTGGTGCCGTTGATCTGTCCGGCAAAGAAGAGGCCGTCCACGTACTTCGTCTCCAGGCTGTACTGGATCTGGTACGGGGGGAAGAAGTCGTACTCGATGGCGTAGCCGGGCCGGTGCATGTGCGCGTTCTCCAGGCCCGGGATGGTGCGCAGCGCCTCGAACTGCACTTCCTCCGGCAGGCTCGACGAAAAGCCGTTCAGGTAGATCTCGTGCGTGTCCCGCCCCTCGGGCTCAATGAAGAGCTGGTGGTGGTCCTTCTCCGAAAAGCGGTCGATCTTGTCCTCAATGGACGGGCAGTAGCGCGGACCTTCGGCCTCAATTCGCCCCGAGAACATCGGACTTCGGTCGAAGCCGGTGCGCAGCACCTCGTGCGTCTCCGGCGTCGTGTCCGTAAGCCAGCAGCAGAGCTGCTCGTCGACCGGCGGCAGGTCGTCGGTCAGGAACGAAAACGCCGTGGCGTCCGGGTCGGCCGGCTGCTTCTCCATCCCGCTGTAGTCGATGGAGCGGCCATCGATGCGGGGCGGCGTGCCCGTCTTGAGCCGCCCGCTCTCGAAGCCGAGGTCGTGCAGGCAACCGGTGATGCCGTGCGAGGCACTTTCGCCAATGCGCCCCCCGCCGAAGTTCTTCTCGCCCACGTGGATGACGCCGTTCGAGAACGTGCCCGTCGTGAGAATCACGCAGGGCGCGCGAAATTCCTTCCCGAGATTCGTGCGGACGCCGGTCACCGTCTCCCCGGCGTCGTCGGTCAGGATCTCCTTCACCATGTCCGACCGCATCCGGAGGTTCTCGATCGCCTCCAGTTCTTCCCGAATGGCGCGAGCATAGGCCCGTCGACCGCATTGCGCGCGCGGCCCCCACACGGCCGGCCCTTTGCTCTTGTTGAGCATCCGAAACTGGATGCCCGCCCGGTCGGTGGCCTTGCCCATGATGCCGCCGAGCGCGTCGATCTCGCGGGCGATGTGTCCCTTGCCGATCCCGCCAATGGCCGGATTGCACGACATTTGCCCGATGTCCGCGAGCTTCATGGTGACGAGCAGCGTGTCGGCGCCCATGTTGGCCGCCGCGGCCGCGGCCTCACTGCCGCTATGCCCGCCGCCCACGACAATAACGTCGTACTCAAAATAGTCGGTGTGCATGGTGAGAAGCCGTTCGTTCCGAGAACAAAACCAACCGAGGGAAGAGCACCGGGTTGTGAGTTATGGGGTTTGCGAGTGGAGGATTGTAGTCACGGTAGACAAACCAAAACCACGGAGACCCGCCCCCATTCCGAATTACTTCTGATGGGTTGTCCCGTTGAGAAAACGCACAACCCGAAATCCTCAACTCACAACCTGCCCGAGATACGAGAAGCCCGAACGAAGGGTTCAGAGTCAGAGGTCGTTTTTCCAGTCGGGGTCGTCGACGTCCGCGGGCGGCCACACGCCCAGCAGGCGCCGCACCGTCACGAATTGCCCGAGGTGGTAAGCGTTGTGGTCGGCGATGGCCCCGATCTCCGACGCGTAGGTGGTGCCGTGGTAGGCCACACCGTCCGCATGTGGAATCGGCCCTCCGATCTCGAGGTCCGGGTCGTTGACGAACTGCTTTACAGACTGGAGGTCGTCTTGAAATCGCGCTAGGCTCTTCTCCCAGGCCGCGTCGCTCGGCGGAGCGACCGAGGCTGGCCAGTAGTCATCGGGCCACGTCGGAAGGGTGTAGTCCGGATTCTTGCAGTAGCCCAGGTAGTCCGCCTGGCAAATGCGCATGTGCTCTAGAATCTGCCACAGCGAATAGGCCTCAGGCAAGCCGTCGGGCTGGACGCCGCGCGCCTCGGGCGGCACGGCCCGCAGAATCTCGTCGGGCGGGCGGCGGGCCACGGTGGCGTCCAGTTGTGTGGTGAGGAGGGTGCGGAGGGCGTCGGAATCGGCCATTGGGCAGACTCGATGAGCAGAAATAGGGCGCGGTGCCGCGAATTTCTCGGCGCTTGTTCGGAAGAAACCGAGCAAGGGCCGGGCGGGATCCGGTGCTATCGTGACTCTGCGGCCAACTCGTGGCCGCAAGAGGCGCAGTACGTGTCGAGACGGGTCACGTACCCATCGCACTCTGGGCAGTCGCGTCCCACCCGCCGTCCGCAGTGCGAGCAGAAGTGCGCTTCCGCCCGCAGATGCCCCCCGCAGTCCGGACAGTCGTCGTTGCGCAGGCGCCGCCGCAGGATGCGCTCCTGGGTAAAGTACCGCTGCTGGAGGATGTACACAGCCCCGATTAGAATGGCGGCGCCCACAAGTCCCGCCGCCACTTCGGGCAGGTATTCGATCGCACCCATGCCCGACGCCGTGATGAGCAGCAGGGCGCCATACCAGAGCACCGCTCGGGTAACGGTAGTCCCGAACCGGCCGACCTGAAACGCTGAGCGGGTCGTCCCGCTGAGAGCCGCGAGGGCGGCCGTGAAGGCCACGCCATAGTAGATCAAATCCTCCCGGAGATCGCTGTCGCCCACCCACCCGTCCAGCACCTCATTCACCAGCAGGTCCCCCAGCTGCCACGTGGCGAACAGCAGACAGCCCACGATCCCGACGATAAACGCCGTCTCCAGCTTCGTGAGTTGGAGTTCATCGTCAGAGGACGGTTGCTGGGGCGGTGTCGATCCCATAGAAAACTGTTGATCGGAGAAGAGGAGTTCGGTCTGCCCGAACAGCGGATTTCCGTTTTTCATCATACCCGGGCCTCCGACCGAAGTCAAAACACATGGAGCTGAAATGAAGACAATCACGGGCCTCTGAGCATGGGGCGGGCTTGCACAACGACACGCTCGCCACCGGCCGGTCCTCGACGGACCGCAGATTATTTAGGAGCGCGTCGAGTAGGGACGGCGCAGTAAATGGGCAGGTGCAATCCATCGCCCTGTGTGGCACATCGGGGGAATTGCCGTTGGCGTTCCAACACACGAGGCGGTTCCCTTCTCCACACTCGTCCAGGGATCGTATCCTCCAGTCTGAATCCGAGAGCACGTTCCTGTTGCCCGCGCGTGACCATCTCCTCCCCACGTGCACCGTGAATCAGGATAAACTCTCGCCGCCAGTATCCTTCCTCCTTATTCTTTACGCCCATGAACTACCTCATCATCGGTGGCACCGGCACCGTCGGCAAAGACGTCGTCTCCGGTCTGCTGGAGCAGAACAAAACCGTCCGTGTCCTCACCCGCTCGCAAGAGCACGCCGAGAAATTGCCAAAGAGCGCGACCGCCATCCTTGGCGACCTCGAAGACCCGAACACGTACGATGACATTTTTGCGGGAACCGACAAGCTGTTCCTCCTCAACCCCGTCAGCATGAGTGAGCTGCACCAGGGCCTCGCGGCCCTCAACGAAGCACAACGTGTCGGCGTCGAGCACGTGGTCTACCTCTCCGTCCAGGACGCAGAGACGATCCCCAACGCACCGCACTTTGCGGCCAAAATGACGATTGAGAGCGCACTCAAGCAGTCGGATCTCACGTATACGATTCTGCGCCCCAACAACTTTTACCAAAACGATCACTGGTTCCGGGGGGCGATCGAGTCGCAAGGCCTCTACCCGCAGCCGATTGGCAATGTCGGACTCTCTCGCGTAGACACCCGCGACGTCGCGAAGGCCGCCGTGAATGCCCTCACGCAGAGTGGACACGAAAACAAAACATACACCCTGGCCGGCCCGGACGTGCTCACCGGTCCGGACTGCGCTCGGATCTACGGGGATGCCCTGGACCGCGACGTGTCATACGGTGGCAACGATCTCGACACCTGGGAGGCACAAAGCCGCTCGATGCTCCCCGCCTGGATGGCATACGACTTCCGGATCATGTACGCCGGCTTCCAGGAGAGCGGCCTCATCGCCACGACGGCGCAGCAGAAGGAAACCCGACAGATTCTCGGAGAGGAGCCGCGTTCATTCCGCTCGTTCGTCAAGAGCATCGCGAGGACGTGGGCGCACCGCCCAGCACGAACGTAAGCCTCCCTTCCACCCGACGCCCCGCCCCTCTGGGGTCGGGGCGTTTTTCGTTCACGGAGGCAAACGCAACAGCAGGAATCCTCGATGCGTCCCGTTCTACTGAGATTGAGGGGCTATCCAAAGCTCGAAGTGGTCGGTAATCCGACCGTATTCATCGCTGAGATTTTTTACGTCGATGCGAGAGGAAAATGCGGGGAGCCGACTCGTGTGGGCAAGGAGACTATCGACGAGCGTTCGCTGTTGGGCATTGAAGAATCGAAGCTGGGTGGAGGACGGTCCCCGGTCCAACTTCTCAATGCTGACGACATCTACGACATGGGTGCCAATCGTGTCGCCATCAATTGAGCGCTTAAACGCAGACGCGGTGGCCTCCTGCGCCTCCTCCTGAATGTGAATGTACACGCGGAGCTGCTCGCGGATCTTCCTAATCTTGGGAAAGGGACGCTCTGGAAGATCGGCTTTGCATGTAGCCGTTGAGGGAGCCGATCGATTGGCCGAGGGCTCAGACTTAATCTCACTAAAGAGGCGCCCGGCTGCCCGGCGCACTCTGATGCTAGAGTCCGTCTCGATTGTACTCGCCAACACCGCAACCAGAGGAAGCGGGTAATGCTCTCGATGCCTGCAATAATGCCACATGACTTGCACGCCCATCAAGCGCTCCCGCCAGTTTGGACTCGCCAGATGCTCAATGGAGCGCCGGATGCGATCTGCGTTTTGCGCTTCCTGCCGATCCAATCGAAGCTCTCGACCGAAAACGAAAAGGAGAAGCGGGATTGCAATGCCCGCCGAAATGCGAATCGCAAGGTCGATCCAATCCCATATGTCCCTCGATGCGCCTGTTGCCATGGCAGAGATTCCGATTTGTCTGCACGTTGAACACAGCGTCTGAAGAGAAATGGAGAAAAATGATGTGGTGTGATTGCCCTTATCTGGACTCGTCTTCTGAAATGGAAGTCCACCTCGTCACGGCACGTGCAAGGGTCCGATCCGACGTAGCATGGGACAGGCGGTGACGTACCCGTAGGCTGTCCCCTTCCTGCTGCTCCTCCGCGGTCGCCCGCACGGAATCGCCGAGGGTCGTCTCGGCCTCAAACTGGAGCGCAATCCCTACACAGCGACGCTCCTCCAGAATCTCTGGGGACAGGGTCTCTAGTGCCCACTCCAGGTAGCGGACGTTGTTGACGTGCCGGTTGAGGTCGAGGTCGTGGTAGCGCACGGAAAAGGTCTGCTCCCGGTCCACGGTGGATAGAGCTGCAAAGTCAACCTCTTCCTGTCCCAGCGGCGCAGGCCGATCGGGCACCTCGATGTCGTACAGGACCGACGGGGGACGCAGTGGACGCCGCCGCTCGGTGTCGATCACGAGCCAGGCGCTGGTGCCCCGAGCCAATTCACGGTCGTCCTGGTCCCGGAAAACAAACTCCCGCGTGGCGTAGAGCCGGTCGAGGCCCGACGGCCACGTCTCGATGGTGATCTCTTCTTCCCACGCCGGCAACCGATCCACCTCCATCCGAAGCCGGGCCAAGACCCACGCCTTGCCGTCGGCCAGCAGGTCTTGCATCGAAACGCCGAGCGCGGCGGCATGGCGCCCGGCGGCCTCCTGAAAAAACGTGGCAAGGGCGAGGACGGACGCAGTGCCATTAGGGGTTACATCCGAGGCACGGACGACGCGAGATTCGATCCAGGGGCGAGCCTTCATGCGCGGGGAGACAAAGAACAAAATAGAGGCGACGGTAGCCCCAACGGGAATCTCGCGACCCTGTTTTTCGACCTCAGCTCTCTTCCGTAGCGTCGTTGGAGTCCAACGGCGCCCGGCATCCACCCCGATAACTACGCCTCATCCAGCCGATTACAGAGTGCCTCTAGCGCATCGGCCTGGGTCGCCATCATGCGCTCGGCGTCCTGCGCGAGTGCCTCCAGATTTTCGATCGAGGCGTCGTCCATGGCATCGCTGGCCGACTCCAGCGGCACCTGAAAGCGGTCGAACCGATCGCCGAGCACGTGGCGGAGCTGATAGTCGGCCGCGTCGGACACGCCGTCGAACACAATATCGATCGTCTCGACGGCCCATCCCAGCTTGCCCCACTCCTGCGACTCGTCGTAGCCGATGGGCTCAGTGGCGCTGCCCGTCCCGATGGAGACCAGCCGGATCGGCTCGTCGGGATACCGCCGTTCGGCCTCCGCGTACGCCGATACCGCAGGATTATTTACGAACACGCCGCCGTCCACGAGCACGCGCTGCTGATCCCCCACCGCCACTTTTGCGGGCTCGAAATAGGTGGGCGCAGCGGAGGTCGCCCGGGCCGCCCGGCGCATCGGCACCGTCTGGTCCGGCTCCCGCCAGCTCATGAAGAAGTAGGGCTCGCGGGCCTGAATGTCGTAGCTGCTCACCATCACGTCCGTCAGGCCGTCGCCCACCGGCTGATCGCCGAAATACTCGTCCAGGACGCCCTCAAGACCGGAGTGGTCGTACTTCTCGTCGAACAGATTGACCACAGAGGCCACCTGTCGCCAGCGCGGCTGGTGAAAGATGTCTTCTCCTCGATCCCGGTAGAGAGCCGCCAGTTCTTCGGCGCTGTACCGTGGATCACTCGCCGTACCGTTCTGCGGAAGGGTAAGACCGAGCGCAAGGATGCCGCCGGTGGACGTACCGGCGATAAGGTCGAAATGCTCGGCAGTGGGCCGGCCGGTTTCGATTTCGATATGCTGAAGAACGAGCGCAGGGATGAAGCCGCGAATGCCGCCGCCGTCGATCGAGAGGACGTTGATCATGATCGGGCGAGACTGACAGAGAGGCGATGCCGATAAGCTGTGGTGAAGCTGAAGACCAGGACTTCATCCACAAGACACGGATCTCCTCCCGACCCTAACGCCGATAACACAAAGACTTCATCAAGTCATTCTCCAATCCTCTTTCATAACAGCACGTTACAGATCAATCTGGGGTGGAAAGGACGGGACTCATCCAGACGTGTCACGCGTTCCCTCTCCCTCATTCTCCCATGCACCCTTTCGCCCACGCTCATTTCCCGATGCAGAACCGGGAGAAGATCTGGTTGAGCACGTCCTCGTTCGTGATCTCGCCGGTGATGGCGCCCAGTTCCTGAAGGGCGGCGCGGAGGTCGAGCGTGAGCATGTCACCGGACACGCCCCTGTCGAGCGCCTCGCGGGCCTGCTGGACGGCGTCGAGGGCGTCCTGGAGGTGCTGTCGGTGGCGCTGGTTCATGACGACGGGGGAAGATTCCGCGCGGCTCAGGTGCTCGGCGACCGTGTCGGTGAGACGGTCGAGGAGGGGCTGTAGCATGTCGGCATCGTCGCGGGCGTCGAGGGCCGAGAGCTTGAGCGCCGAGAGGTCGTCGAGGTCGGCCACCGGCAAATCGGGGGCTTCGTCGGCCTTGTTGCCGATGAGAAAGGGCCGAACTCCCGTGTCGTCATCAGACAGATCGCCCAGAAAGTCGATTTCCTCGGAGTCGAGGCCCACCGTGAGGTCGTAGAGGTAGAGAAGCACGTCGGCCGCCTCGATGGACTCGGTGGCGCGGCGCACGCCCTCGGCCTCAATCTCGTCGGCGGTGTCGCGGAGGCCCGCGGTGTCCACGAAACGGAAGAGCACGCCTTCGATCTCCGCCTCCGCCTCAATCTCGTCCCGCGTGGTGCCGGGCGTCTCGCTCACGATGGCCCGGTCGTGGCCCACCAGCGCGTTCAGCAGGGTGGACTTGCCCGCGTTGGGCCGCCCGCCGATGACGACGCGCACGCCGTCTTTCAGCTTTTCGCCGGTGGGATAGGTGTCGAGCAGGTCCCCCAGAATCTCCTCCGTCTCATCCAGCAGCTCCTCCAGCCGCTCTCGATCGGCAAACTCCACGTCCTCGTCTGAAAAGTCGATCTCCAGTTCCACGAGCGAGCAGAGATTCAGCAACTCCTCGCGCAGGTCCTCCAGCAGGTCGGAGTATCGGCCCTTGAGGTGGGTGAGGGAGGCCTGGTGTGCCTTCGTGGAACTGGCGTGGATGAGGTCGGCCACCGCCTCGGCCTGCGTCAGGTCCATCTTGCCGTTCAGGAAGGCTCGCTCCGTAAACTCGCCGGGCTCGGCCATGCGGGCGCCGTGATCGAGCAGACTCTCCAACACCATCTGCGGGGCCAGATCGCCGCCGTGGCAGGACACCTCGACCACATGCTCGCCCGTCGCGGAATTGGGCGCCCGGAAAACGGTAGCCACCACCTGATCCACATCGTTCCCGTCCGCGTCGACCAGAAAGCCGACGTGCGCCGTGTGACTCTCCGCCTCCGTCAGGTCGCCCCCCTGGAAGCAGTCATCCACGACGGAGATGGCGTCGGGGCCGGAGGTGCGCACGATGGCGAGGGCCGCTCGTCCCCGCGCTGTGGCAATGGCCGCGATCGTGTCGTCCATGGAGGTAAAGGGTGGGAAGTTGCAGGTTGAACGTTCGGTGGTCGTCTTCGACTCCGAATGATGAGAACAGACCTCGGACGAGGAATGCGTCTCCAACAGCGTTGAGGGTTTACCGCGGGTAGCGACCCCCTTAGTATCCGGATGTCCTCACACGTGCATTGAATGACCTCCGAGCTTCCAACTTTCCAACCGTTCGACTTTCAACGCTATCGCTGCTCCTCCTGCGCCTCCCGCGCCCGCTCCATGAGCTTTCCAAAGAAGCCCTTTTCGGCCTCCTCTCCCGAACTCCTCCCGTTCGTGAGATTGCCATCCTCGTCTTTTTCCTTCTCCAGCTGCATGTTGATCCACTTCTGCTGCGCCGCCGTCATGATGTTGTAGAAGAGGTAGTACAGGCTTAGGGCCGACGCGAACCGGTTGAAGATGAAGAAGATGACCGCCGGCATCGCATACATGAACATCTTGGCCTGCCCGCCACTGCTGGGCGTGGACTGCACGCGCATCGTGACGATCATGGCGAGGCCCATCAGCAGCGTGAAGCCCGCTACGTAGTCGCCATAGAACGGAATTTCAAAAGGCAGCTGCAGAATCTTGTCCGGCGCCGACAGGTCGGTTGCCCAGAGGAAGCTCTTCTGCCGCAGCTGGATGGACTTCGGAATAAACTGGTAGAGCGAAATCAGAATCGGGTACTGCAAGAACATCGGCAGACAGCCCCCGAGCGGGTTCACGCCCGTCTCGCGGTAGAGCTTCATCATCTCCTCCTGCTGCTTCTGCGGATCGTCGTCGTACTTGTCCCGCAGCTCCTCCATCTTCGGCTGCAGCTCCCGCATCTGCGCCATGCTGCGGTAGGACGACTTGGTGAGCGGATAGACCACCGTCTTGATGAGGACGGCCATCAGGATGACGACAATGCCGTATGGGAGGCCCTGCCCAAACCAGCCCGGCAATCCCCACGATGAAATCGTGGCCTCCGGAAGCCCCCCTCCGAGGTAGGTGAGCATCGGGATGTAGATCCACTTCGCCAGTGGCTTGGTCATCCACTCGAACCAATCCCACCCATAATCGACCATCGCGTAGAGCTCCCGCTCGTAGTCGGCCAGGTTGTAGTAGTCGATCGGGCCGGCGTAGAGGTGAAACTGGTCCACGTGCGACTCGCCCTGCGGACGCGGCATGCGGAAATGCCCCGTAAGCTCCTTGAAGTCCGCGGCACTGGTGGCCCGCCCGACCTTGTCGCCGATGAGGGTCGCCCCTTTCACCGCGTCCGGACTGTCGGGCATCAGGGCAGCGGTGAAGTACTTGTTCTTGACGGCCATCCACGAGACAGCCCCACTCAGCCGCGTCTCGCCGTGGTCCCCGTCCGATAGGGTGACGCTTTCGAGCGTCTCGCCGCTGTAGGCAAAGAGACCCGTGTACTGCAGCTCGTCCTCCTCCCCGCCCTCCGAGTACGGCATGCCGCCGTGCCACGTCAGGTCGTAGCCCTCGTCCGTCACGAAGCTCGCCGGGTTCTCCTGCTGAACGGCAAGACCGAGGTCGTAATCGTCCGGATGAAACGTGTAGGTCTGACGGAGGGTGCCCTCCCCCAGCGCGGCCTCGAAGGTGACCGACACCGGCTCGTCCTGCACGCGCATCGTGTCCGCATCGGTATCGGCAGAAAAGTAGAGGGAGCGGGTGTCGACCTTTTTGCCCGTCGGCGTGCGGAAGGACAGGGAGAGCGTCCCGCCTGCCGTGGTGTCCACAATCTGAACGGGGTCGACCTGATTGAACTGGTCGTACTCCTTGAGGGTAAAGCGGTGGAGCGTACCACCCTTAGTGTTGAGGACCGCCGTGTAGAGGTCCGTCTCGACGACGATGCGCCGGGCCGTTCCCTGCAACGCTCCAGCCGTAATCGAATCCGCAGCCGGCGCCTCCGGCGGGGTCGACTCCGTCGTCGCGGCCGACGGCTGCGTCTCCGCCGTGGCCGTTTGTCCTGTATCGGTTGGCGTCTCTTGCGTGTCCGGCGCAGCGGCCGTCTGCTGAGACGTGTCCGCCGGCCCCGATGCCTGCTGGAGCTGGGGCTGCGGACTGAAGAAGAACATGTACCCAAACATGATCACCGCTACCAGGACGGTCGCGATGATGACGTTGCGCTGATCTTCCGGCGCCGGTTGGTTGCGAAGGGGAGAAGCCACGGGGGCAAGGGGATTGGTGAATGCAGTCGAACACCCGCTGCGAACGACGACCGGTATGGTCGTCCGATAGAGGCAGGCTCAACGGGGCAATACGCACGGCCCCCGTCAACGTGCCCCCGCGCATTTTAAAAAGAGGTGGGAATTGAATAGAAACCAGTCGAGCGGGGACTGACTGGCGACGGGACCGGTTACGCTCTGAACGGACGGAGCGGCCCCCAAAGAAGAAGCGGGAGGGGTGAGAGGCGAAGAGCGCGTTTCAAGAACCCTCTTCTGGAATGGGCTCAAAGCGGGACGCGACCTGCTGCATCGCTCTCGGGAGGTCCTGTTCGATGCACTCGTCGGCCTGTGCGGGCGCGCCGCGGAAAAGAATCATGACGATGAGGGCCTCAGACCGACGTAGGAAAAGGTCTACCAGGGTGTGCTGATGCACCCGGTAGACCTCTCGCAATAAACGCCGGACGCGGTTGCGCTCAACGCCGCTGTCGACGCGGCGTCCCGGCGCAAACCCGACCTGGAGAGGCACGTCGTGGCCGATGGCCTCGCGGTCCACGACGCGGTAGAGAAGACGGACGCAGCCGACGGCCACCGTGTCCACATCGTCGCGGCTCCGGTCGAAGAGCGAACGGATGAGCCGCCGTCGCTTCAGCCGGTGCGACCTCGGAAAGGTATATCGCCGTTCCGAATCGTCCTGATCAGGTCGGTCAGACACAAGGATTTGGGTGGGTAGACCCGTGCCAGCGGAGGCTCGGCCTAACGATCTGGGAAAGGCAAAACCTCACTGCTCCCACGCGCCCATGTCCCCGTTCTCTCCTAAGCTTACACAGGCTTACCGGAGTCTTCGTCGCTCACGGAGAGCTTGTCACGGCCCTTCTTGCGGCGCCGCTTGATGATCTCACGGCCTTCCTTCGTCTTCATGCGCTCAAGGAAGCCGTGCTTCTTTTTGCGCTTCTTGTCGCTGGGCTGGTAGGTGCGCTTCGGCATAGCAGCGGTACGGATTGGTGTCGTTCAGTGTACGCAACGGGGTCTAACGACGGCCTCGGGCCGATGTTTTGCGTTTTGCGCCCCCTCTGCAAAGACAGCGTCAATTTGGCACGGTGCGCGTGGAAGCATGGATGCTTTGGATGTGCGGAGGCCCCGTTCCTTGATGCTGTCAGCGGTTCCCCGCTTCGATGGGCGAAAGGAGAAAGCGAGAGGCGAGGGAGCGCTGACCGTACCAATGGAGTGGGTTCCACTCGGGGGCTCGTCATAGAAGAACACAACGGAAGAAGGGATCTACACTCAACCTCGGGGACGTCACGGCCTATCGCCCCTCTCCCTTCTCTTCTCTCCTCACCACCCACCGGAGGGAGCCAACCTGTCCGGAACCGGCGTCCTTGTTCTGCATAGAGCAACGGTGCAAAACGAAAAGCGGGAGTAGCTCAGTTGGCAGAGCATCAGCTTCCCATGCTGAAGGTCGCGGGTTCGATCCCCGTCTCCCGCTCTTTTCCAGTGTCGAATTCGGAAGTGCGAGTGGCGAATGATCGGCCAACCCCGGCTGCCATTCTCGATCCCACTCGTCTCATTCGAAATTCGCACTTCGACACTCGCCATTGCCGGGGCGGTTAGCTCAGCGGTTTAGAGCACCTGCCTTACAAGCAGGAAGTCGCTGGTTCAAATCCAGCACCGCCCACTCCCCTTCCCTCGTAAGCCCCTGCTCAGCAGGGGTTTGCGTATTTGCATTTTCTTTGGCTGACGGAGCACAGTTCCCGCACGTCAGACCAGCCATTCTCAGCACCCCCTCAAGCGGGTCTCGACCTCCCTTCCAAGGCCAGTTGTCCTCCGTAGCCCCTCGCTCCGGCGGGATGACTCTCCCCTCTTCGGAACGCTGATCAACGGTAGGTCTCTTTCCCCGACCACGACCTGCTATTTGTTTCGATCTCGGGCCTTCCTTGTTATCTTGCCCGACAGTCGATGCCAGTCCCACCGCCCCGGTTCCGAATGCACGTCTCAGACGAGCTGGAAGACTTCAAATCCCTCCTGCGTGACCTTTTTCAATTCGACGTTGCCGACCTCGATTTCGGGGTCTACCGGATCCTGAACGAAAAGCGTGACGAAATCAATCAGTTCATCGAAGAGGATCTCGTTGAAGGGGTGCAGCACGAACTGGAGGCCTTCGAGGACCGGAAGACCGAGGAGCTCCGACAAGCTGTTGCAGAGGCCGAAAAGGAAGTACGCGAGTCCCTTTCTGACGACGCTATCAAGCCCGATGGATCCGTCAGGGAGGAGTATCAGAATCTGGACGTTGCGGAGGAGTACGCCGAAGCGCGGGAAGCGCTAGCGGACGCGTCCCTCACTGCAGAGACCAAGCGGCGGGTGTACGACGACCTCACTCGCTTCTTTCGACGATACTACGATGAGGGAGACTTCGTTGCCCAGCGGCGGTTTTCGAGCCGCGATTCGACGTACTATGTCCCGTACGACGGCGAAGAGGTCGTCCTCCATTGGGCCAACCGCGACCAGTACTACGTCAAAACCACCGAGCACTTCCGGGACTACCGGTTCCACACCCGAGGGGTCGACGTGCACTTCAAATTGGTGGATGCGGATGTGCCGCAGGATAACGTCAAAGCAGGCGATGCTCAGCACTTCGTGTTGGAGGGCTCTTCCCCCATCGAGGCCGGTGCTGAATCGGGGGCGTGCGTGATCCGCTTCTCGTATCGCCCGTTGACTGAGAAGGAAGATGAGCACCTTCTTTCCGTCTACAATGAGGCCACGGGCAAGAGCCGAAAAACCAGTGATCGAAAGACGATTGTCCGTGCAACGGCGGAACAGCTTCTCGACTCGATCGACGACGCAGGGCTTCTAGCGAAGCTTCAGGAGCCTGAAGACGGTGCTGACCGCAGCCCTTTACTCCGTCACCTCAATCGGTTTACAGCCCGTCATACGGCGGACTATTTCGTACACAAGGATCTGGAGGGATTCCTCCGAGATCAACTCGATTTCTTCCTTCAAAACGAGGTTCTTGAGCCTAAAAATTTACTGGACGCCTCCGATCATAGCCGGGACCATCAGATTGGGCGGGCGAAAGCGGTGGAAAAGATCGGTGATCGTATCATTACGTTCCTCGCTCAGATCGAGGACTTCCAGAAGCGGCTCTTCGAGAAGAAGAAATTCGTGGTCGACACCGGCTATTGCGTCACTCTTGACCACGTGCCGGACGGGCTCCACGACACGATCCTCGACAACGACGACCAGTGTGATGAGTGGCGCGAGCTGTACGCCGTAGAGGAGTGGGAGGGCGGCCTGTTTACGCAGGGCTACGAGGATGGCGATTTCACGCCCGCCTTCGTGGAGACCCATCCACACGCTGTGATCGACACGCGGCACTTCGATCAAGAATTTGAAGACCGCCTGCTGGCGCATCTGTCAGACGTAACCGACGGCGGCCTCACCGAGGCCGTAGACGGCCTGTGTGTCCAGGGCGAGAATTTCCAGGCCCTCAACCTTCTGGAAGAGCGATTCCGCAACCGGGTCGACTGCGTGTATATTGACCCTCCCTACAACTCGCAGTCAACCGAGATCCTCTACAAGAATGCCTACAAGCACTCCTCCTGGCTCTCGATGATGAACGACCGCCTCCGGGCAGGTCGAGAGCTACTGACGAATGATGGGATTACCATCGTCGCCATTGACGACAACGAACAAGAGCGCCTCGGGCTGCTCCTTCGCCGCGCCTTCCCGGGCCGAGATCAGACGTGTGTGACGGTGGAGCACAACCCCCGGGGCATCCAAGGGGACAATTTTTCCTACACCCACGAGTACGCGTACTTCCTTTTCCCCCAGGAGGGACGCCACATCCGTCAACAGCAGATCGACGAAGAGAAGTGGGAGTACTCGAACCTCCGAAACTGGGGCGGTGAATCCCGTCGCGAGGATGGACGGAATTGCTTCTACCCCATCATAGTTAAGAACGGGGAGATTGAAGAGTTGGGGGACGTGCCGCCCGACGATTTTCACCCGGATCGTCGGGTCGAGGAGACAGATTCGGGCAAAAAGAAAGTCTGGCCGATCGATCAAGAAGGGGTGGAACGGAAGTGGCGCTATAAGGCCGACTCGCTTCGCGACGTAATCGACACGGTGCGTGTACGTGAGATCCGGGGCAATATGGAAATCGAGATTGCCCGATCTCGGGAAACGCCGCGAACAGTTTGGTCGGGTGCTCGCTATGATGCCGGCACACACGGTTCGCGCCTCCTGTCCGGCATAATGGGAAAAGAAAACATGCCGGACGACCCAGTCTTCCCGAAATCGATTCACACCGTCGAGGACTGTCTGGACGTGTCCATCGATACGTCTGAGAGCGGGCACACGGTCGTCGACTACTTTGCGGGCAGCGGGACGACGGCGCACTCGCTCATGCGGCTCGACGACGAACACGGCGGCGACAACTCGTACGTGCTCGTGGAAATGGGTGATTACTTCGACACGCTCCTCCTCCCTCGCCTGAAGAAAGCCGCGTTCAGCGACAACTGGAAAGAGGGAATCCCCCAGGACACATCGGGCCGAAGCCACGTCCTCCAATACCACCGGCTGGAATCCTACGAGGATGCCCTCAACAACATCCAGCTTTCGTCCCCAGATGTCCAGCGGTCTCTGACCGACCAGTTTGAGGACTACACCCTCCGGTACCTCCTTCCCACCGAAGCTGCTGGAAGTCAAACGTTGCTCCAACCCGACGCCTTCAAGCGTCCGTTCGACTACACGCTACAGATCCAGCACGGCATGGAAAGTCCCTCCGCCCGCGAGGTGGACCTGGAGGCGACGTTCAACTATCTGATCGGTCTGGACGTCGACGCACGCCGCGTCTACGAACACCAGGACCGCCGCTACGTGGTGCTCACCGGCAGTGTCGAAAAGAAACAGTCTATTGACACCGTTATGGTCGTGTGGCGCAACCAAGCGGATCTGAACCTGGACGCCGAAAAGACGTGGGCGGCCGACACGCTGCCGGACGGTCCGTTCGATGCAGTATACGTGAACGGCCCGAGTCACATCTACGGCAAGGCCGAGCCCCTCGAAATTGAATTCAAACGCCGCATGGACCCCGCCGCGGGATAACCCTCTCCTGCTCCTTCTTCGCTCCCGCGCCCACGCTCTCTACGCCCACATGCCGAGATGCCCTCCGACTCCTTTAGCAAATTCCAGAAGCGGCTCGTCCTTGCGGCGTACTTCCGAAACCTCTTCGGGGTGGCTGACCCGGAGGATACGAGCGCAATCCAGCGGTATCACGAACGCCTGCGACAGACCAAGGAGGGATTCCATCAGGACGGGACCTCTCACCTCGTCAAGGCACTGCAACAGCGTGAAGGGATCCGACTGAGCGACGCGCAGCTCGTCCGGTACGACGAGCGGCTTCGCGAGCACACCGCTTCGATCAACGAGCGGCGGGACGAGAGCATTACCTGGCGCTACTTCCAGCACCTGGCGGGGCTGATGACCGAGCACTACCTGCACCGCCTGAAGCACGATGCGAAGGGCCTGGCCGCATCGATCAACGAGTTTGCCGCCCGTCAGAATGAGGACCGGACGTACATCACGTACCCGACGGTGGACCCCGGCCAGCTCAACAAGATTGCCCTCTGGATGGCCACTGGGAGCGGAAAGACGCTCCTCATGCACCTGCACTACTATCAGTATCGGCACCACTTTGGCGACGCGATCGACCACATCCTTCTCGTGACGCCGAACGAGGGACTCACGGACCAGCACATGGCCGAGCTGCGCCGGAGCGGCATCGGCTGCCGGTACTACCTGGACCTCGTAGAGGAAGGCCAATCCGTACCGCCGGAACACGTGAAGGTCCTTGAGATCTCCAAGCTCGTGAACGAGAAGACCGACGAGGGCGTGCGGGTGGAGGTCGACGCTTTCGAGGGCAACAACCTGGTGTTCGTCGACGAGGGGCACAAGGGCGCGAGCTCAACCGCCGGGACGTGGCGGGACCTCCGGTCACGACTCGCAGACGGCGGCTTCACCTTCGAGTACAGCGCCACGTTCGGACAGGCCGTCAGCGGATCGACGCCCGCCTCCGTGAAGGACGAATACGGCACGTCGATCCTGTTTGACTACTCGTATCAGCGCTTCTACGAAGACGGATACGGAAAGGACTACAACATCCTCAACCTCGACACCAACGCCGATGAGGCATTGGAAGAGGACGACGACCTGACCAATCGGTATCTGTTGGCCAACCTGCTCACATTTTACGAACAGCAGGTGGTGTTCAACCGGGATGAGCGGCGCCTCCGCGAGGAGTACAACCTCCGGAAACCCCTTCTCATGTTTATCGGACACAGCGTCACGGGCGGACGAAATGTCTCGGACCTGAGCACGAACGATCGCCGGAGCGTGACGGACATTCAGCGTCTCGTCGCATTCCTCAACCGTGTGCTTACGGACACCGACTGGGCCACCCGTGCGGTCCGAGACTTGCTGTCGGACGAGGGTACGCTGGAAATTGCCGGGCAAGATCTGTTCGCCGACGAATTTGACGTTCTTCGTTCGACGGGGTGCAGCGCGGAGGACATTCTAGGAGATCTCCGCGATCGGCTGTTTCACGCGTCCGGTGGCACGGGCCTTCGCCTTTCTGACCTCAAAAATACCGACGGAGAGATCGGGCTCCGGGCGGGGGATTCCGATCAATTCTTCGGGGTCATTGACGTGGGCAACAAGCGGGGCTTCCTCAATCTGACCGAAGAGGAATTCCCGAAGATCGGGATCGAAGAATCGGAGTTTGAAGGGTCGCTCTTCAAGCGCATCAACCAGAGCCGGTCGGACATCAATGTCCTTTTAGGCGCGAAGAAGTTTATCGAAGGGTGGAGCAGCTGGCGCGTCTCCACGATGGGCCTCATGAACATCGGGCGGGGCGAAGGCCCGCAGATTATCCAGCTGTTTGGACGGGGCGTCCGTCTTCTCGGGAAGGATCGGAGCTTGAAGCGCTCTAGTGTCCTGGAAGGGTCGCACCCGCGCCACCTTCCGACCCTCGAAACGCTAAACATTTTCGGGGTCCGGGCCGACTACATGGCGGACTTCCGCGACTACCTCGCAGATGAAGGGATTGAGACGGACGATCGAGAGATCGTCCGGTTTGAAACGCAGGTCGACGACCGGTTCAGTGGCGCCGGCCTTCAGCTTCTCCGCCCGAGCGAGACGGAATCGTTCGAGGACGTGGAGGACCTCACACTCACACCGGAGGTGGTCGATTCAAGCGACATCACGCCGGAGATCGACTTGACCCGAAAGATCGAGGTCCTCTCCTCCACGAACGGGACCAGCGATCTGAGCGATGGAGCCCCAGCCGGGACCTCGTCGGACACCGAAGAGCGCCGCACGATCGGCTCCGACCTCATTGCATTGCTCGACTGGCCTCGCATCTACCGAACCCTCTGGCGGTACCGGGAGAAGGAAGGGTATACGAACCTCACGTTCGGGCAAGACGTCCTAAAACGGGTGATCGAAACGGAGCAGTACGACCTGTACTGTCCCGTAGAGATGCTCGAATGCACTCGGTTCGATGAGTTGGGCCGCATTGAGTCCATTGTCCTCCGCATCCTGCGAACGTACATTACAGAGTACTACTCCAGCCAAAAGCAGGAGTGGAAACGCGAAACTCTGCAATACGAGGAGCTCAACGAAGAGGACGACAACTTGATTGAGGTCGTTGAGGCCCGAGTAGAAGAGTCCGCTGACGCGTTCTTGAACGAGCTTCTTGATCGACTGGAAAGGGTGGAGTCCGGCGATCAGGAAGAAATCCTCTTTAGGGGCGACGAACACCTGTACACGGAGGAGAGTGGGAAACCAGATCGGGTCTACTTCGACAAGCACCTCTATCATCCGCTCGTCACGCAGGACGAGCCGGTTCAGTACAGTCCTCCAGCCCTGAATGCGGGGGAAACACAATTTATTGAGCACTTCCGCTCGTTTCTCGGAAGCGCGCAGGGACGCGAGTTTATGGGCGAGAACCGAAAGCTCTACGTCTTGCGCAATCAGACGCGGGGAACGGGCGTCGGCTTTCAGATGCAGAATGGCGGACGATTCTTCCCCGACTTCATTCTGTGGCTGCTGGACGCTCCCCTCCAGCACATCATCTTCGTCGACCCGAAGGGCCTGGACGTCGGCGTCGGGAATATCGATGTGGAGCCGAAAGTCCAGTTTTGTCAGAACATCGAGGACTACCAGGAGACCCTCAATGCTCGGGCGAGCCGGGACGACATTCGGTTGCACAGCTTCATCGCGTCGGTCACCAACTTCCACGTCCTCAAGGAAAAGCAGGCCCTCGACACCCGGGCAGCTTTCGAGGACCGGAAGATCTACTTTCTGGAAGACGGGGCGACGGCCGTTCAGAAAATGCTCCGGGACAGCGTGGAGACTCCCGCCCGCTGATCCGCGCCCGATTACGACCTCGGGAAGGGAGGGCTGCGTCCCCCTTGCCTCCAGCGGCAGCGTCCCCCCTTCCGCTCAGAATGCCCCTCATTCGAGTTTACTTCCCATCCTGCGCTGCCATGTCCGCCGTGCAGAACTGCTCGAACCCGGGCACCGTGCCCTCGAAGATGTTTGCGAAGTAGTCGGTCGTCTCGATAGCATAGTACATCACACACTGCTCGTTTGTGCAGTGCGGACCGTGGCCGTCGTCTCGGTGTCCTTCCTGCATCGGCGTGCCATTGTCCACCAGTCCCAGGATGTGGCCGAATTCGTGCCGAAACACCGTGGCCTCCACCTTCTCTCGCGAGGGCTGGGTCAGCCCGCCCGAAATCTCCCGGATCGTCTTGCCAAAGAAGGCCGTGGACGTGTTGTAGTAGGCGATCCCGACCACATTTCCTTCGTCGAACGTACCGTCGAGAATGAGGATGTACGCCCAGAGAGCATCGTCCTGCGCCTGCGTGTAGTGGTCTCGGTGCTCTTCTTCCAGCCCCCGAACCTCATCGGCGGTGTAGCTGTCCTGTCCCGCCGCCGGGACGCGCGTAGGGGCCTCAATGGTGATGCTGGATTTGCTCAGGTGGTCCGCCAGCGCTGTCTTGAGGCTGTCGAGGCCTCCTTCGGTCGGCTCGTAGCCCTCCATGTAGTCGACCTCTACGTTGAGTACCGAAAACGAGGCATTGTCCAGAAAAGCCTGAGCAGACGCCCCCGGAGCCGCTTCACTGTTGAACGACGCCGTTCCTCCTTCGTCATCGCCCGATTCAGGGCCCGTAGGAGTCGTAGCATCGGAGCATCCGTACAGTAGCAGCGCCACGCCGATGCATGCCACCGTGCGCAATACAAAGGAAAAAGCCCGCATGTCGAATCGGGAATCGAAGAACAAGCCGACGAACCGCGCCGCGCCTCCGACGCGTCTTTGCGCGGCAAGGACAATTGAAGGAGCGGCCCTGTGCCTGCGGTACCGCCCTCAGAGCCGATCGTTGCGCCCCCCGGTGCACAGGACGCTGAACGGCGGCACCGCCCGGATCGACTGGTGCGGCCCGTCTGTTTACCGTCCCAATCATTCGTTTCCTCTTTGCAGTTCGGGTCCGCCATGCGCCGCTTCTTCGACCGCCTCGACGCCAACCGTCACCTCGTGCTCGACGCCGTTCGGGTGTACCTCGGGGCCGGGCTCTTCTTCCGAGGACTTGCCCTCCTCCTCACCGACACGGGCCTGCAGCAATTCACTGCCGGCGCCGCCCCCTCCCTGACCACGTCCGGCATTCTGATCTACGTCACGGCCGCTCACCTCGTCGGGGGCGCGCTTCTCACCGTGGGCCTCTACACGCGCCTGGCCGCCCTCGTGCAGCTGCCCGTGCTGGCCGGCGCCGTACTCGTGGTGCACTGGCAGGACGGCCTCCTGTCGGCCAACCAGTCGCTGGAGTTCTCCGCCCTGGTGCTCTTTCTGCTCGGGCTCGTCTTCCTGTTCGGCGGCGGGCGCTGGTCGCTCGACGCGCGGCGACGCGCCTCGTCCGGACCCGCACGCGAAACGATGGAGGAGCCCACGAGCGCCTAAGGAGCGCCCCCGACCTGGTTCGAGCGAATGTTTTCTGCAATGCTATACGGCATTGGTCTCGGCCGGTATGCGAGAAAAAGAAGGGTTCTCGACTCCGGTCGAACAGACGATATTCCCCCAACGAGGGAAAGGCCCCTCATTCCGCCCGCTGCAGACGGCAGTTATGATCGCAATGCAGGAAGGGCCTCCGACTGAGGGACGAAGTTGAGGGCGAGGCCGTTGTTGCAGTAGCGCAGGCCCGTCGGCTCCGGCCCATCTTCGAACACGTGGCCCTGGTGCCCGCCGCACCGCACGCAGTGGTACTCCGTGCGCGGGTAGCCAAGCTTCATGTCCTTCTTCGTCTCAATGCGCCCCTCCAGCGGCGCCCAAAAGCTGGGCCAACCCGTTCCGCTCTCGTACTTCGTCTTTGAGGAAAAGAGCGGGAGGTAGCAGGCCGCACAGATATACGTCCCCGTGCGCGTCTCCTCCAGGAGAGGACTGGAGCGGCGCGGCTCGGTGCCGGCCTCGAACAGGATGCGATAGGCGTCGTCGTCGAGAATTGCCTTCCACTCCTCTTTGGACTTGTCGAGGGGCAGAATGTCGGAACGCCGCTCGTGCACGTCGAGGGTGTCAGTGTCCACTGCCGACGGGGTGGGGGTGGAGCGGCTCCGGCTGCAGGCAGAAAGGGCGATCGGCGCAACCGACGCCCAGGCCAAATGCTTTAGAAACGAGGCTCGGTCCATCATAGCGCAGAGAAAATCGGGAGAGCGAAAATAGGTGGCTACTCCCGTCTTAGTGGTCGCGCTGCTCGAATCGTTTCAGTCACGATGCGACAATGCTGGAAGATCGAGAGGTCCGGGACCGACGGAGAGAGAAGGAGGAGAGAAAAGGACCCGCAAGACATAGAAAAAGCCCCCCGGCACTTGCCAGGCGGCAAAACTCTATTTTTCATCATCACGTCCGTTACCAGTATAACAAAACGACCCCCGGGGTACGGTTAAACTTAGGGTGATAATACTGTAACGACAGAGACGAAACCATTCGGTCAGGGCTTGACCGAAGCGCTATTGGGGACCTCTCGGCAATTCCCTGCTACTTCTCTCCCTCCAGCGGCTGGAGTCGAGCTTCAATCTCCTCCCGTTGCGGCTCCAGCGACGGTGGAAGCCACCGTACCGGCAGCCGCTTCTTCCACCGGGAATGGGGCTCCAGTGTCCGTCGCAATTTCCGATGAGAATGTCCCCAGCTCACGGGTGTATACCGACTCAAAGTAGTGGCGATCAATGACCGGGGACGGAATTGGACCGGCGCTGGAGATGCGGTCGTGCCACCAACGAATCGTGTCGCTGTCGGGGTACGGAGAGCAACATGATGAACCCCGCCTCTTCCAAGTCTTTCTCGCTCCCCCTCTGCACGCTCAATGACGTGCATTTCCCCCCCCACCGGGCCCCGTCAAACACCGTCGCCGTGGCCAGAGGGGTGGGTACAGCGCAAGGGATTCGTCCTCTGTCTTCCCTGGCTCGACCTCATAGGATCCCGCCTCCCGAAAGCCGAAGACCTCCGTCATCGCCTGCCGGGGAGCATCTTGATCGGCCACAGTGACTTCGACCGGCCCGAGCCCACGGATGGCATGGTCTACCGGCACAGGCCCCTCCGCCTCCCCACGCCCACCTCCACCAAGAAAAAACGAGACCGAAATAAAAAAAGCGCTGCCCGACCCCGTCGGGAGCAGCGCTTTGCAAACTTTTATTCTATACTGTTAACACCAGTATACAAAAAAGCATTCCCGGGAACACTTAAACAAAACGAAATGATGAGGTGAATCGCCCCTACTGAATGCGGGAGGACCGATCACGGGGATCAGCAGCAGTGCGCCAGTCCCCCCACCGTCAGCCGCACTGTCCCCCTTTTCCAAACAGTACGTACCCAAATCCCCCCGCAAAAACAGCGTGCAAGGCCCCTCCGATTGCGTACACAACTGCATTCGAGCTGGCCAGCACCTGCTTCGACAATGTAATTGCAATCATGACAAACAGGACAAAGTTGCCCAATGCCACGGGTCGGCTATACACTCCTCCGATGAGGTTCCCACGTGCCATCCAATTGAGCATCCCAACCCCTAAGTACATTGCCCCGACCATGTTCGCTAGTACCAACGACACCTCATCGGGCGTCGCCCCAAGAGCCGTCAATATTTCTCGCGGGAAAAAAGAAATGGTAATCCCGAAAAACCCAAGAAAGATACCACTCGTAGACATGAAAAGCTTCGTATTCATCGGATTACAGAACGTGGTCTAGTGAAGAAAGAGGAGATGACGTACACTGCTTGATCCCCACCAAACTGCCCTTGCGGTTGTCGTTATCGTCGTTTTCTTCTACGTTCGATGCGCTGTCCCTCAACCAAACGTCTCTTGATTTATGCCTAATCAGTCGTCTCTATCCCCGGGCCAGGCACTGGGCCGCTGGGTAGTACACGTTCTCATTTTCATTCTGGCGGGCGGGATGGCTGCCGGTGGCTCCGCCCTAGTATACGAATCCATCAGTAGTGCGGAGAACCCGTTGGGTCTCTACGGGGTCATCTTCGCGGCCGGCGGTCTCATTGCGTACCGACTTGCGGAACGGGTGATGGAGGCCGATACATCCCCCTGACGACACGTCCCTCGTTCTATCAAAGGGGGTTAGCCCGACTGAGCGCCCGCTCCGGCCTCCTTCGGAACCGGCTCTTCTTCATCGGAAGACGGGGACGAATGGGTCGCCGCCCCATTCTGAAAAATGCAGCGGTCGGTGTGAAACCGGACCGTGAAGCAGGTCCCTTCGCCCGGTTCCGTTTCCACTTCAATCTCCCCGTCCATTCCCTCTACGAGCCGCTTGGTAATGGCCAGTCCCAGCCCACTGCCTTCGTCTCGTCCATCTTCCCCGGGGGCCTGCACAAACGGCTCGAAGAGGTTGGGCAGAAGGTCCTCCTCAATGCCCTTTCCGGTATCGTCCACCGTTAACTCGGCCCCCTCCTCGGAGGCCCGCAGACGCACATCCACCCGTCCCCCCTGCGGCGTATACTTGATGGCATTGCTCACGAGATTATCCAGAATCCGCCCGGTGGCGCCAGGATCGAGACAGGCGTGCAACTCCTCCGGGGCGTCCATGTGAAGCGTAAGGTCCTTGTCCTCAGCCTGCGGTTGCAGAAGCTCCACCGTGCGTTTGACCTCCGTTGCGAGATCCAGCTCTTCGGGCTCGAACTCGACGGCCCCCACCTCCAGCTTGGAGAGACGCAACACAGAGTTGAGCACATCTTTGAGCCGAGTGCTGCTCTCCCGAATGAGGCGCGCAAAGCGAGCGTAGTCCTCCTCCACCTCCTCTTCGAGCACCTCCGAGAAGCCAATGACACTCGTGAGGGGAGTGCGAATCTCGTGGCTCATGTTGGCGAGAAAGGCCGATTTCAATCGGTTGGCCTGTTCGGCGTCCTCTCGCGCCCGTTCGGCCTCTTGCCGCGCCTCCTCGGCCGTGTCCCGGGCCTCGACGAGGTCGCGTTCGCGGGCCTTCCGTTCCGAAATGTCGCGGGTCGTGATGACAAGCTCGCGCCGGGCGCCCTCTCCCTCCAGCTCTTTGCCCACCGACTCCACCCAAAGATATCCGCGGTGCTTGGTCCGGATGCGAAATTCGGCACGAGGCCGGTGTCCCCGAGCAAGCGCCCGTTGGACGGCCTGCTTGGTCGGCTCCCGGTCGTCTGGATGAACGTAGTCGATCGCCCGCTCGCCGGTCAGCTCGTCGGGCTCATAGCCGAGCAGGTTCTTCACCGAGGGCGACACGTACAGAAGCGTGGTCGACGGATCCAGATGCGTGACCACGTCGGTCACATTCTCGGCCAGCAGCCGGTACCGCGCCTCCTGCCGCCGCAACTCTGCCTCCGCCTCCTTTCGCGCACTGATGTCCTGCCCCACCCCGATGAGGCGATAGGTCCCTCCCAGGTTCACCCGTATCCCCGTAAGCAACATTGGAATCGTCTCGCCCTCCTCGCCCACAAACTCGGCCTCTACGGTGGATGTCCCCCGGGTGAGGGCGCGCGTGACCGCTACGATGACGTTCTGCCGATCGTCGCCTTCAAAGAAGCGGTAGAGCCGACGCCCAAACAGATTCTCAGACTCATGTCCGGACAGGTCGGAAAACCGGGCATTCCAGTACTGAATACGCCCGCTCTGATCAAGCACGAAAAACACAGCGGGCAAGAGGTCAAGGGCCGCGTTGGCAAGCTCCGGCGAGAGCAGTCCCTTGACGCGATGACGCGACCACCAGAACCCGGCGTCCAGGATTCCGGCAACAACGACCGCAAGCCCGGCAATCCACCAGGGCAGCCCAAACGGCACCATTCCGATCAGCAGAAGGGCCACAATCGTCGCCCGGAGACGCCGTGCATACTGCGCGGCGATCTGGCTCTGGTCGACGGCATGGCCGGTTTCAGTCGGCGAAAACATGATCGGGGCGTTGCCTAGGGGCGCAGGGCAACGGTTGTAGAGAGATGCGGACCGGTTCGAATCGAACCGTTCAAATTAGGAAACGCATGGTATATACCGGACCAAATACGTTAAGGTTCGGTGTAGACGACCATCATAGCGGCCGCAAGAATGAGACCAACGAAGAAAAAGAGAACCGGCCATTGCCTTAAAACAACGAAAGACTACGGTCTCCACCCTCGGTCCGCTGGCACTATTCTTTAGAAAAGACGACAGCATGTCCCAAACACAACACTCATTTTTCCGATCGTACAGCCCGGCCCAACGCCCTCCTTCCATCAAAGATTGTGAAAAGAGTGGGTCAATACAACGATTCTCTCCTGTTGGAGGGCTCGTGACGGAATATGGGATCGGTCGGTGCCATCCGGACGCCCATTTCTATCATCGGTCCTTGTCGCTCCAGATCGGTGTCGGCAGACGAGGCACGTCCCGAACGGAGGAGACGATCCGGCCGCGGCAATGTGCGATCCACTTTAGCGAGGCTCTCGATTGGTGCCGCCAGACGTGAACATCAACGGGCTCGCCGCTCATCCTCTGCCGGTCGGGACCGGCAATTCCGAAACGCCCGAAACAAAATGCCCCCTACGCTGAACGCCGTCGCAGGCGTATTTCCCTTTCGCCCCCGGCCCCAGCCTTACTCTTCCCCCTCTGCTTCACTGTCCTCCTCCTTCGACTGCACGTAGAGATCGGTTACCAGCGACGCCAGCAGCTCGGGACGCTCCTCGGAAAGCTCTTGTACCAACGGCACAAACTCCTCGACGTCATCGCGGGGATACCCGTCCTCTTCGTAGCGCTCCTCCAGCAGTTCGGTGGCCGTGCGGTGAGGATCCTCGGGCAGCTCCGCCTTTTCGATGTCGATGTCGTAGGTGTTGGCCATCCGCTTGAGCTCGAACTCGTCCTCATGCGTGGCGAGAACGATGGTCGTGCCCGTTTTCCCGGCGCGCGCCGTGCGCCCAGAGCGGTGAATGATGTATTCGTGGTCCTGTGGGACGTCGTAGATGAAGACGTGGCTGAGATCAGACACGTCAATGCCGCGTGCCGCAACGTCCGTCGCAACGAGGAGACGGAGTTCTCCTTCTCGAAGCCGATCGAGCGCCTTCTCTCGGTCTCGCTGAGAAAGGTCGCCGGACATTTGATCCACGTCGTAGCCCTTGTTGCTAAGGAAGCGGTCGAGGTAGCGCACCTCCCGCTTCGTGTTGGCAAAGATAAGGGCCGACTCCGGCTCTTCCATCTCCAGCAGCCGCTCCAGTGTCCGATCCTTCTCCATCGGAGTCACCAAATAGTAGCGGTACTTAATCTCATCGACGCTCACCTTGTCGCTGCTGAGCGATAGGAAGCCGGGATCGTCGAGAAACTCGCGGGCCACCGATCGCACCTTCGGGGGCATCGTGGCGCTATACATGTGCGACTCCCGGTTCTGCGGAAGGTAATCCACGATGTCTTTCATGTCCGGATAGAAACCCATCGACAGCATCTCGTCGGCCTCGTCGAGCACGAGCATCCGGATGGTAGAGGCGTCGAAGTTGTTTTTCTTGAGGTGGTCGAGCACGCGGCCCGGCGTGCCGATTACGGCCTGCGCTCCCTTTTCCAGGGCCTCGATTTGTGGCCCATAGCCGACGCCTCCGTAGATGAGAGCCGCCTCCAGTCGATTGGTCTGGGGCGTAGCGATCTTCATCCGCTCAAACTCCTCGTGGATCTGGCGGGCCAGCTCGCGCGTGGGCGTGAGAATCAGGACCTGCTGCTCCTTCTTGTCGGGATTGAGCAGCTGAAAGAGGGGTAACAGGAAGGCCCCGGTTTTTCCCGAGCCCGTATGCGACTGTACGATGAGGTCGCGCCCTTCCAGAATGTAGGGAAGGGCCTTGCGCTGCACCTCCATGAGATCGTCCCATCCCGCCGCCCGCATGGCCTGATCAATTTCTTCGGGCAGTTGGTCGACCGTGATCTCGTCGAGCGGGGGATCCGGCTCGCGCAGCCCACTATCCATCTTTTCGCGCCGCTCTTTCTCCTGCGCTTTCGAAGTAAGGTCGATGACGTTCGTGTACGGACTCTCCGAGATATCAGGGGCCATCAGCCAGGCGTCTGAGTTCCAAGTTCAATACAGCAAGAGCAGGTGGGCACCCAGCACGGGAGGGGCGTGGGCGGAAGGACTGCCCGTTCATACGCGCTGGAAGAGTGCTACGAACGCAGTGCCCGAACGATCCTCTTTCATTCTTCGAATTTCGCGTGTCGGGCCCGCCTGTTTTGAGGATGTTTACATCGACAGTCCTCCATTTACGTGAAGGACGTGACCGGTAATGTAGTCGGCGGCCGGAGAAGCAAGAAAAAGCACCGACTTGGCAATTTCGCTGGGGTCAGCGAGCCGATCGAGAGGAACGGCGTCAAGAATGCTGTCGCGGGTGTCGTCGTCGAGCTCGTCGGTCATGTCGGTCTGTACGTAGCCGGGCGCCACGACGTTCACGTTCACGTCTCGGCTGCCGAGCTCTTTGGCGAGACTCTTCGAAAAGCCCACGACACCGGCCTTGGACGCAGCATAGTTGGTCTGGCCGGCATTTCCAGTGGTGCCCACCACGGAGGAGATGTTTATGATCGAGCCTCCGCTGCGCATCATGGGCCGGTAGGCCGCCTTCGAGAAGTTGAAGACCCCTTTGAGGTTCGTATCGAGAACGGCGTCCCAGTCTTCCTCCTCGAGGCGCAGCATGAGCCCATCTCGCGTGATGCCGGCATTGTTGACCAGGACGTCGAGCGTGTCCCAGCGGTCGAGCACCGCGTCCACGTGCGACTGTGCCACGTCGAAGTCGGCCACGTCCCCCTGTAGGGAAAAGGCCTCAGTGCCCTGCTCTTCAAGCTCCTCCACCAGCGCTTCGGCTTCGGCAGCAGACGAGCGGTACGTGAACGCGACACGGGCTCCGGCCTCTGCAAATTTTTGCACGATGGCGCGCCCAATGCCCCGGGTCCCGCCCGTTACGAGAACAGTCGTGCCGTCGAAATCAACGGTCATGGATAAGACGAATCGGTTCTGTTGACGGAAAAAAGAGTGAGTATGGCGATGTGTGGAACGCGTCCTCCCTCCGAGCGGCAACGGATTGTTCGGGACGCCGCCGCCCGAGACGGACCTCTGACTCCCCCTCCGCTTCCCATGTCCAACTGAACCGAACACGCCTGCCGGTTCGGTTGATGGTCAGCACCACACGAGTAGCATCCTCCAAAATGTCGGTCCCGTCGACGGTGCGGGCAAAATAGAAGATATTCCGGCGATAGAGCGAACGCCCGTCGCCCTGCAGGAGAAAGGCCTCCCGGAGCGGCCCATTCGACTCCTCCACCGGGCGGTACGGCTCTCCATCGATCACAAGCTCGACCCGTGACCCCGGACCCGCTACGAGCGTACTGCCATCAGACTGAAACCAGTACAGGTCGATTTGAATGGCGTTCTGGTACTCTTTCGTCCGTTCCTTCAGCAACTGTCGGGCCCGCTCTTTGGTCAGCGACGAGAATCCGATTTCCGCTTCGAGGGAGGCGAGGGCAATCTCTTTGCTCCGCAGCGTCGCATAGCTGTAGGTTCGCTGGCTTGCCCTTGTGTCCAGGCTTTGGAACGTGCAGGACCACTTTCGATGGAGCGCTTCGTAGCTTCCCTCAACGTTCGCCTGGAGCGTATTTTCGTTCTCTGTAATTGAAAAGGACCGAAGCGAGTCCGGATGATGATCGACTGACCGAGTCGTCGGCAGATATCTCTCTGCAATGTCGCCCGGATTAAGGCTGTAGGTCCCTCCGCCGGCACAGCCGCTGAGGAGTGCAAACAGAGGCAACAGGAGAACGACGAAAAGCCGAGACCGCGGGAGAGACGGAACCATGACAGGAGGAGAATGGGCACGCGAGAGCGGACCGTGTAGCACTCACGGCACACGAGCAGCGTTCCCCACCGGCTCCTCTTCGTTCCAAACCCGGAGAGGACCAGCCGTCGCTCCGGCCTCACCCCACGAGCGCTTCAATCTCGTCGGGCGTCCCTGCTCCGGCCGTCTCGACGTCGTCGAGCGTGCGCCCAACGAGGCCTCGCAGCACATTGCCTGCTCCCACCTCGATAAAGCGGTCGGCCCCATCCGCATGCATGCGTCGGAGTGTTTGCGCCCACCGCACCGGCGAAAGCAACTGCTCCATGAGCCGCTGCCGGATCTCGTCGGGGTCGACGGTGGGCTCAGCCGTTACGTTCAAGTACACCGGACACTCCGGCTCGTTGATGGTCACTGCCTCCAGCACCTCCCGGAGCCCCTCCCGCGCATACTCCATAAGAGGGGAATGGAACGCTCCACTCACCGGAAGCGGGATGGCGCGTCCTTTGATGCGAGCCGTGGCCTTCTCTACTGCCGCCTCGTCTCCGGAGATGACAATCTGTCCGGGCGCGTTGTAGTTGGCGGTCTGTACGACGCCCTCGCCCTCGTCCGACACGGCCGTGCAGGCGGCCTCCACCTCCTCGTCGTCGGCCCCCATGATGGCCGCCATTGCCCCGGGGCGCTGCTCACCGGCCTTCGCCATCAACTCGCCTCGCCGGCGCACCACGCGCAGTCCGTCCTCGAAGGAGAGCGCCCCAACAGCCGCCAGCGCGCTATACTCCCCCAGGCTGTGCCCGGCCGCCTGGTCCGGCTGAACCCCCTTGGCCTCCAGTACCGCCGCAGCCGCCAGGCTGTGCGTGTAGAGCGCCGGCTGTGTGATCGCCGTCTGCTTCAACCGCTCGGCCGGCTCCGCGACACTGGAGTCGAGCCCAAACATGAACGTCAGAAGGTCGACGTCGTCCAGCAAGTCGTTGGCCGCCTCGAAGCGCGCCCGAGCCTCGGGATGCTGCTCAAAGAGTTCGTAGCCCATGCCCACTGATTGCGACCCCTGCCCGGGAAAGAGAAATGCCATCATGGCAATGTCGAATTTCGAGTTTCGAAGTGCGAATTGTTGAAGACAATGGGCAACCGAGCGAGAAGCCGAGATCAATTCGACACTCGCAATTCACCACTCGTCATTGCCCCTCGTAGGCCCAGGTAAGGTAGCTGGCTCCCCAGGTAAATCCGCCCCCAAAAGCCGTGAGAATGAGGTTATCCCCTCGCGTAAGCTCGTCCTCCCAGTCGTAGAGACAAAGCGGAATAGTTGCCGCCGTGGTGTTGCCGTAGCGGTCAATGTTGACCATCACCTTGTTAGAGTCGAGGCCCATCCGCTTGGCCGTCGCATCAATGATGCGCTGATTGGCCTGATGGGGCACGAGGTATTGCACGTCGTCGGCAGTAAGGTCATTTCGCTCCATGACCTCCACACAGACGTCGGCCATGCGAGTCACGGCAAACTTGAAGACCTGCCGACCGTCCTGGTGAACGTAGTGCATGTGATTGTCCACCGTTTCGTGGGTCGGGGGATGGAGACTTCCTCCGCCCTCCATACAGAGCAGATCCCGATGCTCCCCGTCCGTGTGGTGCACCGTATCCTGGAGTCCCACGTCCTCGTCGGCCTCCAGTACAACCGCCCCCGCACCGTCCCCAAAGAGAATGCACGTGGTGCGGTCCGTGTAGTCGACGATAGAGCTCATCTTATCGGTCCCAATGACGAGGACCGTGTCCGCCCGGCCGGTTTCAACAAACTGGGCCCCGGTGGTGAGGCCGTACAAAAAGCCGCTGCACGCCGCCGAGAGGTCGAACCCCCAGGCATTCGAAGCGCCAAGGTTGTCCTGCACGAGACAGGCCGTGGCCGGAAACAGCATATCCGGCGTAACGGTGGCCACGACAATTACGTCCACGTCGTCGGGCGTGAGGCCTCGCTTGTCGAGGGCCTCGCGCGCCGCCTCGGTGGCCATAAACGCAGTCGCTTTCCCGTCGTCCCCCAGGATGCGACGCTCACGAATGCCGGTGCGGGTCCGGATCCACTCGTCGTTGGTCTCCACCATCGCCTCCAGGTCACTGTTGGTGAGCCGTTCGTCCGGCAGGTAGTGACCGACGGACGTAATGGCGGCGTGACGCAAAGCGGAAGGGGAAGACATAGATCAGTGCGGGTGGTGGGACGATGACACGGATCCCGGCGATGTTATCCGGTCTCGGACTGAAATGCGGACTCAATCGCGGGGATGACCTCCGTCGTGGACAGTGCGGCGGCCGCGTGAATCATCTGCTCGATCACGTCGGGCGACGAGCTGCCGTGACCAATCAAGACGTTTCCATTGACTCCCAACAGCGGAGCCCCGCCCATCGACTCCGGGTCGAAGTGATGGCTTACCTCCCCCAACACATTCGACACGAGAGCCTGCTCGTCGTCCGACAGCCCTTGGCGGTCCATCTCCTGCTGCGTCATTTCCGACAGGACCGTCGTCATGCTCTCCCCGAACTTGAGCAGAACATTTCCAACAAACCCATCGCAAATGAGGATATCGGCGGCATAAAACAGTAGATCTCCTCCCTCGACATTTCCTTTGAAGTGGATATCGTCAATGTTCTGAAGCCGCTCATACGCCTCCTTGACGAGCTCATTGCCTTTCCCCGGCTCCTCCCCAATGTTGATCAACCCCACGGTGGGGTCCTCATTGTCCAGCACCTGCCGGGCATAAATGGTCCCCATGCGGGCAAACTGGACCAGGTGCGAGGGCTTGCAGTCCACGTTCGAGCCAATGTCCAGGACAACAGACGAGCCCCGAAGATTGGGAAAGAACCCCGCAATCGACGGACGCTCGACCCCCGCAATCCGACCAAGAATGAACATTGCCGCACCCATGATGGCCCCGGTGTTGCCGGCACTCACAAACGCGTCGGCTTTGTCGTCGTGATGAGCGGCGAGGCCCTGATGGATCGACGAATTCGTCTTTTGTTTAACGGCCGCCGCCGGCGCCTCCCCCATTCCAATCACATCCGGGGCATCAATGATGTCGAGGGCGTCGTGGGGAGCGTCAGGATGCTCCTCCAACACTGCTCGGATCTGTGCCTCGGGGCCAACGAGGAGAACGGAGGGATCCCGGTCTGCGTGGTTCACGGCCTGAATTGCTCCCGTGACGACCGCTTCCGGCGCATCGTCGCCTCCCATTGCGTCCACAGCAATACGCGAAGCCATACGAGCCGTCAGAGTGTGTCCCGAAAACGAGTGTAGTGAGGAAAAGAGGGAACGCCTTCGCCCTACTGGACCCATCCTGGAAAAGACGGACCCGGCGCAAACATAGGTGTGCGCAGGGAAAATCACCGGGTCACCGTCGAAAGACGGGACGAAGACCCGACAAAGAAATGACACGCCCCAAACCGAATGCAGCAAGCTTCCTCGGTGGGACGTGTGCGGGTGCCGCGAGCCAGAACGTGTACGTCCCGGTGCGCTACACCATGTACTCTTCGGACGGTTCGATTACTTGCCGTCCTCGGTAGTGGCCGCAGTGCTTGCAGGCGCGGTGCATCACCTTCGGATTGCCGCAGTTGTTGCAGTCCATAAGCTGCGGCGGCTCCAACTCATTGTAGTACGTGGAGCGGCGCTTGCGTGTGCGCGACTTCGAGTGTCGTCGTTTCGGTACAGCCATAACTCAGTCCCAGTCAATGAATACAAACAGCGCGCGGGCCCATCCTCCGAGACCGATCACGGACACTCCGTAAACGCGGCCTCCTATTCGGACACGGCGGACTCCATAAGATGAGGGGAAGAATCCAGATGTTCAGCCCCCTCGGCTCAATTTGCTCAGAATTTATAGCACACCCTGCCCGCCCCTGCCGGGTATAGTGCTGTCGGGCTTACGAACTCTCCCCGGTCGAGTTGTTATTTTTCAGCTTCTGCAGCTCCTCCCACCGCGGATCGATCGGCTCCTCTTCGGCCTCCTCGGGCCTTCCAAACTCCTGATCGATGGGCTCCTCTTCGGCCCCCGGCGCAATCTGCCGCTGCGGAAGTGCCAGAAGCAGGGTATCCCGAACCACGTCGGTCAGGTCGATTTCCTGGTCTGAGGGATGGAAGGGGCGCACCTCTTCAAACTCTTCCCCTTCCCGCCCAACCATCTCCGGCGGTCCGAAGAGCAGATTGTAATGTCCCTCCACATCCTCGTCGTACGACTTGAGCGTTCGATCGCAGGTGAGCTCGGCGGTCGCCGTGGCCGACAGCTTCACGAGAATGCGATCCCGATGACACTGCAACTCCGCCTCCACGTACACGTCGCGAAACGTCGTCGGATCAAGAGCCGCCTCTTCTGCCGACGGGGAAAACTCAAGGTGATGGATGCCGTCCGAAAGGGAGGTGACGTCGACCGTCAGCATGGCACCGAGCCGTTCGTGAACAAACCGCGCAAAGAAATCTATTTCGGTATCTGATCAGATATGCCGTCTACCGCATTGGGGTTCCGGGTTCAGTGCGCACACGAACGCATGCTGGATCGCCCTCTTCCCCGCCCTCCTCCTGCACAACATCAGCCGACAAACGATTGACCGCAGGAGATGGGCGCACGGTGGGTTCAACACTCTGTCGAAGACTCGTCCAACGCCTCCACTGCCGATCCGCCGCCCTTCATCCGCATCAGCACACGGTCGGGTCAGGTCATGATCGAGAGCACACCGGCCGTCTCTAGCGCGACCAGCACAAGAAAGAGAGCGTAGAGCCCGAGAAGCCCAACGGCCTCATTCGGCTCCAGCGACTCATTGGTTCGCAGGATGACGAAGAGCACGAGGGTCGCGAGGGCAAGAACAGCCATCATCGGCACGGCTGCCGACACGTTGACGGTGGAGGCCCCTGCGAGGAAGATGCCGGCCGGAACTGCCACGAGAAGATCAAAAATATTGCTGCCCAACACGTTGGCGAGACTTACGGTCCCACGTCCCCCATGGGCTGCCCGAACACTCACAAACATGTCCGGCAGGCTTGTCCCGGCAGCCACAACGGTGAGCCCCCATAAAAAAGAGGGCGTGCCGAACCAATCGCCAAACCCAATAGCCGCACGCACCAGCCCTTCGGTCCCAACCAGAATCAGAGCCAAGCTTCCCCCCAGTCGAACCCAGTCGCCCATCGGCGTCAAGTGTTCGGGAGGAGCCTCTCCAGTGTGATCCCGCACCGCAAGCAGCTGGAGATAGAAGTACAGCCCGTAGAACATCAAGGGCATCAGGGCGAGGGGACGGGTTACAATCCCAACGCGATCGGGACCGGGCACAGGATAATACAGGGCCGCCAGTGCAAACGTCAGCATCAGCACTGCCACGGACGTAACGTAGAACTGCACGTCTTTGAACACGAGGAGTCGTCCCGTATCGATGCGCCCGCCCACGAGCCCGGACACGCCCGGAATCACGAGAATATTGAAGAGTGCCGACCCCACGACGGAGGCGACCCCAAGATCAAAGGTCCCGTGCAGGAGCGTCGCCAACACTGTACTCGACAACTCCGGAAAGCTGGACCCAATGGCCGTGATGACGGCTCCCTGCACGGCTGCGGGAAGCTGGTAATAGACCGACAGTCGCCGAGACGTGTCTTCCAGGATCCCACTCCCCCACCAACAGATCGCGGTGCCCCCCACCGCGAAACCAATATAGAGGAGTAACTGCATGAGGTACGAACCAGTCGCTCAGTAAATTGGAGGTGTGGCGCCCTCCACCTACGGCAGCCCCGAAGAGGAGAAAAGATATAGTGGCGCGCCTCCGCCCCAAAGTCAAGCTGGTCGGAAAGAGTTCCGGTGCTCCCGATCAAACCGAGATGGGAGCGTTGGGATGCAAAGTGCCACTCGCCTCCCGAAAACGAGAACGCCGTCGATTGTAGACCTGACGGGCGCCCCCATTTCACGGATGGTGCATTCGTTTTGTAGGTTTTCGGATGCTGGCGGTCCTCCCCCGGACTGCTCGATCCGTCTCTCCGAATCTGCTTGGGGGATGGCTACGATGCTAAGACACAGTGGCGAAGTGATAGAAAGACGCCAAGCGCCTCTCCCTGTAGCAGAGCTGCCGGGGGAGCGCAGAAGCCGCTCTGCACGAAATCCACGCAGTCGCAGGCCGTAGACACTCCGCCAGATAGGTTCTCATGACGTCATTATCAAACTGAAGACATCTGCCATCATGGTCAGCCTCGACACTCAACACGCACAGTCGTTCCTCGACGACGGCGCACTCGCCGACCTTAAGCCTCAGATCGAAGAGGCCCACGAAGCGGTTCTGAACAAAACAGGAAAGGGCAGCCACATGCTGGGATGGCGCGATCTTCTCCTAGACCCGGATGATGCCCTTCTGCAAGACATCGAAGCCACCGCCCACCGGCTCCGGCGCGACGCCGACGTGCTGCTGTGTCTCGGCATCGGCGGTTCCTACCTCGGTGCCCGGGCAGTAATTAGCGCCCTCACGCCGTACCTGTCCGCCCGCCAACCCGACCCCCCTTCGCCCGATACCCCCGAGGGCCAGAGCATGCACCCCTCCCAGCCCCCTGAGGTGCGCTTTGCCGGCCATCACACGAGCGGGGCCTACCTTCGAGAGCTCCTTTCCGACCTGGACGGAAAATCCGTCTTTGTAAATGTCATCTCCAAGAGTGGCACGACCCTCGAAACTGCCCTTTCCTTCCGAGTGGTGCGTGCATGGATGCACGACCAGTTCGACGCCCCCTCCGACCGGATCATCATCACAACCGACAAGGAACAGGGCGCCCTCAACGCCCTCCACGAGGCCAACGACTTCTACAAGAAGTACGTCATTCCCGACGACGTCGGGGGACGGTTCTCAGTGCTTACGCCCGTCGGCCTGCTTCCCATTGCCGCGGCCGGGATCGACATCCATTCCTTCTTTTATGGGGCCGTGTCGGCTTGTGAAGAGATCAGTGCCGACGCCGAGCACGATGCCCTCCGATACGCTGCTCTTCGGTATCTGCTCCTGAACGACGACTACGACGTAGAAGCCCTCGCGGTGTTCGAACCAAAGCTCCGGAATATCGGGCGGTGGTGGCAACAACTCTTCGGGGAGAGCGAGGGCAAAGAGCACACCGGCCTCTTTCCCACCGTTGCCCAGTACACCACCGACCTCCACTCGATCGGCCAGTACATGCAGCAGGGGCAGCGCAATTTGATGGAGACGTTCCTGATGCCGAAGAAGGATCCGGCGTCGCTCTCCATTCCTGAAACAGAGGACGACGTGGACGGACTCAACTACGTCGCCGGAAAAACGATGGGCGACGTCACCCGCGCCGCGTACGACGGAACGGCCCAGGCACACGCCAACGGGGGCGTCCCAAACGTCACCATCTGGTTCGACGCCCTAGCTCCCCAACCGATCGGAGAACTCCTCTACTTCTTCGAGCACGCCGTGGCGGTTAGCGGGTACCTGCTCGACGTCAACCCCTTCAATCAGCCCGGCGTGGAAGATTACAAGAGTGAGATGTACGACCGACTCGACCGGTGAACTCGCTCTTCGACCAAAAAAATGAATGGTATCCCGCCAGCGACTCCAACACAAGTCCACGCCCGGCACGCCGGCCCCTCTCCTGCAGGGTAAACGAGGGGCCGGACTGTTTTCACGTCTACGACCAGGTCGTCTCCTGCGTCCCTCGCCCCCCTTTTCTAACAACGCAGATGTACCGTTTGTGGATGGTCCGCAGCCCTCGTCAGGGGGCTGTGGACTTCTCCACAATGTTGTGGATAACCGGTGGATAAGTGGTCCATAACATCTGGATAACCAAAACGACGAATTTTGATCGTCTGCGCCGGTGCATAACTTTGGGGTCCGTCCACACCCATCACCGCGTTCTCAACACTGTGGATGAGTGTGCACAACTATGCACGAGAACACCGTGATTTACTGTGGATAGCTGTGGAAAGGTGGAAAACACCCCGAAAATCGTCGATTTACGCCGTATACCGACTCTTGAATCCAGTTTCTTGTGGATAACTCCGTGAATGAAGCGCGATGCTGTCCACATCTCTCGATCGCGGTTGTGGGTCGTTTACTTGTCCACATTTCCACACGCCTAACAACAACAACCACATCTTTTTAAAAATCCCAGAGTGCTTTATTCACAGTAGGGCGTGTGGATAACTTTCCTCGATAGGAATACGGCGCAGCTCAAATCGATATACCGCTCAGTAAGAGCTTTGTACTGGTACATCGACGTGTACCAAACCAAGAAGTAGGATATTCCTGTAGAGGAATAACACCGCTAGGAGTGCTAGAGTACCACAACGGGGGATCACCAGCAGTCCATGTTGATGGGATGCTTGCCCTCCTCTTTGTTCACTCCCGCCAGGGAACTGTCCAGACCTGCACCCCATCCGATCGGAGCCAAACGGCCCCCGAGCGTGCGGTGCTGTGAATCTCAGCTCCTTCCCTTCGCCATCGCGCCAATACATCTCTACTAGGCATCCCAAATCGGTTCTCACGCCCAACACTGACAACGGCGTGTGTCTTCCGACTCGAATCCACACAGGCGTGCACGAAAGCAGAAGTACTACTCGTCTCGGATCCGTGGTGGGGCAGTTTTACAACTCGGCTTCCGAGACTCCTCTCGTACATCCGCACAAGGGCTTGCTCGGCAGCTGCCTCAATGTCCCCCGGCAGAAGCACATCGGTACGACCGAATCCTACACGGAGAACAACCGACCGGCTATTTTCACTCTCGACTCCCCAACGCTCGGGATGGACCGGTGGCCCAAGTACTTCAATTCCAACCGACGGTCCCGCCGAAAGCATATCTCCACGTTGCACAGAGGACGATGGCACGTCCAAGCGAGAAAGCATCCGGCGCGTCTCGCGAAAGAGATCGGTATCCGTCTTCTGCCCACTGTGGATTACCTTCCCAACGTCGACCTCCTGCAAAATGGCAGGAAGTCCGCCGAGGTGATCCTCATCGGGGTGCGTAACAACCACGAGGTCCAACCGGTGAATACCTCGGCGACGCAAAAACGGGAGAATTGAGGACGCAGCTGCACTCCCGCCGTAGGGAGACCGGGGACCCGTGTCCACCAGAATCCGACGCTCCTCGGGAGTCGTAATTAGAGCAGCATCCCCCTGCCCTACGTCAAAGAAGAGTACATCGAGTGTGGGGTCCGCCTCCGGCTCAAACAGCCCTACCCATACCCCAGCCGTTGCGATCAGAAGAGCACAGACGGTGCACCGCCAGCGGTAACGGGGGCGCGGCCACTGAGCCAAAGCCCCCGACCCACAAACGAGCGCTCCAAGCACCCACGGATTCGGATTTACCATTCGGAGGCCGCCCCACGACAACCACGTCGCCCCGCTGTGAGAGATGAGCAACAGCCCCCGAACAAACAGATCCGCAGTACTCCCAAAGGCAGCACCGGCCAAGGACCACAACTCGCCCACCACGGTCATCATCACGGCCGCCGATAGGGCGAGCCCCGTGCAAGGAATGCCTGCCACGTTCAAAAGCAAGCCGGCGACTGATACCCACCCGAAGTGGTAAAGGAGCACGGGAGCCGTCCCAATCGTCGCCGCCGCGGATACAGTGATTGTAGAAATAAGCCAGTCCCCAGCGGCCGTTTGCGTCCACTCCGACGGAATCCACTCCTTGAATCGAGGATCGATGGTCACAATTGCCGCGACGGCCGCCATGGAGAGCTGAAATCCCGCGTCGAAGAGCGCTGGGGGACGAACAGCGAGAAGCACCAGTGCCGCCACGCCGAGCGTGTTCAACGGATGAGTGGATCGCTGAAAGACAACACCGCCGATAAACAACGTAGACATGACGACAGCGCGTACCACCGACGGCCGCATTCCCGTCAGTAGCATATACAGACAAAGCACTACGACTGTGAGTCCCGCTCGCCCGATCTCCACAGTCTGCCAGCGAAGCCGCAGCCGCATCAAAAGAGGCTGGAGTAGAATGTACAGGACCATGCCTACCAGGAACACATGGAGTCCTGAAACAGCCAACAGATGCATGAGCCCCGTTTCCGCAAACTGCTGCCGCTGCTCGTCCGTCACACGGCTCCGGTCGCCCAGCAGGAGGGCTTGAAGTACCGCACGTCCGTCGGCGCTCGGCACGTACCGGCGGATTTGCCGACGGATGTGTTGACGCGTCCGAACGACGACGTTCGTAAGCAGAGCAGAGCTTCGGTCGAGTCGACGAATACGAGATGGCCGATCCACATATGCCGTGCAGCAGACGCCGCGCCGCGCAAGGTACTCCCCATAGTCGAATCCTCCTGGGTTTCGTTGTCCGGGCGCTGGGCGAATGATACTCGTGAGACGAAGGCGATCCCCTTCATAAATCCGAGGAAACGGCTTGGGGCTCGCTTCCCACGGAGACGGTCGAAGAGTCACGCGGACCCTTCCGTCTGCTTTTATGAGGGAGTCTGCCCATGCAATCTCATCCACAACCAGTGTAAAACGTGTGGACAACTCCGACCGCTCAGGGGCATCGACGACTGTTCCAAAAATCGGGAGGGCGCGATCGGGCATCTTCTCCACCACTGGACCCAGCGCCCGGGGGGACGAAGTCGTGTAGATGGTATAGGAGGTACCTCCGGCCCCGAGACCCAACAGCACAATGGCAACGACCCGCCCCAGTGGCGCTAACGTGACCATCCGCTGCTTTCCCCACCAGTGCATGAGTGCAAAGAGAAGCACACCGAGCCCGACGCAGCCCCTCCAGAAGAATGGGGGCCACCTCCCCGCAAGGGCGTCGAGAAGAATCCCGCCAGCAAATGCGCCCGCCGGCACGAGCGCCGGATAAGCCGACCAATGAAGGGCGGAGGAGGAACGCACGGGAGAGGAATCAGCCGATAGACAATGAAATCAAGGCAGGTTACTCAGTCGCACAGACACATCATTACACCTGAGTATAACATGCTCTCATAGCAGTGCAGGCAAGCCGGCAAGATCCAAGATTAAGGGAATCCGCAGTGACCCCTGAACCTCCGTACCCCTCGGGGATAGGAACAAAGCTTTCCTCTGAAAGCATGCCCGACGCCGTATGAGGCGTGGTCGTCTTTCTCGACGGTTGAATGCAGGCGACCAAACATGCCGATCCGTGAGAAGAGGCGTCAACCATTTCTCCCGGAAGATGGGGGCAGTGTTCGACTGCAAGCGGAGACGATTTCTAATCAACTTCCTCACGTGTCGGTATGAGCACCCGCCGCGAAGCCCGAGAACGTGTCATGCAGGCGTTGTACGCCCAGGAGCAGGCTGGGGGGAACCCGAGCCACTTCGTTCACACTCTGCTGGCTGCGGAGTTTGAGGACGATCCGGAGGTAATGAACTTTGCCGAAAGCCTTTTCCGGACGACCCTGGAGGTGGCTGATGAGGCCGATGAGATTATTCAGGCCCACGCCACGAATTGGAAGCTGCACCGCATTACCGCGATCGATCGGGCCCTTCTCCGGATGGCCACGGCCGAGTTTCTGGAGTTTGAAGAGATCCCGCCGAAGGTGACAATTGACGAGGCCATCGAGATTGCCAAGACCTACAGCACGGACGACAGCGGCCCCTTCATCAATGGGGTGCTCGATTCGGTGTTGATGGACCTCCACCGGCAGGGGCGACTCGAAAAATCGGGACGCGGATTGATCGGCATGGACGCCATCCGAGAACGGGCACAGTCTCAGTAAAGGCCGCTCCGACTCAGAACTGGAGTTGCCTTTCTCTGCACAAATTCGCAACATTATCTGGAGGGTGAGATTCCCTTCTCCTCGAATACTCGCTTCACGACGGTACCCCACCGCCGAAAGGCGGGGCACAATGCGATGGGCCTCATAGCAATAGGTGACATACACGGATGCGCAAAATCGTTCGAAGCGCTTCTAGAAAAGATTGACCCGTCGTCCGACGATCATCTTCTCTTCGTCGGCGACTACATCGACCGAGGACCCGATTCGAAGGGCGTCATCGATCGTCTCTTGGAGCTCCGCGAGGAGGTGGAGTGTACGTTTCTCCGGGGGAACCACGAGTCCCTGATGTTGGGCTATCTCAACGATGGGGCGTTCAACCTGTGGCGAGTGAATGGCGGCGTCTCGACTCTACAGAGCTATCTCGGCAGCGGCGAGTCGGACATCGAAATTCCCGACCACCACGCCGAGTTCGTTCGGGAGACGAAGCTCTACCACGAGACGGAGGACTACTTCTTTGTCCACGCCGGGCTCAAGCCCCACCTCACGATTGAGGAGAACCTGGAGCAGAACGACGAAAAGGTGTTCATGTGGGAACGGGAGCACCTCGGCTCCGACGAGTTCGCGTGGGAGAAAACGGTCGTCTGCGGGCACACGCCCCGTCCCGAGCCCATCAATCGGGACAAGCTGATTCTCATCGACACGGGCTGCGTCTACCACATGCAGCCGGGAATGGGCCGCCTCACCGCCGTTCGCCTCCCCGAGCGAGAGTTCATTGACGTGGAGTACGTGGACTGAGGCGCTCATCGAAATCCGAGGGAAAATCCTCCTCGTATGAGATCCTTAGAGGGTCACAGAGGTTGCGTATTCCGTACTGCGTATTCTTGAGGGTCCCAACGGAGTACGCAATACGAAATACGGTAGCGCAACGCCCTCCTGATTTTATCACGGCGTTCGATACCCCTCTACGCCCGTCGATCTCGAGTAAAGTCGTTCCCCCCTTATGTCCCTGCAGTGCGGCCTCGTCGGCCTGCCCAACGTCGGAAAATCGACCATCTTCAACGCGTTGAGCGACGCCGGCGCGGACTCCGAGAACTACCCCTTTTGCACCATCGAACCCAACGTGGGCGTCGTGCCGGTCCCGGACGACCGCCTCTACCGCCTCGCCGAGCTGGCGGATGCCGATGACACCACGCCCGCTACCATCGAGTTCGTGGACATCGCGGGGCTTGTGGAAGGCGCGTCCGAGGGCGAAGGACTGGGGAACCAGTTTCTCGGCAACATCCGCGAGGTAGACCTCATCGTGCATGTCGTGCGCTGCTTTGAGGACGACAACGTGGGGCACGTCTCCGGTTCGGTCGACCCGGCGCGGGACATCGACGTGATCAACACCGAGCTCCTGCTGAAGGATCTGGAGACGGTGGCGAAGCGCGTGGAGGCCCACCAGAAAGCTGCGAACAGTGGAGACCAGGAGGCTCAGGAGAAGCTGACGGTGTTTGAAGCTCTGCACGATCACCTGTCGGACGGCCATTGGGCCCGTACCTTCGAGCTTCCCGCGAATGGAGTCGACCGCTCCCTCATCGACGAGCTGTTTCTGCTCACGGACAAACCGGTGCTCTATGCCGCCAACGTGGCCGAGAGCGATCTCCCGGAGGGGAACGACCACGTGGAGCAGGTCCGCGAGGTTGCCGACGAAGAAGAGGCCGAGACGGTTGTGATCTCGGCCGACGTGGAGTCGCAGATCGTAGCGTTCGACGACCCCGACGAGCGGCAACTCTTTCTCGACGATCTTGGTTTGGAGCAACCCGGACTTGAACGCCTGATTCGGGCAGCGTACGACCAACTGGGATTGATTACCTTCTTTACGGCTGGCCCGTCGGAGGCCCGGGCCTGGACCATCGAAAAAGGCACGCGCGCCCCGGAGGCCGGCGGCACGATCCACTCCGACTTTGAGAAGGGGTTCATTCGGGCGGAAACGGTTGATTTTTCCGACTACGATCGGCTTGGCTCCGAAGCGGCGGCGCGGGAAGCGGGAGAGATGCGGGCCGAAGGCAAAGACTACGTCGTCGACGACGGCGACGTCATGTTTTTTCGGTTCAACGTGTGAGGGCAAGCAGCCGGACAGTGTACAGTTTCACAGCTGTGGGCACCGAAAAATCCTCTCCAACCGTCACTCCTGAGATGTCCAGGAGCGACGGAGAAAAGTAAGGAAACAGGTGATGCTGTTTCGGCAGCTTTGACTCTGGGTAGTGATCCCGAGGGAAAGTTAAGCGGTCTCGACAAGGATTTTTCGGGGCCTTCCTGAAATTGTCCGATAAGTGGGTGTCCGGGAAGAGTTGTTGAGGGGGAGGTTTCGTCATCGTCTCACGAGCGTTCACCAGGGTGCCATGTCTCTCCAATGCGGCCTCGTCGGCCTGCCCAATGTTGGCAAGTCTACCATCTTTAACGCCCTGAGCAACGCCGGCGTCGACGCCGAGAACTATCCCTTCTGTACGGTGGATGCGAACGTCGGCGTCGTGCCCGTCCCCGACGACCGGCTGGAGCGGGTAAAGGAATTAGCCGGGTCGCCTGAGGCGGTGCCCACCACCATCGAGTTTGTGGACATCGCCGGGCTCGTGGAGGGCGCGTCCGAGGGCGAAGGATTGGGCAACCAGTTTCTGGCCAACATCCGCGAGGTCGACGCCATCATCCATGTCGTGCGTTGCTTTGAGGACGACAGCGTCGCGCACGTGGACGGGTCGGTCGATCCGGTCCGGGACGTGGAGACGATCAATACCGAGCTCTTGCTGAAGGATCTGGAGACGGTCGAGAAGCGCATCGACAAGCTGGAGCCGGCAGCGAAGAAGGGTGACAAAGAGGCGGCGGAGAACCTGCCTCTGTTTCACCGGCTCCACGAGCACCTGAGCAATGGCAACTGGGTGCGTTCATTCGACATATCGAACGACAATCAGGCGCTGGTGGACGAGCTCTTCCTCCTCACCGACAAGCCGGTGCTCTACGTGGCGAATGTGGCGGAGGACGACATCTCAGAAGGCAATGCGCACGTGGATGCGCTTCGGGCACGAGCGGAGGAGGAGAACACGCAGGTCGTTGTGATTTCGGCGGAGGCGGAGGCGCAGATTGCCGAGCTGGAGCCGGAGGAGCGGCAGTTCTTTTTGGACGACCTCGGACTGGAGCGCTCCGGGCTCGAACGGCTCATCCACGCCGCATATGACGTGCTGGATCTCATCACCTTCTTTACGGCGGACGAGAAGGGCGCCTACGCCTGGACGATCCGGAAGGGCACCCGTGCCCCGCAGGCCGCCGGTCAGGTGCACACGGACTTCGAGGAGGGCTTCATCAAGGCCGAGACGATTCACTTCTCCGACTTCGACGAGGCCGGCTCCGAAAAGGCCGCTCGGGACGCCGGGCTCCTGCGAACCGAGGGTAAAGACTACGTCGTGGAGGACGGGGACGTGATGGAGTTTCGGTTCAACGTGTGAGAGCCATGTGTGTCGTAGGGGGGAAGAGACTGGGCCGCCGTCTCTCGACACGTATTCGGCGTCAGTTGCACGTCCCCGAGAGTATCGACCGAGGATGGAAAGGGCGTTCATGGGGGCGGGTGGTTGTGGTTGGGTCTCCCCGTTCGGATCTTCCCGTACCAGCCCGCGCTCCCTTACTTTCCCTCCCCCCACGATGCTCCCTGCCCGTTCGCCGTGCTTCCGACCGTTCTTTGTCCCGGCAACCCTTCTCATGATCGCCCTCACGGCCATCCTAGTGGTCGTTCCCCCCGTGAGCGCCCAGGAGGCCGTAGACGGCCCGCTGCAACGACAGCACGTGCGCGACTACATTCGCTTGCGGGTGGACACACATCAGATGCAGGAGAAAATGAAGGCGAATGCCGATCAGTACGACGCCCTGATTCAGGCCTTTTACGAGCGCCGGGCTGCGTTTCTCAAGAAGGAGGGCTGGGCGCCTGAGGCCTTCGATGCCCTGCAGAAACGCATCATGCGGGCGGAAACCGCTCTCGAAATGGTGGCCGATTCGGCGGAGTACCGTGCCCAACAGCGTGCCGACATTCGTGCCTTCAAACAGTCGCCCCACATGACCGCCGAGGAAAGAGAGGAGGCCCTTGCGCAGGTGGCCCGCATGGATTCGATCCGGCAGGCGCGACACATCGATCCAACCCGTCGCGACTGGCCTGCCGTGCGCCCCTATCTCGATGCGCTGGAGCACCTGACTGATTACGTGGGACTCAACCGGCCCGACCCTCCTCAGATGGACGAACTCCCTCCAGCCTCCCCTAAGTGACTTCAATCGCGGAATTGGGAAGTCGGAGTGCGGGTTGAACTTCGTAACGACGCGAGATGTCGTATTCGGGGCGGAAATTCGTGGATCGGCGCAAACGTGATTCCCCAACGCTATTCTTGACTGCAATTCGTACGGGTGGTGCTATTGAAAATGTCTCTATGAGACGGAGAAAACCACCTTCGTCGCTCTTGGGAATCTGAGATTCCCAGCATCTGAGATTTCCAGGCGCGACGATGGAATTCATTTCTCACGTCTGGAGGAGTGGTTTCAAGCTGATGCAATAGCCCCCATATCAGTGATGAGTCAATCTGAGAGAGTGGGGGCTGAATTGAACACGCTGTGTTGCATCCGGCATTCAGCAGCCTGAGTACAGTTCAGGAGCCCGCGTTTCTCCGACATGAAAAACAGGACGCCCCTCGGCCTAGCGATCACGGGCAGGAGCCGATGAGTAGAACGCCAACGGCGGCCGGCAAGCGGAGCAGCTCAAACCGCACGGCGTCGGACCAATTCTGCAGAGGCGCAATAGGAATTCCCAGTTCGCTTCTCTTCACGGGTCCGTTTCCTTCGTCATGTACGTTCGTACTGCACTTCTCACGCTTCTCACCCTCTCCCTGTCCGGTCTCTTTGCTTCAACGCCGGCCCAGGACCGGGCATCCCCGCCCAAAACGACGACCGTCGACAGCGTCGACGTATACCACGGCACTCGGGTGCCCGCGCCGTATCGATGGCTGGAAGAAATCGACAGCGAGGACACCCGGCAGTGGGTTGAAGAGCAGAACGCGTACACCACGCGTCACCTCCGCCAGATTCCGGAGCGAGAGCAGATTGGCAATCGGCTACGAGCGCTCTGGGACTATCCGAAGTACGGCGTGCCGCAGCAAAAGGGAGGCTACCGGTATCACAGCAAGAATGCCGGTCTCCAGAACCACGCCGTCGTTTACGTTCAGCCCACCAATAGCGATGAGGAGCCGCGGGTTCTTTTCAACCCCAACGAGTGGAGCGAGGACGGCACGGTGTCTTTGTCTGCCTTCGCGCCCGGCCCGAACGGAAACTACGTCGCCTACGGCAAGAGCAAAGGGGGCTCCGATTGGAAAACCCTTTACGTCCGCAATGTGAACACGCAGGAGACGATGGCCGATACCCTCCGGTGGGTCAAATTCAGCAATCCGACCTGGACGACCGACGGAGAAGGCTTTTATTACGGCCGATATCCTGAGCCGAAGGAGGGCGAGGAGTACGAGGATGAGACGAAGGCACAGAAGATCTACTACCACGAGGTCGGCACGCCGCAGTCCGAGGACCGGCTCGTGTACCAGCGGCCCGACAATCCGAAGCTCGGCTTCGGCACCGACGTGACCCACGACGGCCGTTATCTGATCATCTCGGCCAGTGAGGGCACCTCGGAAAAGACCGAGCTCTACGTGAAGGATCTGACGGAAGCCGACGCGGAAATTCGCCCGCTCATAACGGGCTTCGACGCCAGCTATGACGTGATTGGGGTCGAGGAGCAAACGCTCTACGTGCAGACCAACCTCGACGCCCCCAATCGCCGCGTGGTGGCCATCGACCTTGCGAGTCCGGATCAGTCAAACTGGCGGACCGTCATTCCGGAATCCGATGCTGTTCTCCAGTCCGTGGAGCTTGCCGGCGGAAAATTGGTCGTCCAGCGCCTGAAGGACGTGAAGGGGCGCCTTGCCATCTACAGTCTGGAGGGACGGCAGCAGACGCAGGTGGAGCTGCCCACGATCGGCACCGTGGGCTCAGTGAGTGGCGATCCGGACCGCAGCAGCTTCTACTACGGCTTTACGTCGTTTACCTATCCGACGACGGTCTTTAAATACGATCTCGACACCGGGACCTCGGAAACGATCTACGAGGCAGAGGTACCGGGCTTCGAGGCCGATCGATATGCTGTGAACCAGGTGTTCTACGAGAGCACCGACGGAACGGAGATCCCGATGTTCTTGGTGCACAAAAAGGGCCTGGAGCAGAACGGAACCCATCCGACCCGCCTCTACGGCTACGGGGGCTTCAACATCACGATTACCCCCAGCTTTTCGCCGAAGACGCTGGCCTGGCTGGAAATGGGCGGCATCTACGCCGTGCCCAACTTGCGCGGCGGCGGCGCCTACGGCCAGTCCTGGCACGAGGCCGGCAAGCTAGAGAACAAGCAGCAGGTCTTCGACGACTTCGCCTCTGCGGCCCTCTACCTGATCGACGAGAACTACACCTCGCGGTCGAAGCTCGCCATTTCGGGGGCGTCCAACGGCGGCTTGCTTACCGGCGCGTCCGTCACGCAGCGGCCCAACCTCTTCGGCGCGGCGGTTGTGGAGCGCGGCGTGCTCGATATGCTTCGCTACGACGAGTTTACGATCGGGTGGGCCTGGGTGCCGGAGTACGGCTCCTCGGACGACCCGGAGCAGTTTGAGTACCTCTACGCGTACTCCCCCCTCCACAACGTGGAGCCGGGCACGGCCTATCCGCCCACAATGATAACGACTGCCGACACGGACGACCGCGTCGTGCCCTCGCACTCCTACAAGTTCGCCGCTGCTATGCAGGACGCGCAGGCGGGCGATGCCCCCATCCTTCTCCGGGTAGAAACGGATACTGGCCACGGCGGCGGTACACCGACCAGCAAAGAGATCGAGGAGACGACCGACGTCTTCGCGTTCCTCGTGGACGCCCTGAAGATGGAAGTGCCTGCATTCTCGTCTTCCGGCACTCCCTCGTCGGAGTAGGAGCCTTCCACTTCTTCTGGCAGAACCGTATCTTGACGGCATCGAACATCTCCCAGATGCCCAGGCATCATGTCGGTTCTGTCTCGCTTCTTTGTGTCCTCGTTTTTTGTTTTCCTAATGGGCGGTCTGATAGGGGCCGGCTGCACGACTGAGACGGACACTCTCCAGTCTTCGGCCGGCCCGACATCCGCTCCTGAAGAGTCCACGACGACCGCTGCTGCTTCTTCCCCTCCGCCTGCGGACAACCGCATCTACGCTCTCCTGGCCGCGGACGACAGTGTGCTGTGGGCCGGTACCGACCACGGCCTCTTTCGCCGCGCCCCGGCCGACTCGGTCTGGCAGTTTGTGACGACCGGCGCCGCAGCCGCCCGGGGGCGGGCGCACAGTATGGTGAAGCACCTCACCGAAGGCCCCCGCGGAACCCTGCTGTCGGCGCATCACAGCCTCTACCGCTCGCTCGACGGCGGCGCCACCTGGTCGTCTCTCAAAGAAAACGTACGACACGACAACGGGGGACGCTCGGACGTTTTGCTTCTTGCCCACACCGACAGCGCGCTTTTCGCCGGGTTTGCGAACGGTGGACTCCTCCGCTCCCCCAATCAGGGCGGGCTCTGGTCGCGTGTGTTGGGGAGTGAGGACCGCGGGGCGCGAGCCTTCACCGAGGCCCCTGACGGCACGCTCTACGCTGTGCTGACGGATACGTACGGTTCAGAGCCTACCGTTCACCGCTCTGAGGATGGGGGCACCACTTGGGCGCGCCTGCCCGATCCCCCGGTGCCGTTTCGCGCGCTTACTGCTGCGCGGGACGGCGTGCTCTTCGGCGTGGGGTTCGGGGCCGGACTGGAAGCCGTTCGGTCGGACGATCGAGGAGAGACGTGGCGTCCGGTGGGGGCATTGGAGCGTGTGGTCGACTTCACCCGCGACGCCAAGGGGCGCGTGCTGGGGCTCGGCATGGACGGGATGTTCGTTCGGGGCGACGATGGATGGTCTCGCCTCTCGGGACCGGACACCCGCGTCCACGCTGCCGTGCAGGTCCTTGATGGACAGTGGTACCTAAGCACCGACCGCGGAGTGATGCGCGCGCCCACCCTGGAGGGGGACTGGTCGTCCGTCAATCGGGGCCTCCGGGGCGACTGAGGCCAGATCTTGGAGAGATGGGTTGACCGTCGCGCCGCTGGACTGGGCCTTTGCGAGATTAACCGCAGGAGCATCCATCACGTCCGGCGGGGAATCCTCATAATCCCATACCGATTGTCGCACTCATCGATTGCCTGATTCGGGGCGCGGCCCAAGACCAGCTTCCTCACTTTCGTTCGGGGCGAAGGAGCGGGAAGAGAATCACGTCGCGGATGGACTCCTGGCCGGTGAGAAGCATCGTGAGGCGGTCGATGCCGATGCCGAGCCCGGCGGCGGGAGGCATGCCGTATTCGAGCGCACGGAGGTAGTCCTCGTCGATGAGGTCGGACACGTCCACGTCTTCCTCCTCGGCCCGCTGGCGCGCCTGTGCCTCGAAGCGCTCGCGCTGGTCCTGCGGATCGTTGAGCTCGCTGAAGGCATTGGCGATCTCGCGCCCGGCCACCACCAGCTCGAACCGCTCCACGAGCCCCTCCTTCTCGCGGTGCTTCTTGGCAAGGGGACTGAGCTCAATTGGATAATCGGTGATGAACGTCGGCTCGATGCACTCCGGCTCCACCGTTTCGCTGAAGATCTCGTCGAGCAGCGCCCCGAGGTCCATGTCCGGGTCCACTTCGTCCAGTCCCAGCTCATCATTGGCCACCTCGTAGACCCGCTCCGTGTCGGCCTGGTAGAGGTTGAAGCCCGTCATCTCCTCGATGGCGTCGAAGAACGGAATGCGCGTCCAGTCGCCCCCCATGTCGATTTCGTGGCCCTCAAACTCGATCACGGGATCGTCGTGGAGCGCGGTAGTGACGGTGCGGAGCAGCTCCTCCGTCATGTCCATCATCCACCGGTAGTCCTTGTAGGCCACGTAGCACTCCATCATCGTGAACTCCGGGTTGTGGAACCGGCTGAGGCCCTCGTTCCGGAAGTCCTTGCCAATCTCATAGACGCCCTCTAGACCGCCCACGAGGAGCCGCTTCAGGTACAGCTCGTCCGCAATGCGGAGATAGAGCGGCATGTCGAGCGCATTGTGATGCGTCTTGAAGGGGCGGGCCGTCGCGCCCCCGTAGACCGGCTGTAGGACCGGAGTCTCCGCCTCCAGGTAGCCGCGGTCATCCAGAAAGTCGCGCATCGTGGAGATAAGCTCCGCCCGTTGGCGGAAGACATCGCGCGTGTCGGGATTGACGAAAAGGTCGACGTACCGCTGCCGATAGCGGAATTCCTTGTCGGTGACCTCGTAGTGCTTTTCCACGACCTCCCCATCCTCCGTGACCTCTTTCACCGGGGGCGGGGGGCGCAGCGACTTGGCCAGCAGCTGGAAGTCGTCGGCCGCACGGACGGTGACTTCCCCCATTCCGGTGCGGAAGACGAAGCCCTTGACGCCCACGATGTCGCCGATGTCGAACAGCTCCGTGAAGACCTCCTCGTAGAAATCTTCGCCGAGGTCCTGTGAGCGGACGTAGACCTGAATCGTCCCACTCTCGTCCCGCAGGTCAAAGAAGGCCGAGCCGCCCATCACACGAAGCCCCGTGATGCGTCCGGCAATCGAGACCGCATACTCGCCCGGCTCCCCATCCTCCGGTTGGTGTTTGTCGTCGTCGAAGGTGTCGAGGATGTCTTCGGCGTGGGCATCTACGTCCCAGGCATAGGGATAAGGATCGATGCCCCGCTCTTCGAGTGCGGTGCGCTCCTCGCGCCGGCGTTGTTCTTGTTCGTTCCGATCGGCGGACGACGATGGCATTCGGGAAGAAGGGTCTGGGAAATGAAACAGTGAGAACGAAGGAAGGCGCCTCCAGGGCCTCCAAAGAAAAAGACGCCTCCCGGGTGCCGGGCTGCGTCTGAGGAAACGGGAAAAATCATGCGGCCTCGGCCTACGAGATCCACTCGTCGGCTTCGAGGAGCAGAGCGTCGTGATGCTCGCGGAGGAGTTGGGCCACGGCGCGGCTCAGTTCGCACGCCGGGCTGCCTTCGGCCTGGGCCGTGGTGAGCGAGGTCATGCGGCCGGTGCCCTCTTCCAGCACTTCCAGAGCATCGGTGAGGGCAAACCACCAGGGCTGGTTGTCGGCAGGGGTCGGGGGCTCACCTTGCGCACACAGGTGGATGACCTTGCCGCTGCCCTGAGAGGTAAGGGTGCTTCGGAGGAGGGCGACGGCCTGCTCGGCCGTGTTGACCATTGATTGCAGCTTTTCTTGCTGGCCGAGCGAAAGGGCGGCATCGGCCGCTTCGCGTTCGTAGGACAGGGCCCGCTCGAGGATCTGCACCGCCGCCACCGCGACGGATTGAAAGGCCGATCCTTCCTGCCCGACCCGCTCGATCAGTGCCTGAAGGGCCTCCACGTCCGGCTGAGTGACCTCGGAAGAACGGGAGTGGTCGCCTTCCTGCTCCAGAAGGAGAGGGCGGCGTTCAATGCGCTCCCGATAGGCGGTTTCGTCCGAAGTCGAGGACGCGTCGGGAGAGGCACTGCGGCGCGTATTCATGTCAACAAGCTGCTATGGGGAAGTCTGTGAGCATCACCGGCACCCGAATCTGTTTCCTGAGACATCTGCACTCTACAACCGTAGGGAAACGGGCTCAGAGGGCGCAACAATCTCATTCGGACGCCAGCGTCACAACAGCCCGTGATATCGAACAAAACCCGGTACGGGTTCCGCATTGTGTGGGTGTCGCATGAAGAAAACACCATTCTTCGAAAGAATCAATGCAAAGCCCCTGTTGAATCTGGAGAATTGGAGGAGGACTGTAGGGGTTTTTGGAGCATTTGAAGCACTTCCTCCGCAGTGGCACTGTCGAGGTGTCCCCCGCGGACGGCGGTGCGGGTCATTTCTGTGGAGAGGGCGGCGTAGAGAGGGACGAGGTGTGGGGCCGCGTCGCTCAGCGCGTCCAGGTGCGACTCGACCGTCGCACGGTCGCCCCGGGCCACGGGACCGGTGAGACTGCGTTCGGGCGAGTCCTCTTTCAGGTTTTGCCAGGTCTGGTGTACGAGCGGGGCCACGAGGTCGACGGCAGGCGCGTCCACGTCTGCCGCCGCAAACACCTCTTCCACCACGGCCATGAGGGCCACGAGTCCGTTCGAGGCCAGTGCGGCGGCGCAGTGGTACAGGGCTTTGCTTTCCGCGGTAAGCTCCACAGGACGAGCCCCGATGGTTTTGGCGAGGGCAGTTCCCGCCGCCACAGCCGACGCCTTGCCCTCCACCCCTACGAGAATGTTCTCAAAGGCTTCGGGCGGCGTTGTGGGCGCGAAGGTTTGGAGCGGGTGAAAGCTGAGCGTCGCCGCTCCCCGGTCCGCCAGCGGCGACAGGATCTCGGCGGTGTGTGCCCCGGAGGTGTGGCCCACGATGGTGTCCGCCCACGGATGATCGACCGTTGCAAGCCGCTCGGCCACGGAGGCAATCGCGTCGTCGGGGACGCAGAGGAGCACGAGCCGCACGTCGCTCGGCAGGGCCGAAACATCATCGGAATCAACTGGGGCCTCCACCCGCTCGGCCAGCGCCTGGGCGGAGTCCGCAGTTCGGCTGAGCACGGCCTGTACCGGATGCCCTTGCGTCACGAGCCGCCGGGCGAGCGCCGTGCCCACTGCACCGGCCCCTACGATGGCGACGGGCGACGTACGGGTAGGGGAGATTTCGTCCGGCATAACAGTGCGAGAGCAGTGGTCCTACGAGGGGACGGGCCGGACATGATAGGTGTTGTCGGGGGGAACGTCTATCCCAAAGGAGAAAGAGGGTACGGGCGTAGAGAGCGCGGGCGAAGAGAGCACTCACAGGTCCGTCCCGCTGAGCGTCAATCCTCACTCCTCGATCCTCTTCCCTCCCATCCGAAAAGCACGTCCGCGCGGAGCTACGCCAAGCGACCGAAAGAAGCAGACCCGCGCCACCTCCCCCACTCCCACACGCTACAGGGCAGGACTGCAAGAAGCGGGCAGGGAGCCGCCATTGCCCAATCCGACCCGCAAAAAACGGGAGCCTACAGCCCAATCGAATCGAAGAGAATGACGCCCACGGCAATGAGGATCGCGTTTGCCAGGGCAATCGGCAGCAGGTAGCGCCACCCCACGTCCATGAGCTGGTTGTACTTGAAACGGGGGAACGTCCATCGCACCCAGATGAAGAGGAAGACGAAGAAGCAGACCTTCAGCATGAGACTGAGGAACTGAAGCACCGCAAAAAGGGCTGTGCCGTCCAGGGCCGGGGCAATGTCCAGCAGTAGCGGCTGGAAGGGAATGAGGTAGCCGCCAAAGAAGAGGGTGACGATGAAGAAGGAGGCGATGAACCAGTTCACGTACTCAGCCAGGAAGAACATGCCGAATTTCATCCCACTGTACTCGGTGTGGAACCCGCCCACCAGTTCCTCCTCCGCCTCCGGCAGGTCGAAGGGGGCGCGGTTCGTTTCGGCGAAGGCCGTGACGATGAAGATCAGACCGCCAATTGGGTTGCGGATCATATTCCATCCCAACAGGGCCTGTCCGGAGGCCTGATCTTCGACGATGGTCATAAAGTTGAGCGAGCCCGCGATGAGCGCGACGGAGATGACCGCCAGGCCCATCGACAACTCGTAGCTTACCATCTGCGCCGCCGAGCGAAGGCCGCCCAGGAGTGGAAACTTACTGTTGGAGCTCCAGCCGGCGAGCGTCACGCCGTAGACGCTGATGGACGTGAGAGCCAGCAGCATCACGACCCCCACGCTGATGTCGGCCACCACTACGCCCTCGGCAAAGGGAATGAGCGCCGCCGTCGTCATTGCGATGACCACCATGAGCACCGGCGCCATGGCGTGGATGAATTTGTTCGACTGCGCCGGCTGCACGTCCTCCTTCAGCACGAACTTGAGCACGTCGGCAAACGGCTGGAGGATGCCCACAGGGCCCACGCGGTTCGGGCCGGGGCGATTTTGCATAAAGGCCGAGACGCGCCGCTCTGCGTACACCAGCAGGGAGGCTGAGAGCAGCATCCCGTTGATGACGAGAAAGGCGAAGGCGGCAGTCAGGAACAGCGATAGATCCATGTCTCCACGATGGATGAAGGCGGGTCGTCGAAAAAGGCGTGGATGCGGCAATAGGAGCCACGCAACATCCAAACGTAGTCCTCTCAGGTCACGGGCGCAACCGGCAGTACGAAGCGGCCCCCAGACGGACACATGCCGTAGGCCGTTTTTGGCGAGGATTCACCCGGTATGGGAAAGGGGCCGAACGCCTCGCCGAGCAGGATAGAGACGGACGGAGGCTAGTGGGCGAGGGAATCGGGGATCCGGTCGGAGATGGTCCAAAGGTAGATCGTGCTTCCGGCCAAGGTCTCGGTCCGGTCCGGCGACCAGGCCCCCATCCCGAAATCGTGCGAAACCACACGGTCGCCCGGGTCGAGCTGAAGAAGGAGTTTGGGACGGAGGCGGAGGTTAAGGTCGGCTTGCAAGTACAGCGTGACGACCGACGCGTTGTGCAGATCGGCGTCGAAGAGGTTTCCTTGCCGAAACGTGACCCGGTCGGACACGCCGGCCAGACGGGCCTTTGCCCGGGCCGTTCGGATCAGCTCCGGATCGATTTCAATGCCCACGCCCCGGGCCCCATACTGCTGTGCGGCGGTAATCACAAAGCGCCCGTCCCCACTCCCCAGGTCATACACCACGTCGGTTTCCGAGACGTCTGCCATTTCGAGCATCCGCTCCACGACCCGCTGGGGCGTTTTCACGTAGGCTACGTCCTTGGTAAGGGACGAATCCGTCGTCGTTGGTTTCGCGGAGGGAGACGCGCGCTCTTGTTCTTGAGCGCAGCCGGACAGCGGACCGACGGCGGCGAGCAGAAAGCCCCAGGCCAAAAGAAGGATAGTCCGTTGTATCATGAGGACAAAGGAAAAAATGCAGCACCGGTGATCATACATCCTACAAAGGACTGCCCTATCGGTTTGGTGGGCATTGGTATCATTGAACAGCATAGAGTAATGCCCTAAAGTGAAAACGATTGGGTGTAGTAGCACCTGTACAGCTGCGTCTAGTGGACCGATGGGGAGCCATTTCCTCCATTTGGACGCCCGTCGTGTCCAAATCTCTCAACGAGCCCCACGGTAGTGGGCACGAACGGGCGCCGGGCAGGTACCATGAGCGTTCCACATTCGCTATTTCGCTCCCGACTCTCCTCTCTTCCATGTCGTCCGACCTCACCCAAGACGTCGAACAGACGGCGACCAAGGCGTACGGGACCGTGCCAAATCTTTTCGAGGAAACGAATCAGTACACCGGGGCCCCGGGAGCGGTCTACGTGGCCGCCGATGCGGCCCTCATGGACGGCAACCTGCGGCCGGTCGACCAGCAGGTCGTCCTTCTCACGATGGCGCGCTACCACGATAGTCGGTACGATGCCGTCGTGCATGCGCGCATGGCACTCGATGCGGGGCTCTCACCGAAGGTGATCGAGCAATTGCTGGCGGGAGAGACGGTGTCGGACGATCGGATCCAGGCCCTCGTGGAGGCCACCCTCACGTCGTGTGAGGAACGGGGCTGGTTGGATGCCGACACGCTCCGCGACTTTCAGGAGCGGGGGGTGGGGCGCGGAGAGCTGTATGAGATTTTTGCCTTCATTGGGCTGAAGACGTTCACGAGCTTCACCAGTCACATCGCGGATCCGGACGTGGACCCCCCTCTGGAAAATGTTGAGGATGCACTCGACCACGTTCCGGATGAGCCGGACACGATCGAACGGCAGCGCCTGTTTATGGGCTGAATGCGTAGGCGCGTGGAAGCGCGGAGAAGAGAGGCCGCAACCGAGGCCCTCTCCTGCAGAAGAACGCTCTGAGGGCAGGCTTGGGAATCATACAAACAGCAGTCGGCAAGCAGCCGTCTGCGGTCGCAGAATACCAAGGAGACGAAGGTCACCTCATTCAAAGATCGACAGATAACACATCGTCTGAACCGATGCCCGATCAATCGACCAGTGCCCCCTCTACCGATGCCGTGGAGGAGGTGCGCGACATGGCGAAGGACTTCTACGGCGGCTTCGTGCCGAACCAGATCAAGGTGCTGAATGAGCACAGTCCCGCGGCGGCCCGCGCCTACATCGCCACGATGGACTTGGTAGAGCAGGGCGAGTTGCCGGATCACGAACGGGAGGCGGTTATCCTTACCATCTCCCGGTACAACGACTGCCACTATTGCACCCGCACCCATGCCTTTTTGGGGCGGCAGGCCGGGCTCGACCAGGAGACCATCGAGACCATCCACCGGGGGGGGCTTCCCGAGGACGATCGTTTGCGGACCCTCGTCAAAGCGACCCGCCTCCTCCTCGACAAGCGGGGCTGGCTGGATGAGGACGACCTCTCCAATCTACAGTGGGAAGGCATCGGCAAGACCGAGCTCTACGAGATCAATACCCTCATCGGCCTCAAGATCTTTAGCAACTACGTCAATCACATCGCCCAGACGGAGGTCGACGATCTCGTCACGGAGAATGATGACATTCAAGAGATGTGGCCGGTGCTCGGCAAGATGGACTGGTAGGATTCACCCCCAGACGATGTGGCTTTTCTCTTGCCAGAGCGTCCATCCCTCGGGTGAGAAGGTGTTTTCGGGGCAGGGGAAAGTCGAAGGTTGGAAGGTTGAGGAAGAGGTCCCCTCACCCACGATGAGAGGCATGTAGCGCAGAACTCAAAACCGTCGCCCTTCCAACCTTCAACTTTCCGACGAGGACGTCAGCAGAACCCTTTGGACGACATATCCAGTCAGCTGGGGTTATTTTTCAACGTCGTGTCGCGTTTCCCCCTCCCCATACACCACAAACTTCTCCGTCGTGAGCGCGTCGAGCCCCATCGGGCCGTAGGCGTGCAGCTTGGTGGTGGAAATGCCGATCTCGGCGCCGAGGCCCAGCTCGCCCCCGTCCGAGAAGCGCGAGGACGCGTTCACCAGCACGACCGAGGCATCGATCGAGCGCACGAAGCGCCGAGCCGTGGGCAGCGTGTCGGTCACGATGACCTCGGTGTGGTTGGAGCCGTACTCGGTGATGTGGTTCATCGCCGTGTCGTCGCTGTCCACCACGCGCACCGCCAGCGTCAGGTCGAGGTATTCCGCCGCGTAATCGTCCTCCGTCACCTCAGACACGCCGTCCAGAATCTCACGGGTACGTTCGTCGCCGCGGAGTTCCACGTTGGATTTGTCCAGAAGCTGCTGGGCGCGGGGCAGAAAATCCTCCGCCACGTCCTCGTGCACGAGCATAGTCTCGAGCGCGTTGCAGACACTCGGGCGCGAGACCTTGCCGTCCAGCAGTAGGTCCTCCGCAATCTCCAGATCGGCATCGTCGTCCACGTAGAGGTGGCAGACCCCCTTGTAGTGCTTGATGACGGGGATGCGGCTCGTCTCGTCCACGAACCGGATGAGTCCCTCCCCCCCACGGGGGATGATGAGGTCGATGTGCTCGTTGAGCGTCAACATCTCCTGCACCGCTTCGCGGTCGGTGGTGGGGATGAGCGTCACGGCGGCCGGGTTCACGTCTTCGGCCTCCAGGGCGCGATGCAGCGCCGCAGCGACGGCCTGGTTCGAATTGAACGCATTCGACCCGCCGCGCAGCAGCACCGCATTTCCGGCTTTAAAGCAGAGGCCCGCGGCGTCGGCCGTCACGTTGGGACGCGCCTCGTAGATCATGCCGATGACGCCGAGCGGCACGCGCATCTTGCCCACCTCGATGCCGCTGGGTCGCTTCCGGGTGCCGCTCATCTCGCCCACCGGGTCGGAGAAGGACGCCACGTCGCGCAGGGCGTTGGCCATCTTCTCGATGCGTTCGGGGGTGAGGAGCAGCCGGTCGAGGAGCGCCTCGGACAGGCCCTCCTCACGCCCATTCTCCATGTCGGTCTCGTTGGCGGACAAGATCGCGTCGGTCGACGCTTCCAACTCGTCAGCCATGCGGCGGAGGACGCGGTTCTTCGCGTCGGTCGAGAGGGTGCTGAGCTCCCGTGCGGCGGTTGCACACTCGGCCGCCAGCGATTCGACGGACACGGCGTCACGTGATTCGGGAGTGGTGGTCTGCGGGGCAGTCTCAGGCATGAGGAGTGGAGAACGTACATTCGTGTGTAATCACGGGCGAGCTATAACCTAATACAGCCTCGGTTGCTCCATGGAACTTCAAGCGGCGGCAGGCGGGACGAACACGGGTCCGGATGGGCCTCCAGCAACAGCCAGAGGGCAATCCCAAACTTATCCACAACCGGCTGAGCCTGATCGAGCACCAGAAGGAATAACGGAGATCCAGTTTGCAGAAATGGGGAGGGACACGACGACGCACTCCCCGGGTTTGGTTCTGTTATTGGGGCGGGTTAGCTCGGCAGAAGGCCGCTCTGGAGACTTATCCACACTCCATCCACATACGATCTCTTGTGCAGCCGGGCTCTCTTGTGGGGCGTGAAAGGGGGGGCGTGGGTCGGTCCGACGAACGGATTCCGAAAGTCTTATGATCTGCGCCGCCGCTGGCGCCACGGACTGATCTCTTTCGTTCCATTGTCCGTCGAGGCAATCGTAGGGGCATCTTCCTCCTGCGTTCGGCGGTAGTAGAGCGTAGCAGCGAGGGCCGCCAGCTCGTCGCGGTCCGGGTTGTCGAGGTGAAGGGCATCCGGATCGAATTCCTCATCCACGAAATGAGTGGTGAAATCTCCCTGGCGGAATCCCTCGTGCTGCATGGCGAATCGGCAGAACGGAATCGTGGTGGCCATGCCCGCCACCTCGTACTCGTCCAGCGCCCGGATCATGCGGTCGATGGCGTCCTCTCTGTCCACGCCCCACGTGGTGAGTTTCGAGATCATCGGGTCGTAGTGGATGAGCACCTCGCCCCCCTCCTCCACCCCCGCGTCCACCCGCACGCCGAAGCCGGACGGCGCCGCGTGCCGCTTCAGCGGGCCGGGGTCCGGCAAAAAATTCGAAGCGGGGTCCTCAGCATAGATGCGGCTCTCCACGGCGTGCCCGTCGATCGACAAATCGTCCGTCGTGTATCCCAATTCTTCGCCCTGCGCCACGCGCAGTTGCTCGGCGACCAAGTCCACGCCCGTCACCCACTCCGTGACCGGGTGCTCCACCTGCAGCCGGGTATTCATCTCCATGAAGTAGTAGTTCAAGTCCTTGTCCACCAGAAACTCGACCGTCCCGGCGTTCCGGTAGCCGCAGGACTCCGCGGCCGCCACTGCCGCCTCGCCCATTTCGCGACGGACCTCCGGCGTGAGGACCGACGACGGCGCCTCTTCGATCACCTTCTGATGCCGCCGTTGGATGGAGCACTCCCGCTCGAAGAGGTGGATCGTATTCCCGTGGTGGTCCGCCAGAATCTGAAACTCAATGTGACGGGGCTCCTCGATGTACTTCTCGATAAAGACGCGGTCGTCGCCGAACGAGGACTCGGCCTCGCCTTGCGCCCGATCCATCGCCCCTGCGAAATTCTCAGGCTCGTGCACGATGCGCATGCCCTTTCCGCCCCCGCCGGCCGCCGCTTTGATGAGCACCGGATAGCCGATCTCTTTGGCGATTTCCTCTCCGTCCTCCGTGGTCGCCACCGCGTCGGTCGTGCCGGGGGCCATCGGGACCCCCGCCTCCTCCATGAGTTGCCGGGCGGCGGTCTTATCGCCCATCGCGCGAATGGCCTCCGGGGGCGGGCCCACAAAGTGGACGCTAGCGTCGGCACAGGCCTCCGCAAAATCGGCGTTTTCTGAGAGGAAGCCGTAGCCGGGATGAATGGCGTCGGCCCCGCTGCGATCGGCCACCTTCAGGATCGCCTCCTGGTCGAGGTACGACTCGGCGGCGGGCGCCGGACCGATGTGGTACGCCTCGTCCGCCAGACGCACGTGGGGGGCCGAGCGGTCCGGCGTGCTGTAAACGGCCACCGTGCGGAGGCCCTGTTCGTGACAGGTGCGCAGGACGCGCACGGCAATTTCGCCGCGGTTGGCCACGAGGACCGTCTGGAGGGGGCGGGTCGAGTCCGGGTAAGCTGACATTCCGTTCATCTATGACTTGGGAGAGGAAGAATTGTGAATCGAAGGGGGCTGCGGAACGAGTACTGGAGGGGCCTGATCCTCTTACGCAATAGGGCGAAGAGGGAAGAGGCGGATGACCGGCGTCGGTACATCCTGGAGGCCCAGCGCCTGAACGTCAAACGGGGTCGTTTTTCCAGAACCCCTCCAACATTTCGCGCCGGTGGCGGTCCAACTGGCGGACGAAACTCGGGACCATCCACGGGAGGCTTAGCACGCCGATAAGACCGATGCTCGCGAACAAGACGGACACCGTGAGCCAGGCGGAAAAGAGTCCCCCAACGACGATTCCGACTGCGAGGATCAAGCCTACCGGCAGGCCCATTTTGAGGCCGATCTCCATCGCGGCCGGAGACGCAGAAATGCCCTCTGCAGTGGAGGAGTCGACCGGGGTTCGCGTTCGCGGCCAAAAAAGACCAGTCCGGGGATGAACGTGCCAATCAGAAAGACGACGAAGGCCAGTGCGGAAACAACTTGGGCCCGCGGCACCCACGGCCACAAGGGGATCGTGAGGAGCAATCCGAAGAGCGCCCACAGCCCGAGCATGATCATCCGGCTCTTCACGATCATAGCGAGGGCGTGAGGACGGGCGAACAGTCCATCGGCGTAATCGGAGAGCACCCCGTAGGAATATCCCCCGTAGATCATTATTCCCGCGACGACGCCAACGATCCAAAACGCACTTCTGGCCTCTCCTAGAGGAGACAACGACCCTCCCGGAACCGCGGCGATGAAATAATTTCCGTATCCAATCAATAAGATCGGCAGCAATCCAGGAAGGAAGCGTCGGAGCAGCCGCGTGCGAATCATCTGTCGAAGCTCCAGCGCAACGAGTTGGCCTGCCGGCAGTGTGTCTTCGATACATCGGTAGAAGGCACCGCGTCCACCGGATCGAGTGCTTGCCCGGTGCGTTTGCTGGTCGGTGTCCAGCCGTATGCGCATCGCCCGGAGTAGCGCGACGGTCGCCCCACCGACCCCGACGAGTGTGCAGGCCAGTCCGGGAACCGGTGTGCCGAATATGAACTGGGAGGCTGCATGCACCAGGCCGAGTCCTGTTGCCGCGTCCAGCCCAATTGCTAAGACCCCGAGAAGTAGACTCACACTTCCCGTCCACGGACGACAGTCCAGGAGCACACTCAGCCCCTGCGTGCTCAACGCCGGGCCTACGACGTTCAGCAACAGGGCGGACGCGAGCCAAGCGAGAGCGCCCACGGTTGATGTCGCTCCACCCATCTCCGCACTCCAGAGCGGGCCCACGATGACGAGGGCTAGGAGCGTATGGGGGGAGACCAGGGACAGAAGAAATTGCGCGCGCAGCAGCCTGTTTGTTGAGATCGGAAGGGGCAAATACGAATCCAGCCGCTCCGTACGCAGGAACCGGAACAGGAGGCGGACGAGGACCAACCCCAGGACCAGATACAGCATACTGCCGTTGACGAGCGCCGTCGGGTCGGCATCTGGGTACCGCTGTTGGAGCAGGTCCGTCACCACGTAACTCCCGACCCCGAGGCCATACAGGGGGAGCAGACCCAGGAACAGGACCAGAAGAACGTTGAATAGGTCTACATGACGGTATAAACTTCGCCGTAGGCGTCACCAGCGGTGCCGGAGTAGGATCCAGAACGGAGACATTTCGGGGGATTACCTGTTCGGAGCGCTGAATGAGGCACGGTTGGATTTGTGCACTCTCGTCAAACTGACGGACGGTCAGGGAGACTGAAGGTTCAGAACGTCTCCGGAAATGACACAAGTCAGACGCGATGACACGAGGACGTCCGCCATTTCGTCTGATGTGTGGGGTGGCATGGAATGTGTGAAAAGAAAAGAATGCCCAGTGTCCCGGATTTGCGGGACGTTCCGGCGTCTCCGCGGCTACATTTTGGCGGGACGCGGCGGGCCCGGAGCGTCGTCCTGTCACTTTTGACAGGGACGCGTACCTCACCATTTTGCGCTGGACTGCGCTCTCATAGCGTTGTACTCCTATGCCGCAAACGAAAGACCTATACGACATTCTCGGCGTCGACGAAGACGCGAGCAAGAAGGAAATCAAGAAGGCGTATCGGGAGCTCGCGCGCAAGCACCACCCGGACCGCAACCCGGACGATCCGAACGCCGAGGAGAAGTTCAAGAAAGTACAGAAGGCGTATTCGATCCTCTCCGACGAGGAGAAGCGTCAGCAGTACGATGCCCAACGTCGCTTCGGCGGGGGCGGGGGCTTTGGTGGCCCGAATGGGGGCGGTCGTGGATTCGGGGGGCAGCGCGGCGGCGGTCCCAATGTGCACTTCGAGCAGGGCGGCTTCGACGAGGTCTTCGGCGGGCGGGGCGGCCTTGGCGACATCTTTGAGAGCTTCTTTGGGGGACGTGGCGGAGGCGGGGCCACGCGCGGACAAGATCCCTTCCGTCAGCAGCGCGGACAGCAACGCCAACGGCAGCGGCGCGGCGGTCAGGACATTGAGACGAAGCTGCGGTTGTCGTTTCGGGAGGCCCTGGAAGGGGGACGTCGGGAAGTGGAGCTGCCCACCGGCGAGTCCATCCGACTCACCATTCCCCAGGGCGTGCGCAACGGCTACAAGATTCGGCTGAAGGGGCGGGGACAGGCCGGGCCGACGGGAGAGCGCGGCGACCTCTACGTGACCTTTGAAGTGGGCGAGCACCCACGCTTCCGACGCAAGGGCGACGACATCCACCTCACGGAGGAAATCGGCGTGTTCGAGGCCCTACTCGGCACGGAACGACGCATCCCCACGCCCTACGGCCAGCGCATCAAGCTCACGATTCCGGCGGGCACCCAGCCGGGCGAGAAGCTGCGCCTGCGCGGCCAGGGCGTGAAGACCGAGGACGGGCAGGGCGACCTCTACGTCGAGGTGGACGTGGACGTGCCGTCCGACCTGAGCGATGAGCAGCGTGAGACGCTTCGCGAGGCTGCTGAGGACGCAGGTCTACTTTAGGCTGCGGCTGGGCAGACGGCGGACCGACGGAGATGGCTCTTGAGGCGGTCGGTTGTCTGTGGTCTGCCATCATTTATAGCAAGTCTGTACTTCGTGCCTTGACGGCTTACCGTCGCCGTCGCCGATCCCGGCCGCCGTCCTGCGATCCGGAGCCAAACGTGTACTGGAAGGCCAGCGACACTTCCCGGCGCCCCCACTGAAAATTGGAGTCCTGGAAGACGTCCTCGTCCCGGTACCAGATGTTCATCTGCGTCTGGTCGAAGAGGTCGTCGACCCGCAGGGTGAGGCTTCCGTTGCCCCCGAAGAGCTGTTGCCGGAGGCCCATTTCCGTGCTGGAAAAAGCGTCCATTCGGCCCTGGGGCGGAATCTCGCGGGCCGGACGGTAAAACTGGCTCATCTGCAACTGCAGGCCGTCCCGCAGTTTGATCCGTAGGTTGGCACGTCCCGAGTAAAGGAGAGCGTCCTGGCTACGGTCAGTCGTCAGGTTCGATCCGTCGGTCACGGACCGGTAGACGCTCCCATTCAGCCGTCCCTGGAGCCACTCCCCGATGCTATAGGTCCCGACCACCTCGGTGCCGTAGGCGGTGCTTGAGGAGAGATTTTCGGCCCGGAGGACAATCACGGTCTCTCCATTCTCGTTGGTTTCCTGTCGGGGGACGCGCTCGATCTCATTTACCGTGTGGCGTACGTACGGCGTGAGGGTGACTGAGCCAATTCCCCATCGCTGCGTCATGCTCAGCTCAAAAGAGTGGATGTATTCCGGGTCGAGTCCGGGGTTGCCCTCGCGCCGAAACGTGGGGTCTTCGTTGTCCTCTAGGGGGCTAATGTGCCAGAGGTTGGGCCGATCCACACGTTTGCTGTAGGAGAGGCGCGCCTGGCGTCGGGGGCTGGGCTTGTAGGTGAGGAAGGCACTCGGATACAGGCTCACGTACGAGCTTTTGGTGGTTCCCGTGCCGCTGAGGTCGAAGGCGGTCCCCACAGTTTCGGCGCGCAGGCCTGCCTCCAGGCTCACGTCCCCGAAGCCGCGGTTTACGGTTGCGTAGGCCGCATGGATTTGCTCGTCGAACGTAAAGGTCGTCTCGGTTCCTTCGAAGGTTTGGTCGTTGTCGAGGCGGCGAAGCGTGCCCTTGTACCCCGTTTCCAGGGCAAAGTCCCCGAGAGACCGTTCGTAGTCGAGCTTCAGGGAGCCGTCCTGCTCGTCTTCATTGAGCGTCTCCAGTTCCTGGGTGCGGGGAGCGGGGCGGCGGGTGCCATTTTCGTAGCCGAATACCTTGTAGAGGCCATCCTCGGTTTCGAATTCGCGGTCGTAGCGGAGCTGGGCACTCAGGGTATGTCCCTGCCCAAACTCATGGTCAACCCCGAGGCGTCCGTCAATGCTGCGGTCGAGATTTTCGGACTCGGTCACGCGGGCGTAGCGGTCCTGCCGGTTCTCCGGTGTGGTCGAGCTACGGTATTCCCAGTATTCTGTTGTGCCCGTTTCCTCATCTCCGCGATAGCTGAAGGTCGTCTCCAGGTCGAACGAGGTGTTCTCTGAGAAAGAGTACTCCACCTGCGTGTTAAGGGAGTGGGAGCGGTCTTGCTCTTCCTCCTGACCGGACTGCTCCGTAAGCCGGTTGGGGGAGTCGGCGTTGAGCTGTTCGAGAAAGCGAGCATCGGAATCCTCCTCACTGTCGCGGCGGTGGGAATAGGTTGCCATCGCCCGCCAGCCCCCGGACTGGTAGCCCACATTTCCCGAAGCGTTGCCGCCCCACCGTGCGTTGGCGTCCCGTTCGGTGCCGAGCGTCATGCCGCCGTTCCAGCCAGCGGCCAGGTCGTGTTTGAGCACGACATTGATAATTCCGGCCATGCCCGTCGGGTCGTATTTTGCCGAGGGATTCGGGATGATCTCTACCCGCTCCACCGCATCGGCCGAGAGACTTTCCAGGTAGCTTACCAGGCTCTGTCCCTGCAGAGACGCGGGTTCTCCGTTGATGTGGAGGGAGACGCTCTCACTCCCTCGAAAGCTGATGCTTCCGTCCATGTCGATCCGCACCGAGGGGAGGTCCTCCAGTACCGACCGGGCCGACCCGCCAGCGCTCAGCGTCTGGTCGGACGTGTTGTAGACGTTTCGGTCCGTTTCCATTCGGGCCGCGGGCCGGTCGGCCATGACTTCAACCTCTCCGGCCTGCGTCGTTTCGGAGGCGAGGCGAATGGTCCCGAGGTCCGTCCCTTCTCCCGTCGTCGGGCGCGTGTTGGGAAAGCGGCGGTTGGCAAAGCCGACGTAGCTGATCCGGAGCACGTATCGGGGGCCGGGATCGGCCTCCAGAACGAACCCACCGTCCGAGCCGGTGGCCGTGCCCGTTACCAGCGTCGAGTCCTCTGCCGTCTCGGTCCAGAGCGCGACGGTGGCTCCCACGAGCGGTTCGCCCGACTCCTCACTTACGACTTGACCCGTGAGGCGACCCGTCTGCTGGGCCCAAGCTGAGGGGGCGGAAAAGAGGGCGAGGGAGACGAGGAGAAGGGCGAGCAGACGTGCTCTCGAAATGAAGTCCATAACAACGCCGTCGACTGTGAGGAGAAGTATGCGACTTCTTCTAGCACAGTACAACGAGCGAGGGTTCGCCCAATGTTACCAAATACACCTCTCTGTCTTCAATTTCATCATCCTTGATTGCGAGTGTGGCAGGCCGATCACTCTCGGACAGAGTGGGCAGCTCACAGGCAACGGACGAAGGCCTTGGGCGGAGCGATCTGAAATCACTTGATCGCTACGCTCGCGGCGCAGTCTGAAACTACTTGCTCACTACGCTCGCGGCGCGGGGGCTTGCCAGTCGAACTCCTCTTTCGTCATGTCCTTGTTGACAGGGACCGGATAGTCACCGGTGAAGCAGGCATTGCAGTAGCCGAGGTGGTTGTCGTTGGCGCGGTTTACGGCCTTCATGAGGCCCTCGACGGAGAGGTACGCCAGCGAATCGACGCCGAGGTAGTCCCGCATGTCCTCGATGCTGTCGAACCGGTTGGCCAGCAGCTCCTCGGCGTCCGGGAAGTCCATGCCGTAGAAGCAGGGGCTGATGACCGGGGGAGACGTGACGCGGAAGTGGACGCTCTTGGCCCCGGAGTCGCGCAGCATGTCGACGAGGTAGCGCGCGGTGGTGCCCCGCACGATACTGTCGTCGAGCACGACGACGGTGCGGTCCTCCAGCAGGCCCTGCACGGTGTTGAACTTACATCGGACCTTCATCTCGCGGCGGTCCTGGCCCGGAGCGATAAACGTGCGCCCCACGTAGTGATTGCGGATGAGGCCGAGGTCGAACCGACAGCGGCGGCCCATCTCCTGGCATTCTTCCGCAAAGCCGAGCGTGGAGGTGTTGGCAGAGTCCGGCACCGGCACCACGATCGGCGTCTTTTCGTCGTCGTTGGCTTCTTCGGGAATCGGGGCCTCCTGGGCGAGCTGAATGCCGAGTTGTCGGCGGACCTTGTCCACCATTTCGCCGAAGATCTGCGAGTCCGGCCGTGAGAAGTAGACGTACTCGAAGACGCACTGGCTGACGCCGAACTTGGTCGGGATCTCGTGGCTCTCAAAGTCGCCCTCGTTGGCACAGCCCTCGCGGTCGATGACCAGCACCTCGCCCGGCTCGATGTCGCGCACGTACTCCGCGTCGATCATGTCGAAGGCGCACGTCTCGCTGGCGACGCAGTAGGCGGAGCCCTCGTGGGTATCGGGCGTGTCCATGCGGCCCAGGGCCAGCGGACGGAAGCCGTTCGGGTCGCGGACGGCGATCATGTGGTCGTCCGTGAGCAGGAGCAGCGAGTAGGCGCCCTCGATCTGCATCAGCGCGTCGATGATCTGATCGAGGTGATTCTGCCGTCGGCTCTGGGCCGTGAGGTGCAGAATCAGCTCGCTGTCGCTGGTGGTCTGGAAGAGGGTGCCGCGCTCGCTAAAGCTTTTCCGAAGCTCGCGGGCGTTGGACAGGTTGCCGTTGTGCGAGAGGGCGAGGTTGCCTTTCCGGTGGTGGACGACGAGGGGCTGAATATTGGCCCGGTTGGCCGAAGAGCCACTCGTGGAGTATCGATTATGGCCAATGCTTGCGTCTCCCAGCAACTGCTTTTCGAAGAGGTCTGGGTCGTCGAAGACGTCGAGCACAAGGCCAAAGTCCTTGTGGACCGGCATAACCGGCTCCTGCTGCTTCTCGTCGAAGGTGGAAGTGGCGATGCCCGCCGACTCCTGTCCCCGGTGCTGCAGGGCATGGAGCCCGTAGTACGTATGCCGGGCGGCCTCAGGGTGATTGAAAATGCCGAAGATGCCACAGTGGTCTTGGACGGCGTCGCTCATGGGCGGCGGCAGCGGAAACCGCAGTTCGTGGAACGGGGGCGAGGCGGGACGCTAGTACTCAATCACGATGGTTGGGACGGGACGCCCTCTGCACACGTTCGTCCTCTAATTTCCACCGAACGGACCGTGCACGATTGTGAAACGGGCGGTCCATCCCGATCATTGTGCCGCAGTACTCGTGCGTAGTCAAGCAGAGGATGTTGAGTGTCGAACGTGTACTCAGTGTTCGAAGGTTGACTGTCTGCTACGAAGTTACGACTCGGTCAGCAATGCTCAACCCGACACGGAGCACGCAACACAGCACGAGCCAGCACTCGGCAGAGTCCCGACTTTACACTATCGAAACTGCAAACGATGGAGGTTGATCCCCACACGGAAAATCCTGGAACCGCTTCTATGCTCGGTTTACACAATCCTCTCGCCAAGAACGGGCAGATGGAGGAGGTTGGTATGCGCCTCTGGCGGAGGAAGGGAACGCAGAGGGGGCGGCGATCCTGGAAATGGCGGCACCTCGTGTTCGGCAATCCGGCGATGTCGCCTCGTGCCTCCCGGGGCCACATGATGCTGGGGGGCAGGCGGAGCAGTGAGCGTGGGACTGGGGAACCCTCTCTGGACTGTTGGAGCGATTTCCGTCGGAAGGCGTTCCCCGGTACGGACGCGACACTAAACTGGTTGATGCTGCACGAATCTAAAAACCATATGCCTTCCTCCGACCATCCTCATCAGGACCAGCCCCTCCTCGACCGCGGCGTTCCGCTCTCGGAGGCCTCTGCGGTCATGATCCTCCTCCATGGGCGCGGCGCCTCGGCCCGCGGCATCCTGAGTCTGTCCGACGAGTTGAGCATGCCCGACGTGGCGTACCTCGCTCCGCAGGCCGCACAACGCTCCTGGTACCCCGAGTCGTTCATGGCGCCGATTGAGAACAACGAACCGGCGCTGAGCTCGGCGCTCAAGGTTGTGTCCGACACGATTGCAAAAGTCACCGACGCTGGACTGAGCGAGGAAGAGATCGTCCTGTGTGGGTTTTCGCAGGGCGCCTGTCTGGCCACCGAGTATGCCGCCCGCAATCCGCAGCGATACGGCGGCGTCGTGGGACTCAGCGGCGGTCTCATCGGTCCGGAGGACACGACGTTCGACTACGAGGGCACCCTCGACGGCACGCCCGTCTTTCTCGGCTGCAGCGACCAGGATCCCTACATTCCGCTGGAACGAGTGGAGGAAACGGCCGATGTGCTTCGAGGCATGAGCGCGACGGTCACGAAGCGGATCTACGAGGGCATGGGACACACGACGAACGAGGACGAGATCCAGCACATCCGGTCGCTGCTGGGCCGGTACGTCGACGTGCCCTCCACAGTCGAAACGGCCGATGATGATGACGATGAGGAGTAGCGTGTCTTTCAGGTGGCGATGTGGGATCCTCGGACTCGGCATTGTTATCCTCTTTGGATTTGCCCCGCTGGGGTGGGCGCAGGCCGCCTCTCCCTCCTCCGCCGATTCGCTGACAGCTGCGGCGGTGGCGTTTGAGTTGCGCTACGGGGCCTCCCCTACTCCTGCTCCGATCCGAGATCGCTGGTTGGGGCGGGACAAGGTGCAACACGTCGTGTTTAGCGGCCTCTGGACCCTCTCCACGCAGTACATTCTCGTGAACAAGGCCGACTGGACGGAGCGCGACGCCCTCCCTGCCTCCATCGCGTCAGGGGCGGCCATCGGCATTCTAAAAGAGCTCTATGACGCGTCGCGCCTCACGGGCACGGCCAGCGGCAAGGACCTCGTGGCCGATGCGGTCGGCATTGGCTTGGCCGTAGCGGTGATTCAGCTCTGAAGACCCGTCGACGCGACACGCTGTGAGGGAGACGTGAGTCCTGAGATTAAAGCCACTCCCCCTTACAGATCGTCCGTCTTCGTACTCAGTGGGATTTCTCGACCGCTTCTTTTCAACCTACTCCCTGTTGAGGGCACGTGTCCAAAAGCAGAGCAGATCTGGTTGTAAGAGGCCCATCCGTGGGAAGAACACGGACGATGCACCTGTGATTTTTTTGATGGGACAGGGATTCGTCCGAACCCCGCCCCGCCGCTGCTGGGTTGAATCGCCGTTATGGCCACATCCCACACCGCACACGACGTTGAGGTCGAGGACCAGGCCGGATACTGGGCACTTGTCTCCGGCAACAAAAACTTCCGGCGCCTCTGGATCGGGAATCTCATCTCCTTGCTGGGCGACTGGTTCAACACCATCGCTCTCTACGTCCTCATTACCGAGCTCACCGGCTCGCCCCTGGCGCTGGGGGCCGTGTTCATCACCAAGATGTTGCCCTGGGCCATCTCGGCGCCGCTGGCCGGGGTCCTTGTGGACCGCTACAACCGGCGGCGGCTCATGATCGGGATGGACGTGCTGCGGGCCGTAATCGTGTTGGGCTTTCTGCTCATCGACCAGCCGGCGGAGGTGCCCTGGCTCTACGTGCTGCTGACGGCACAGGTCGTGGCGGGGGCGGTCTTCAACCCGGCCAAGAGCGCCGCGCTCCCCAACATCACCACGCCGCGGGAGCTCCTCACAGCCAATGCGCTCATGTCGGCCACGTGGTCGACAATGCTCGCGGTGGGGGCGGCCCTCGGCGGCTTTGCCGTGGAGGCGCTGGGGACAGAAGCGGTGTTTTGGATCGATAGTGCGACCTACGTCCTCTCAGCCGTCTTCATCATCGGAACCACCATTCCACAGGACACCGAGCCTGCCCAGACCTCCCTCCTCCGATCCGCCGCTCGTGAGGTGATGGACGGCTGGCAGCACCTCCGCGCTCATCCCCGCATTGGGCGGTTTGCCTTTGCGAAGGCGACCTGGGCGGTGGCGGGGGGATCTCTCGTCTACATGCTCGCGCTTCTGGGCGATCGGATTGCGCCCTCTGCCCTGGCTGCGGGCATCGGCATTCTCTACATGGCCCGCGGCATTGGCACCGGCATCGGGCCCATCGTGGTGCGCGCCCTCTTTCCCGAGCGGCATCAGTGGCCGGTCGTCATCGGCGGGGCCGTGATGATTAGCGGGCTGTGCTACGTGGGCATCGGCCTCGTGCCGTGGTCGTCGAGCCTGTCGATCATCGCGCTCGTCTGTACGCTCGTGGTGCTGGGGCACGCCGCCAGCGGAGGCAACTGGGTCCTCAGCACGGTCATCTTGCAGAAGCGGACGGAGGACCGATACCGGGGGCGGGTGTTCTCGACGGACTGGCTCTTCGTTATGACCGCCGAGTCGATGTCGATTCTCGTGGGCAGTGCGCTGCTGGAGGTCGGCTGGCTGACGCTAGAGAGCGCAGTGCTGGCGTTTGCCGGGCTGCAGATGGCCTGTGGATTGGGCTGGCTCCTTGTGGTGGTGCCGCGCGAGTGGCGGGACGAGCGGGCGGAGGCAGCTGCGGACGGCGGACCGCGGACCGCCGAATATGGTGCCTGAGGCGAATCCAGCGTCCCGAACTCTAGCGTCGGTTGTCGGATCCTTGAGACAACTCTGGTTGTTTTAACAAGTCCGTGTCCTTCTCTCATTTCTGCTCGGATCCGACATGGCTACAACCGTCGCTTCACGTCCCTCGTCCGAGGTTGATAACGAGCCGTCTGCAGGCCCCCGCCGGTTCACGCAGGAGGAGTATTTCCGGATGGTAGAGGTCGGCATTCTCGATGAAGACGACCGGACCGAGCTCCTGGATGGTCACATCGTAGAAATGGTTGCCCAAAACGCTCCTCATCGTGCCGCCGTCATCAAAGCGACCGAGCTTCTGGTCGACCGTCTTCGCGCCGCGCCGTACGTCGTCCAGACGCAATCGACCCTTCCGCTCGACTGCCACAACGTGCCGGAGTCGGATCTTGCCGTGTTGAGCGGAACAGCCGATGATCTTCTGGAGGGGGAGCCGGACGAGATTCCCCTGATTGTGGAGGTGGCAGACACCTCACTGGAGAAGGATCGAACGACGAAGCTCCGGTGCTATGCGACGAACGGGATTCCGGAATATTGGATCGTCAATCTCCAGAACGACACGATTGAGGTCTACCGAGAGCCCGCCGATGGAGAATACCGGCAGCGTGAGACGATGACGCGGGACGGGTCGGTCACGCCGCTCTTCGACGATTTGCTATCGTTTGAGGTGGGGGTAGTGCTTCCGCAGGATCCGTCCGACGAAGAGGAGTAGACGGTTCGTGACTCGTAAGGAGTGAAGCGTGAGGAACCGGCGTGTGCTTCGGCTACGGATTCACGGATCACGTCTTCCCGATTCACTGTCTGCGCAGAAGTTCGCACCCCTGAGCATCAAGAGGAGTCGTCTGCCCGTCGGTTCAGGGCATTCTGGATCGCATTGCGCACGTTGCGCTTGAAGCCGTCGAACGTGGCGCGCTTTACGGGGCTGGCCTCAAAGCGACGCTCGAACTCGTCCAGGTTCATCTCCGCCCAGTCCTCCAGCGCCGTGTCCGTCACCCCTTCGCGCGGCAGATACCGCTCCTCGTCGGTCGGCTGGCTGAATTTATTCCACGGGCACACGTCCTGGCAGATGTCGCAGCCGAAGAGCCAGTTTCCCACGTCGGGCTGGAGGCCGTCGGGCACGTCGTCGGGGCCGTGCTCGATGGTGAGGTACGAGATGCACCGGTTGGCGTCCACGGCGTAGGGCTCGTAGATGGCGTCGGTGGGGCACGCGTCGATGCAGCGCGTGCAGGAGCCGCAGTAGTCGGCCATCGGATCGTCGGTGTCCATCGGCACGCTCACGATGAGCTCGCCGAGGAAGAAGAACGAGCCGGTCTCGCGGTTGAGGACGTTCGAGTGCTTGCCCTGCCATCCCAGGCCGCTCCGCTTCGCCCACGCCTTGTCCATTACCGGCGCACTGTCGACGAAGGCGCGGCCGTTGATCTCGGCGTCCACTGCCTCCTGCAGCCACTGGTAGAGGAGGTACAGCTTCTCCTTCATCACCTCGTGGTAGTCGGTGCCCCAGGCGTACCGGCTGATTTTGCCGACCTCCGGATCGTCGGGATGATCGGTGGGCTGATAGTAGTTGTGCAGCACCGAGATAACGGACTCGGCGCCGTCCACCAGCTTCGTGGGATCGATGCGCTTGTCGAAGTTGCGCTCCATCCAGTCCATGGTGCCGTGGCGGCCCTCCAGCAGCCACTGCTCCAGCCGAATCGCCTCCTCGTCGAGCGGCTCAGCCTTGGAAATGCCGCACGCGTCGAAGCCGAGACGGGTGGCCTCTAGCTTCGTGGCCTGGGCCAGTCGCTCTTGGCTGGTGGCGTCGAATCCGGGCATGGATGGAGAGAGCACACGTCAGCGAGACGAAGGGACTGGCGTGTACGCTTACCTCCTGTGCACGTTCGTGCAGGAATGGAGGGCCGCAACGGAGACGCGCCGCCTGTGTGTCAGGGACGTCTGATACCAGCTACCAAGAAGCGCTGTGAGGGGGCGCCGAGGAGGCAGGGGGGAGAACGGGGCCATCCAGGGAGTGTGCAGAGCCCGAAACGTAGAGCAGAGGCTTCGGCCCACGGCATAGGCCATTGCCGGACAAGATACGCTCCAAACCTTCTGTTATGAGCAAGCCAAACGACAGAGAAGTCCCACCAGTCCATTTGGGATCTTGAATCCCGACGTTCCCCCTCCTCTCCCGCGTTCCCGCGTCTCTCCGATGACTCTTTTTGCTCGATCTATTCTCATTGCGGCGGTGTGCGTCCTTACAGCCAGCCCGGTGTGGGCCCAAAACACCGATACGGGGGGATCGATTCCGCAGAGCGACGTGTCTGGTAGTGACGTATCCGGCACCCTCAGCGACCTCGACGCTTTTCAGACCGAGGCGGCCCAAGGGCGGTTGGTGGCAGTGTCGTCTCAGCTTGCCCAATCCGTGCGGTCCGGGGTGCTAGCGACGGGAGACGGGACCTCGGTCACGGTCTCCCCGCAGATGATGGACCTCGTATTTGTGCCGACGCGAGCGAAGAGGCACGCCGCGTCCCAGCAACTCTATGACCTGCTGGTTGGCCAAGGGGTCCCCGCCTCTGAGGCCACCGCTTTTACCACGGCGCTCACGGGGCTCCTTGAAAACGAGACCGTGCAGCCGACCCAACTTGTGACAGCCTTGCAGGCATTCAATTCGGTCGTTGAGATTGCCCCAACCGCTTTTCTCGCCCAGCCACCGTCCGACTTTATTGCTGCACGGATCCTGCTTATAACACTCCTCGATGCGGCGACCCTCTGACGGGGGGCAGGGGGGAATGGGAATTGCCGATTTTGAGGTCGTGCACAGCCTGCTGATGACCCGTAGAGGGGCGGAGGGAGCCTCTTTGCGCTCCCCCGCCCCGCTTCGTTGATTATCGGCTCCACGTCGCAATGAAAAAATCCGTTACCTTCTTGCCCTCTATTTTTGTCGTTCTTACGGTCCTCGTGTTCATGGGCAGTCCCTGGCAGGGAGAGCATGACGCGTCGCAAATGTCGAGTGCCGCTGCTTCTTTTTCCCAGCAGCTCCCCGTGCAGGACGTCGGGGGCTCCAATGCTTCAACCGTCCCTGTTTTCGCAGTGGAAAAAGGGGAAACGCAGTCTGATGAAGACACACCGACAGCTCTATCCGCTGAACTGAATGAGCCGGCCCCGAGTTCTGCAGTATCGATCTCTCGGGAGAACGCTTCCGCCCCATTCGGAGTCGGAGAGCGCTCGATCGAATCACCGGTGCCCTACCGCTCTGCTTTGCCTGTGGTACATCTGCCGGACCACCGGGTCGACGCCCTTCTTGCTCTCAGTTCACGAACGCTTGCGACCGGTTGGGGAAGAACCTCCGGTCTGCTGCTCGTTCCGGCCGATTCGCTCCGAGACCGGCTTCGCATTGCCCTGCCAACGGGGCAGCTCCTCCCTGTGGATGTGACACGGGGCCAGCCGTCGTCCACCATCAACACACCCACGGGATACGGCCCACGGTGGGGACAAGTCTTTGCCGGGGTGGGGTATCAGGAGCGCATCCGGTACGACGACTGGACGGATGGGGTCGCCTCGGCTGGATTTGGTCTCGGCAACCCGACGCGGTATGTGGGGCTCGATGTGACGGTCAACATCCTTGACACCTACACCGAGTTTGCTGAGGACCGGAGCTTGAGCCTCAAACTGCACCGTCGGCTGCCCTTCCACAGTGCAATTGCCGTGGGGCACGAAAACATCTGGCATACCGACGGCACGGACGGCGGCAGCAGCCGGTACGTGGTGGTGTCAAAGGTCGTCCTGCTGCGAGATCGTCCAGCCTCCGCACTCGGCTCAATGGTGTTCAACGTGGGGCTCGGCACGGATCGGTTTCTCCGCGAGGCGGACTTTGCTCGGGGAGCGGACGGCATGAATCCATTCGGGAGCGTGGCCGTGCGCGTCCTGCCGCCCGTGAACGCCATCGCCAACTGGACGGGGCAGGACCTCGCGCTTGGCCTGTCGATCGCTCCGGTGCCGAAGTGGCCCATCGTCATCACGCCCGCTATGATGGACGTGACGGGCGCGGCGGGCGATGGGGCCCGCTTCTCGATGAGTGCCGGCATCAGCTACGACTTCCGGCGATAACGTCGTTCGGGCTGCCGCGCGGCCTCCTTCTATGGGTGATTGCGTCCGTGCAGTGGACGGAGCGGCGGCGATTCCGTATGAGTTTTTGCCGTATCGACGGCAGGAAGCGAGATCGTTCCTGCAATCCGCGTAATGGCCCCGAAGAAACCGAAGCCGCCCTCTACGCTTGATCGGCGCGCGTCTCGGTATACATCTCAGCCCATGTCGTTAGGAGGGGCGCTCGTTTTCCACACTTTAGAGATGGGTACGTAGGTTTTTTTCGTACCTCAGTATCCAGCTGGTTCGTTCCCTACGTGCCTCTGATCGACATCGAATCCTGTTCCCCTTTCTGGCGGTTGAGGCGGAATCAGGATCGTCTGTTCTAACCAGCTTCCTCCAGGTATGCCCGACCCATACGACTCCATTCCTCTCGACTTCACTGAGCGTCCTCCTGAAGAGATACGGGAGCGAGCGCAGTCGTTCTACGAAGTGATGGCCCAGCGCCGGTCGGTGCGCGACTTTTCGGACCGGTCGGTGCCGCGCGAGTGTATCGCCGCGGCGATCCGAACGGCGGGCACGGCCCCGAGTGGCGCCAACCGGCAGCCCTGGCAGTTCGTGGCGGTGGACGACCCGGCCCTCAAGCGGGAGATTCGCGAGGCGGCGGAGGAAGAGGAGAAGACGACCTACGAGGAGCGGATGTCCGATGAGTGGCGGGAGGCCCTGGCGCCGCTGGGGACGGACTGGCGGAAGCCATTCCTTGAAACGGCCCCCTGGCTCGTGGTCTGTTTTGCCAAGCCCTATGACGTCGACGAGGACGGCAGCAAGACCACGAATTATTACGTGCAGGAGAGCGTGGGCATCGCCTGCGGGATGTTCATCACGGCCCTTCACCAGATGGGCCTCGCGACACTCACGCACACGCCCGCTCCCATGGGCTTCCTGAATGACTTGCTGGGGCGGCCGTCGAACGAGCGACCCTACATCCTCTTCCCGGTCGGCTATCCGGCAGAAGATGCTACGGTCCCGGACATCGACAAGAAGTCGCTCGACGAAATTGTGCAGTGGAACCGATGAGAGGGCAAGAGAGTGGGCGCGTGGGAGCAGAGGGAGTGGAGTGACTGCTTCGCTCCTGACATCACCGTTCGAAGGCAGACTTCCACTTCGGAGTGTCGTTGGACTCCAATGGCGCCACTGGTTCCATCTCTAGCAGGCTAGAGTAGTGGGTTGTCAAGTCTCAATCTGATTGCGAACTCAAAATCCCTACGGCAGGTCGCTTCGAGCGTGGCAATCTGTGTGGGATTATGAAAATAAGCGCCGTACGATGTTACTCCCTTCATTCACCGGTGCTTCTTTCCAGAAGAGGCGTCCATTTTTGGCTGGATCCAAAAATGGACTAAAAAGATCACGCCAGTGAAGAAAATGCCTGACCTCGGGCATCAAAGATCCCCAATCTCCGGTCACGCGGAAATTCTTCAAACTCGCTCGCGGCAATCCTGGAGCGCATACGCTCCTCTTGCCTGACGCACTCGGACAATGAAGAATTTCCAGCGCGCTCCCTCCGAGAGGCGTCCGACGATTAATCTGAAAAGACACAGAGATTGCCAAAGTCGAGAAGCCTCCTCGAAGCAGACAGCTTCACCAGGAGGGGATCTTGACGTTACTCGAAATGACGTGCTTTTTAGTTCGCTTACACCCGTACAGTGACGCTTGACGCTGCAGTAGCACTGTCCCGTGATTTCTTGCGCCCAACGCCGAACCTCCAGACGTGAGCTTACGGCGTCGACGACGTGCGGGACGAGACGGGAAGGGTCAGCCCGTCGTACGCCAGCTGAATGTCGTCCGGCAGGCGAGCGTTGGCCTCGGCGTGGCGCACGTTGTGGGTCATGTGCACAAAGTAGGTCTGCCGCGCCCCGATGCGCCGGGCCACTGTCACGGCCTCATCGAAGGAGAAATGGGTGGGGTGTGGGTCGGGACGCAGGGCGTCGAGCACCAGCACGTCGATCTCCTCCAGCGCTTCGTAGCTCGCCTCCGGGATGCGGTTCACGTCGGTGAGATACGCAAAGCTGCCGATGCGGTAGCCGTAGACGGGCGTCTGGCCGTGGTAGAGGAGAAGGGGATCCACGGGCACGGGAGGGGCATCGTTATAGCGACTGGGCACGGTGAACGGGCCGGTCACCTCTTCGATGGCGACGTTTGCGGCGCCGGGGTACGGGTCCGCGCCAAAGATGTAATCGTAGTTGTCCCGCAGGATGGACGCGGTATCCGGATGCATGTAGCAGGGCATCACCTGCGTGTTCTCGAAAAAGAAGGGACGCAGGTCGTCGAGCCCCACCACGTGATCGAAGTGGTGGTGGGTGTAACAGACGGCATCGATCCGCCCGATTTCTTCCCGCAGGGCCTGCCGCCGAAAGTCGGGGCCGGTGTCGATGAGGAGGCCCATGTTCCCCACTTGGACGTAACAAGAGCAGCGGGTTCGGGTATCGCGGGGATCGTCCGACGAGCAGACCTCGCACGAGCAGCCCAATACGGGCACGCCGGTGGAGGTACCAGTACCGAGCATCGTGACGCGGATCGGTGGAGACGAGGCGTGCCGATCGGCCGCTGCGTTGGACACGACGGACGCAGCAGTGGGCGAGAGAGGAGGCTCGTGGTTATCCCTCGACATGCGACGCCTCCTCCGTCTCTGCGTCCAGGGCGGCCCAGGTGTCTTCCAGGGCCTGACGCACAGCCGGTTTCAGGTAAATGGTGTCGAGCGGGGCGTCTCGAAGCGCATTTGCCATCACGACGAGCTGTGTTTCGGGCTGGTGGCGTTTGTTGAGCATGATGAGCTCTTCTCCCTCCACGATGCAGCGTCCGCCCCGAAAGTTTCCCTTTTCGGATCGCACTTCAAAGCCGAGCCGCTGGGCGACGTCCTCAAGTTCTTCGATGATGGTCGGCGTGTCCATACAGATGACAAACTGGTCCAGCAAAAGCCACAACTCCGTGTGAGCACCACGTCGGTTCCCCAGCACAGGCTGGTTATTGCCCGGATTCTTGCCGGCCGCGGGGCCTATGCGTCACGGAGGGCTGTGGGGAAGGGCCCTCCCGCTGCGGGGACTCGTCGGGTGCGACTCTGTCCTCGCGATGGGCGTCAGGTCGTTTTCGTGGGGGCTCCTTCGGCGAGAACGTCCCCATGGGGATCGATGAGGCGGAAGGATTGGGGCGCAAGACTATCGTCCGTTTCGAGGTGGACGCGCACGAGGTGATCCATAAACCAGCGTGTCGGATAGGTCGGGACCGGGCGGCGCAGAAAGGCCGCGGTGAAGGGGTGAACCTGAAGGGTAACGGACCGGTGTTGAGCCTGATGGTCGGCGATCCACTGTTCGAGGGTCTCCACAAATTTGTTCGGCGCCGGGGCCTCGTCGTCCGGTTGTAGTTCGGAGTGCGGGGTGCCGGCTTCGCCGTTGTCGGACGGAGCAGACTGTTGCTTTTGGGCGTCCTGCGCCTGCGCGCGAGCCGTTTCCAACTCTTGCTCCAGTTCGCGAATCTTTTGCTGCATTCGCTCCACCTTTTCCGCCGATTCCCCTTCGTCGGATTTTTCCTGCTTGCGGAGGCGCTCCATCTCCTGCTCTCGCTTTTTGACCTCCTGCTGGAGGCGTTGGATCTTCCGCTCCGCCTTTTGGAGCTTCTTCGGCGTGCCCTGGCCTTCGGTATCGGAGTCGCCGTCGGCCGACGAGAAGGTGGTGGTGATGCTGGGGCGGAGGCGCTGGCGTGTAATCTCGACGAGACCAAAGTCGCTCATCGGGAGCACTTTCGTGATGGCCCGGTCGTCTTCAAAGCCGTCCTTGAGCTCCTCGTAGACCTTCTTCTTGTCGTCCTCGTTGCGCAGGTCGATGAAGTCGACCACGATAATGCCGCCCAGGTCGCGCAGGCGAATCTGGCGGGCAATAACGCGGGCCGCCTCCATGTTCACGCTCAGCGAGTTTTCGGCCTGAGATTTGCCTTTTCCCGAGCGTCCCGAGTTTACGTCCACCACGTGCATCGCCTCGGTCTGCTCGATAAAGAGGTAGCCGCCAGATGGAAGCTCCACGCGGTCCTTGAAGGCCCGGTCGGCACCCTGTTGGATGCCAGCGGCCTCAAAGACGGGCTCGTTGCCGTCGTGAAGCTCCACACAGTCGACCATGCTTGGGGCCACGGCCCGCACGTAGCTGCGGATGCTGTGGTACAGATTCTCGTGGTCCACGAGCAGCCGGTTGTACTCCTCCGAGAACTGGTCGCGAATGATGGAGGAGGCCATGTCCACGTCCTCGTGGATGAGGGCAGGCGCACTTGGCTGCTCTTGCAGCTTGTTCTCGACCCGGCGCCACCGCTCCATGAGCAGCTTTAGGTCCTTGTCGAGCGACTTGGCGTCGCGGTCTTCCGCCACGGTGCGCACGATGACTCCGAAGTTGTCCGGCACGAGGCTGCCGGCAAGGGCTTTGAGACGGCGCCGCTCCTTTTCCTCCGTAATCTTGCGGGAGACGGCCACGTAGTTCTGCAGGGGCACCAGTACGAGAAAGCGACCGGCCAGCGACAGGTCCGTGGAGATGCGGCTGCCTTTGTTTGAGATCGGCTCCTTCGTAATTTGGACGAGGATTTCCTGCCCGCGGTTCAGAAGGTCGGAGGGACGCTTGTCCCAGTCTTTCCCGCCGGCCGGGACGTCGACCTTCTCGACCTTTGGGGTGTCGAGGTCGAGGTACTTGATGAGGTACGGCAGGTTGTCGGCCAGATCCGAGAAGTGAAGGAAGGCGTCCTGCTCTTGGCCGATGTCCACGAACGCAGCCTGGATGCTGGGCATCACCTTCCGGATGCGTCCGAGATAAAGGTTGCCGATCGTACGTTTATTTTCAGCGTCTTCGATGTAGAGCTCGGCGAGCTTTCCGTCCTCGACAATCGCGATTCGGGTTTGCGTCTCGCCGACGTTAACAACAATTTCTTTGGACATAAGCGGGGTAGGTGTGCACCTGAGCGGGCACCGGGGGCCCCTGATCCGTCCGGATGGAGAACCAAGGCATTCGTTGTGTGCTGTCGAGAAGAAGAGAACGGACCGCCTCGCGTAAAGACAGGAGGACGGCAAGGGGCGTCGCGGACGGACGGCTGGGCAGCAACTCCGCTGTGCGGAGTCTCAACCGGCCGACCGACGCCAGTGCGAGAGCGCTCAGATACAAGTTGACTCGTGAGCATTGGGGTCGAAAAGGGGGCCGCTTCGGAGCGGCGGTAGGTATAAGAATGCCGAACAGAGATCCGATGGATGCGTCGGGCCGAGGCAACGAGGAGGACCGCGCGTCTGCTGTGCAGAGCGATCGGTCCCAACAGCCGGTGAGCGAAAGGCCCATTCGGCTCGCCTCGGGCCGGCCCTGAGGGGTGGGGCGACGCATCGCCCGTCGCCCCCTCGCCGTCGGTCCAGCCGGCATCTGCCACACGTTGAGTAAACTCCAACGTGTAGCAAAGGTCATATTGAGTATTGGCATCCGTACGCAAATGATCCCGACCCTGAAAAAGAGGCGGCTGCGCTCAAGGGGAACGGGCGCGGATACCGTCGCCGAATTGGGGCCATTCGGGCGCCGCCCGGCCCACTAGGTGTTGGGGCCTCGGGCCGTTTCCACAAGTATATTTGTGACGTTTGGGTGAAGGAAACCCATGCAGGCGTGAGGCTTTTGCCAAGGCCCCCGAGAGGGAAGTATTCTCTAATTTTCCTCTTGTTTTGGACACGCTGGAAGCGCTATCTTTTAGACGCCCGACGTCCTGATACCCACTCCAGGTGTGTCCCTCGGTCGCACCAGGGACGTTTCGGGAGCGCCCTCCACGTTCCGGTATGCACTTTCCACACACCGTTCCGACATTTACTGGATCGACACCCATGGCTGATAACGACGTGAAAGAGTTGACGACGAACGATGCGCCCGTCAAGGCGCGTGGACTCGAAGGGGTCATTGCCCTTGAGTCTGAGCTCTCTTCCATTGATGGCCAGAAGGGGGAGCTTGTGTATCGTGGCTACGATATCCACGACCTGGCCGAAGGCGCGTGCTTTGAGGAGGTGGTTCACCTCTTATGGAACGGAGGTCTCCCGACACAGGAGGAGCTCGACACGCTTCGGGACGAGCTGCGGGGCGAGCGCGCGCTTCCGGCGCCGGTGATGGACATCTTGCGCAATGCCCCGGACGATGCCCACCCGATGGCGGTGCTCCGCACGGCGGTGTCCTCCCTCGCCCTGTACGACGGGGAGGCCGACACGATGAATCCACAGGCCAATCGGCGCAAGGCCGCCCGCATCCTCGCGCAAATCCCAACCATCATTGCGTCCTTCGATCGGCTGCGGAAGGGCCTTGATCCGGTGTCGCCGCTCAACGACGGCTCGATGGCGCACAACTTCCTATACATGTTGAACGGTGAGGAGCCGGGCGAAGCCGCCGAGCGCATCTTCGACGTGTGTCTTGTTCTGCACGCCGACCACGGGCTCAACGCGTCGACGTTTACGGGACGTGTGATTGGGTCCACGCTTTCGGACATGTATTCGGCCGTCTCCGGGTCGATTGGGGCACTCAAGGGCCCGCTGCACGGCGGAGCGAATCGGGAGGTCATGCGCATGCTCTTGGAGATTGACGAGCAGGGCGCTGATCCGGCTGAATACGTGAGAAAGAAGCTCGACGACGGGGAGCGCGTGATGGGCTTCGGTCACCGTGTTTATAAAACCATGGATCCCCGGGCCGCCATTCTTCGCGACATGGTGAAGGAACTGAGCGAAGAAGAGGGCGAGATGAAGTGGTACGACTATAGCATGGCCATCCTCGAAGCAATGCGGGAGGACAAGGGAATTGACCCGAACGTTGACTTCTTCAGTGCCTCGACCTACTATCAGCTGGGCCTCGACCCCGACCTCTTTACGCCCATCTTCGCGCTGAGCCGTACGGCTGGATGGACGGCCCATCTCCTGGAGCAGTGGCAGGACAATCGCCTCATCCGTCCCCGGGCCGAGTACGTAGGCGCGGAGAACCAGACGTTCGTTCCTCTCGCCGATCGGTAGACGTTTGATGGGCAAGGCCGCAAATTGTCGAAGGGGCGGCCGCCATCTTCCCCGGGGCGTTCGCCCGTAACGAGGGTGTTCTGTTCCGCTCCCCCGTCGGAACGGACGCCCCGGGGTTTGCGTGCCCATCTATGCCCTCCGGCCGCCTCCTTTTGCGTCATAATGCCTCCTCTCTCTCATGGCTGTTGACACCCAAGACCGTCCTGCGGCGACTGCCGCCGAGAATGAGTCCACCGCGACGCAGGATAGCCGCTTCCAGCGCTACCGCGTGCGTACCGGCATGTTTGCCTGGCTCATGCACCGCCTGACCGGCGTGGGGCTGGTCGTGTATCTCGTGATCCATATCTGGGGATTGAAGTCGCTGAGCGATCCGGAGACGTTTAATGCGTTGATCGCAAAGTACCACAGCCCCCTCTTCAAGGTGGGCGAGTTTGCCTTGCTTGTGGCGGTGGCCTATCACGCCATGAATGGCCTCCGCATCGTCCTGATCGACTTCCTGGGGTGGAGCCCGAAGCAGAAGCGGCTATTCGTGACCCTCGGGGCGGTGACGGTGCTCATCATCCTCGTCGGCGGCTGGCCGTCGATTTACGCATTGGGCGAGTGGCTCTTTGGCCCTGGCACGATGCCGTCGCTCTTTCTGTGAGTCTCCCCTCCTTGTTCGTCGCCTCCGTCCATCCCTAGGCTCTGTTCTGAGACATGGCTGCCTCGAAGTCCAACGCACTGAATTGGTTTCTGCACCGCATCACGGGGACGTTCCTGATCTTTATGCTGATTACCCACTTCTGGGTACAGCACTACGACCATCAGGTCGCCTCTGTCACGCATGAGGTGGTGACGGAGAAGGGCGCAATGCCGGACTATCCGGACGCTGCGAAAGAAGGGGTAAAGGCCAAGTTTGGGCCTGACGCCGAAGCGACACCGTATCAGGTGGTGATGCAACGCCTCGCCGATCCGGTCTACGCGGTGCTGTGGAAGGGGTTTAACATCCTGTTCCTCATCGTGGCGCTACATCACGGCTTCTACGGGCTAAACAACGTCCTCACCGACTACATCCGAAATCCCATGGGACGCCTCGTGGCCCGATCCTTGTCGTGGACGGTTGCGCTCGGGCTATTCATTATTGGGCTCTACTCGGTGATTACGGCCGGGTGGTGACAGGCAGGGGCAAACGAAGAAGGGAAGTGGACACGATGCTGCTGTTGGGTACCGGGTCGTGAAGCGTGAATCGTGATGCGTGAACAGAGGCGGGCATGTCCTCCTCACGCTTCACGTATCACTCCTCACGCCTCACGCATCACGCAATACGAAATACGCAATACCAACTATGACTTTTGAGCATGATGTCGTCGTCGTTGGGGCAGGGGGATCCGGGTTGATGGCTGCCCTTTACGCCCGTGAAGGCGGGGCCGACGTAGGGGTCGTATCGAAGCTTCATCCCCTCCGGTCACACACTGGAGCCGCACAGGGGGGAATTGCTGCGGCCCTCGGCAACGAAGAGGAGGATCACTGGCTCTGGCACGCCTTCGATACGGTCAAAGGAAGTGACTACGTGGGCGACCAGGACGCCATCGAGGCGCTCTGCAAGGATGCTCCTCGCACCATTGTGGAGCTGGAGCATTACGGCGTGCCCTTTAGCCGGAACGAGGAAGGGACGATCTCGCAGCGCCGCTTTGGGGGACACACCCGCAACTTCGGAGAGGCGCCCGTCAAGCGGTCCTGCCACGCCGCCGACCGCACGGGGCACACGATCCTCCACACGCTCTACGACCAGTGCACGAAGCAGGGGGTTCGCTTCTACGACGAGTTTCAGGTCCTCGACCTCATCATGACGGAGGACGGGGAGTGTGCGGGCGTGATCGCGTACGAGATCCTGACCGGTGAAATTCACACCTTCCACGCCAAGCAGGTCTGCTTTGCCACTGGTGGGTACGGCCGTGCCTTCGAGACGACCTCAAATGCGCACGCCAGCACGGGCGACGGTATGGGCATCATGCTGCGCAACGGGATCCCGCTGGAGGACATGGAGTTCGTTCAGTTTCACCCGACTGGGCTGTACCGCCTCGGCATCCTGATTACCGAGGGCGCCCGTGGGGAAGGGGGCATCTTGCGCAACAGCGAAGGCGAGCGCTTCATGGAGCGCTACGCCCCCACCGTCAAGGACCTTGCGCCGCGCGATCTCGTGAGCCAGTGCATCTATAAGGAAATTCGGGAGGGGCGGGGCATTCAGGGCAAGAACTACGTGCACCTCGACCTGACGCACGTGGATGAGGACATTCTAGACAAGAAGCTCCCGGAGATTTCGGAGTTCTCCCGTACCTACATGGGCGTCAATCCCAAAGAGGAGCCCATCCCGGTCGTGCCGACCTGTCACTACGCAATGGGCGGCATTCCGGCCAACGAGGATGGGCACGTGGAGCGAGGGGAGCGTGGAGAGTACGTGCCCGGCCTCTACGCCGTGGGCGAGTGCGCTTGTGTGAGTATTCACGGCGCGAACCGCCTTGGCACCAACGCGCTACTGGAGCTTGTCGTGATGGGCCGGCGCGCCGGCATGGAGATGGCCCGACAGGTGCGCCAGGGCAAGGATTACGCCCCGCTGCCGGAGGAGCCCGAGAAGAATACGCGCGACATGCTCGACGACCTCCTCTCTAACACCCGGGACGAAGGAGAGCCTACCGTGAACGTGCGGACGGAGCTCCAGGAGACGATGATGGAGAACGTGAGTGTCTTCCGCAACGACGACACCCTCAGCACGGCGCTCGACCACATTCAGGGCCTGCGTCAGCGTGCGAAGAACGTGGTCGTGGACGATAAGGGCAAGCGGTTCAATACCGACCTCATGGACGCAGTGGAGATGGGGTACATGGTGGATTACGCCGAGGCCATTGCGGCCTGTGCCCGCCACCGTACGGAAAGCCGCGGCGCCCACTCGCGAGAAGACTACCAGAATCGCAATGACGACGAGTGGCTCAAGCACACGCTCTTTCGGAGCGACTGTGAGGGGGACTACGAGTTTGACGATAAGGACGTCGTCATCACCCGCTTTGAGCCGAAAGAACGCAAATACTAGCAATGTCGAATGGCGAATGTCGAGTGTCGAATGGAGGCTTTTCGGCGCTTGCTCGCCGTTCTGAACATTCGAAATTCGACATTCGAAACTCGAAATTAGTATGGACCTTACTGTTGAAATCAAGCGCTACAATCCTGATGAGGACGACGAGCCGCACTGGGAAGCCTACGAGGTGCCGGCTGAGCCACTTGACAGTGCTCTCTCCCTCCTCCTGCACGTGAAGTGGCACGAGGACGGCACGCTCTCCTTTCGCAAGAGTTGCGCGCACGGCATCTGTGGCTCCGACGCCATGCAGATCAACGGTGAGAATAAACTCGCCTGCTCGGTGCTGGTGAAAGATCTCGTGAGTGGGGACGGCGACACGATTACGTTTGCGCCTCTCCCTTCTGCCCCGGTCGTGAAGGACCTCGTCATCGATCAGAGCCGCTTCTTTGAGAAGTACCGCGACGTGAAGCCGTGGCTCATCACCGATGGCCCGGCGCCGGAGCGTGAGCGCGAGCAGAGTCCCGAAGAGCATGAGGTCATCGAGGACGCGACGAAGTGCATCATGTGCGGGGCGTGCACACACGCGTGCCCCTCTACGTGGGCGGATCCGGACTACCTCGGCCCCGCGGCCATGCTCAAGGCCTACCGCTACACGTTCGACAGTCGCGACGACGGCGCCGAAGAGCGACTCGATGTAGTGGACTCGCCGGACGGCCTTTGGAAGTGCTACACCATCTTCAACTGCAACGAGGCCTGTCCCAAGGACATCGACATCACGCGCTGGCTTTCGGCCCTCAAGCGCCGCGCTGCGACTTCTCAGGCCTCGACGAAGGCCTAGTGGTTTCTGCTCTCCCTCTCCTCGCCCCGCCTTCCGTCACCGGAGGTGGGGCTTTTTTATTGAGAGGCAGTTCGAGCCGTCAAATCCAAAATGCCCCACACCGTTGCCCCGTGGGGGGCACAGCAGTGTGGGGCACGTTGGGGAAAAGACGTAGGTCCCTAGCTGCCGATAATAAGCAGGACCCCGGCCACGAGGCCCAGGATGGGAAGCACAAGGTGGTCGTAGGCGAATGAGAGGTCGACGAAGCGGAAGAGCGCCCAGAGGAGAAGCCACACGCCCAGAATGCGAAGACCGAGATTGCGGGTCGAGGAATCTGCCACGAGTAGAAGGTGGAATTGTGGTTGGGAATGCGCGTTCGCCCGTGAAGATACCGACACAGGATCGAGTATCGCAAAAAGATCTCTTCGACTCCTTCAGCACATCCCCGTGCTGGAGGAGGCGTCGCTCGTTTTTGCCTCAGGGACCATTTTTGTCCTTCCTTTCGTCTATGTGTTCACGAAGTCTTCGTGTTGTTGGGTGGTCATTCCCCGCTGTCTGCGTGCTGGAGAGGTCCCCCGCGGAAAACGGATAGAGAAGACGATCCTCGATACGGAGCCGTTCCCGTTCGACACGGCCGTTGCGATGTCCTTATGCCAACCGACGAGCAATTTGCGACGTGGTGCCGCCGCATCAAGGCCTCCGACCGCGAGGCGTTCCGGGCCGTGTTCAATGCCCTCCACGATCCACTGGCCCGCTACGCTCTCCAGATTACGGGGCGCACGGCCGTCGCGCAGGACATTGTGCAGTACGCGTTCACGACGCTCTGGGACATGCGGGAGAACCTTGACCCCAGTGAGTCGCTAGAGGCGCTGCTCTTCCGTCTCGTGCGGAACCGGGCCTACAACGCGGAGCGCGATCGACGAAATCGAGCGGCCAAGCACGACGAAATCAAGCGCGACACAGGGCCGGTCCAGCCAGATGCCGGAGCGCAGATGGATGCCGATCGACTGGCGGCCGACCTCCGGTTACGGATCGACGAACTCCCCGACCGGCAGCGGGAGGCGCTCACCCTCAGCCGGTTCGAGGGCCTGAGCCACGACGCCATCGCCGAGGTGATGGACATTTCGCCCCGCACCGTGAACAATCACATTGTGGAGGCCCTGAAAAAGCTTCGCCGCTGGGTTCGCTCCCATCACGCAGACCACCTTTCGTCATGAGCCGCGACGAATCGAACATTCCCCCTGAGCTCCGGGAGGTCCTGGAGGGCCACCGTTCCGACGGTCAGCAGTCGTCGGATCTGGAGGAGGTGTGGGATCTTCTGGATGACGCTGTTCCGTCGGATGAGGACCTGCCGGAGGCGGAGGACACCTGGGCGGGGGTGCGCGAGCACATTGAGGGGAGCAGCGAAGAGAATGAGCGTCGCGCGGACGATCATAACCCAGCCGACCGAAGCTCGGCACGCCCCTCGGCGCAGCAGCGTCGATGGCGGTGGGGCAGTGCCGTGGCCGTCCTGTTGGTGCTTGCAGTCGCCGGCTGGTGGTGGATGCGGCCCCTTTCCGTGCGGACGGCCCCCGGCGCTACGGTCACGCACACGCTTCCGGACGGCTCGACAGTGGAGCTCAATGCCGACTCGCGCCTCGCGTACGACCGGACGTTTTCAACCGTCTCTCTGCTACAGTCCGAGCGGCGCCTCGTCCGCCTCCGCGGTGAGGCCTTCTTTGAGGTCGAGGACGGCGTCCGCCCGTTCGTGGTGCAAACGCCGACGGCCCAAATTGAGGTCGTGGGTACGTCTTTCTCGGTGAACAGTCGGGTCGATGAAGAAGAAGGGACGCTCGTGGCCCTCGCCGAGGGGCAGCTCCGCGTCACGGGACGGACCGCCAACGCCCGAACGACATCCGTGCAACCCGGACAGGCCGTGACTGTGGGACGAACCGGTCCGCTGACGGCAGTGCGCGACACCAGCATCGACCGGGTGACGGTGTGGCGGCGCGGGGGGTTTGCCGTGACGGGCGCCCCTCTGCCCGATCTTGCCGAGGCCCTTGAACGACGCTTTGGGCAGACTATTCAGCTGGATGCGTCGATTTCAGAGTCCATGCGCACGGCACCGCTCACGCTTTACTACGCGCAGAATGCCGACCTCGAACAGATTCTCCACGACATTTGCATGGCTCGCAATCTGACGTATCGGTCCACGGCCAACGGCTTCGTGCTCTCGCGCGCTGGTGACACGCAAGCGTCTCGGCTTCCATGACCCGATCTGTTCGATTTCCAGCCCTGCAGGTTGGGGGCATTCTCTTGGGCCTCGTACTGGGACTCGGCGGCGGAGCACTCCCCCCGCTTCACGCCCAGCAGGCTCCGGAGGCGCCCCGCTACACCATGATGTTTCGGGACGTGGCGCTGGAGACGGCCCTCGGCCGCGTGGCGGAGACGACTCGCATCAACCTGGTGTACGACTCAGAGCTGGTGCAGGGACGGCAGGTGTACTGCACGGCCCGTGACGCGACGCCAGAAGATCTGCTGCGCTGCCTCCTGGCGGACGTGGCGCTCGACTTTTATGAGACCTCAGGGGGCACCTACGTACTCACGGACTCCCCACGGCAGCCGTCGCTTCGCGGCGACCTCACCGGCATCGTCGTAGACGCGCGCACCGGCGAGCCGCTTTCCCACGCTCACGTTATTCTCGCTACTGCCAACACGGGCGCCGCGAGCAACGAGGCCGGGCGCTTCCAGGTGCCGGGACTTACCTCGGGCGTCCATCGCGTCGTGGCCACGCACCTTGGCTACGAGCCGGCGGTCGATAGTGTCCGTGTGCTTCCCGGCGACCGTGTGGAGCGTCGCATTACGCTGGAGCCCACGGCCCTCGCGTCCAAGCCCATCGTGGTGGATGGCGCAGAGCGGCATGGGCCGGAGGACGGCCTCGGCGCCCCGTCTCTCGGGGCCGGCGAGCTCAAAAAGACCGGACGTATGGGGACGCCCGACGTGCTGGGCCGGGCCGGGACCCGGATGGGCGTGTACCGGCAGTTTCCACGGGCTGATCTGCACGTACAGGGAGGCGGGGCTGGTGAGCACGAGGTGCGTCTCGACGGCATGCCCATCCGCAACCCCGTCACGCTCCGCCGTCTCTTGGGGGCATTCAGCCCACTGGCCCTCGATCGGCTGACGGTCCGAAAGGCGGGCTTTGGGGTCGAACACGGGAGCACCATCTCGGGCATCGTGTCGGCCGAGCACGCGTTGAGTACGAGCACCCCGACCTATGGCGAAGTCACGCTCGATCCGATGAGCGTGAACGCGGAAGGGCATGGCTCGATCGACCTTCGAGAAGGACGCAGCGCCCACCTGCGTGTAGCGGCGCGGTCGAGCGTGTGGGACGTGTACCAGGACCCGACCCTCGACCGCCTCCTGCGCGAGTGGAACGTGGTCGATCCGATGCTGCTATCGTCCTACTTCGGCGATGGCACCGATCTGCCGGCCTTCTCGCCCGTTGCGCAGACGGCCGACGTAGGCTTTTCCGACCTGCACGCCGCCGCCCGCGTCGATCTCGGCCCTTTTCGTTCCCTTTCCGTGTCCGGCTACCGGGGGCGCAACCACCTCCATACCCAGTTCGTGGCGCAAGATCCCACCGGCATGCTCACGCAAGACCGGTACGACTGGGCCAACACCGCCGGGCAGGCGCGGGTGGACTGGACGCTCGGTGCCCGTACGTCGGCCGCCGTGCAGCTTCGGGCGAGTGAGCACCGAGTGCATCGGGGCTACCAGATGACGTACGGAAATCCGGACCCGGGCGACAGCATCGACGGCGTCATCGACTCGCTCCAGCAGAGCCTCGATCCGTCCCTGTGGCCCGACGACCGGAACCGCATTCGGGAATTGAGCCTCGAAACGACGGGCCAGTACGCCGTCACCTCACGCCATCATCTGAAGGGGGGTGTGGAGATCTCGCGCCTCACGAGCCAGTTCCGGCTGGGGGGACGGTTTCTCCAGCCCACGGCCTTCGAGGATACGCGCTGGCAGATCGGCGGCTATGTTCGGGATGCGGTGTCGCTGAGCGTGAACACAACCCTCACGGCCGGCACACGCCTCACGTATCTCCCAATCCGGCAGACCCTCTACGCCGAGCCGCGCGCGCAACTGCATCATGAGGGGGGAGCGCCCGGCCTTGGTCCCTATGCTGTGCGGGGAGCAGTCGGCCTCTACCGGCAGTTCGTAAACCGGTTCGACGCCAGCAGCACGAGTCCCACGGCCATCCTGCCGTCCATGCGCTTCTGGCTGCCAGTGGGGGCGGGCCATGCCCCGCCGAGGGCCTACCACGCTGCCCTTAACGGGCGCGTTCGGCCCCACGACCGGTGGCGGATCGCCGGTGAAGCGTACTACAAGCACTATGCCCACCTCCTGTCACTCGACTACACTGCGCTGGAGGGAGACCCTGGCACTTCTGTCGCCCCGTCCGACGCCATCGCTGCGACAGACGGATACGCCCTCGGGGGCGGACTCGCCCTCACCCGAGACGGGCCGCTTCTGCAGACCACGCTCCGGTATGATTGGAGCCGGTCCCATCGCCGGTTTCCTGGGCGCTTTGGAGGGGAACGGGTGCCGGTGCCCTGGAATCAGCCGCACCGCCTCTCGTTGTCGACCGAGATGGAGGCGACCGAGGCTCTTCGGCTCATGGTGCGAGGCGAGCGGGGATGGGGACGTAGCTGGGGCTTTCGGCAAACCTACTACGACTATCTCGGTGGGCAGTCGGACATCGAGGCCGTTCTCGGACGGTCGCTGAATGCGCCTTCTACTCATGTCTTGGCTCCCCGTATGCGCCTCGATCTCGGCCTCCGCTACACCCTGCAGTGGAGCGATTTGGTCCTGGAGGCTCGGCTCGATGTCATCAATGTCTTCGACCGTGCGAATCCTTTCGATTGGGGCGTCCGGCCCACGGACGACGGCATGACCCGCACGACGCGGCGGCTTCCGGGTCGTCGCGCGGTGGGCGGCCTTACAGTGCGCTATTGACAGTGGGTAGGTGAGACGCGCTCGCTCCAAAATTTTTTCTGTTCGCGAAGTCTTCATGTTTTGGGGTAGTCATCTGCGGGATGTCGCGTGCTGGACGGATGCACGATGGGCTGGTTGCCGGCGGCTCGTCGTTTCCGTCTACACATCAATGCACGCTCTAGTACCATGCGACTACACCGAATCGCCTCGTTCCGATTGATTCGAGCCACAGTTCGATGCCTTCTCAACCTCGTTCTCGCAGTGGCTGTGGTTGGAGGACTGGCGGCCTGCGACAGTGGCGGAACGGGCTCAGAAAACGGCGAGAACGGAACCGGAAACGGGGGAGGCAATGGAGAAGAGGTCGCGCAGACCTACACGGTGACCGTTCAGGAAATTGACAGCAGCTATCCCTATAGTGAACAGAACAACGTTGGGGTGGCCTACGCGATTGACGGGGAAGTGGGAGCAGTAATCACGCTTGAGCGCGGGAAGACGTACGCGTTCGAGCTCGAATCGAGCGTCGACAGTGGGCCGAACGACCTGCCTCATCCCTTCTACGTCGGGACTTCGGCAGAGGGCGGGGGAGGCGACGAGTACAACGACGGGGTCGAGAACGCGCAGGCCACGACGGGGACTGTCACCTTTTCCGTCCCCTCCGATGCCCCCGATCAGCTCTTCTATCAGTGCGGCAATCACGTCTACATGGGTGGCGAGATGGGGATTGAGGATTCCTCCGGTGGAGGCTCGTCCGGCGGAGGCGGAGGATATTGAGGGCGGACGACACGCACCTCGTCGGCACCGGTGGTCCTCTCGTACTGCTCTCCAATGGTCTTCTGTTCTCATGTTAAGAGCGAGCCCGTTCGTTGCCAGTATCTCATTTCTTCTGCTCGCGTGTGGACTGAGCCTTTTAGAACCGATGGAGGCCTGTGCCCAGCGCGTAGCCGCCACCGTTGATTCCACGGCCAGCGTGATTGACTACACCGGCTCGGCCACGCTGCACGACTGGACCGGAACGAGCCGCGACGTGTCCGGAACGATGGTGCTCGACCTCGACACGCCCGACAGTAGCCGCGTCGTCGTTCGGGTTCCCGTTGCCAGCTTCGAGAGCGGACCCAACCGGCGCGACCGCCGGATGCGTGAGGTCACCGAGGCCGAGACGTACCCGGTTGTGGAGTTTCGCACGACTGAGGTTCAGCCGGTCCAGTGGGGCCGTACCGCCGGGGGCCACGCCGGCCGGTGGCGGACGACGGGTGATCTTACCTTCCACGGGCAGACGCACCCGGTGGAAGCCGAGGTGAGCGTCCGAACGACTGACGACAGCGTTCACGCCCGGGCGCGTTTTCCAGTGTCTTTAACCCGGTTCGACGTCGAGCGTCCGGAGCTTCTCTGGATGGCGCCCATCGGCGACACCGTTCGGATCGATGCTCGAGTGTCGGGGGCGATCGCGTCGGTTGAGGGGGGGACCGGACGCATCGAGGCGGACCGCAGCGAGAGGACTGGAACGCAGAGCATTGCAAGCACCGATCTTCGGAGCGTGATCCCCCTTGAGTATGCAGGCAATAGTGCAAGCGTATATGCCGAGGCCCGGCGGTCGCCAGGAGGAGAGTGGACGTGGATGGTTGCCCTCTACGGATTTGCCGACCAGCCGATTGGGCTTGCGGACGCACGGACCGTCACACTCACGGCGGATCGGCACTCGGTGGAACCGTATCGAGTGGAAAGTTCGCAACGGCGGCTCGACGACGAAACGATCGTCGAAATTTTGCGGATGTACGTGACGCGCCCGGCATTCGAAACCCTTGCGGAGGCGCTTACCGTGACGGCCACCGTGGGGACGGCGCGCTTTTCGGCCGACTGGACGGCCCGGCGCGACTTGCGGCGCATTCTGCAGGAGGTGTCCTCTCACTCGTCGCGTCCGGTCTCCACCCACGAGAGCAACTGACCCCCCGATCATGCTTCTAGACTTTTGTTTGACCGTGCGGACACGAATTTGCGCTCTGTTTCGCATACCGTCGATCGTTATCACGGCGGGACTTTTCCTCGCAAGTGGACTTCCTGTGGGAGTGGCGGCACAGCCCGCGCCGGGGGCGCAAAAAGTCCCCACCCGTGCTACGGGAGGAACGCCGCCGGACTCTTCGGGCGTTGCGAGCACAGAGAGTGATACCACTCGGCTGTACGAGGATCCGATGCCGTTCAGCGGCTGGAAGGTGATCAACGTGCCCACGGACCGGACCTTGAAGGGCGGAAACTGGCTCTTCCTGATCAGCCACCGGTTCAACCCAGCCGTGAGCGAAGGGTATTCGGCATTCTACGGCCTCGACGGGCCGGCTGTCATCTATCTTAGCTTAGGATACGCCCTCACTGACGAGTGGCTCGTGGCCCTGGCGCGCTCGAATTCCGATGATAACGTCGAGCTGGAGATGCGGTACCGGCTGATGGAGGAGGCGGGCGCCAGTCCTCTGGGGCTCTCCGTCCAAGGGGCTGCCAACTGGCTCACTGAGGATCGTCCAAACGAGTCTCAGTGGCGGGGCAATGCGTTTAAGGAGACCGTCCAGGTCACCCTGACCCGCACGGTCGGCGAGCGGCTTGGGCTGGCCGTCGTGCCGGGGCTAACCCTGAACCCAGACGAGCACGTGAGCGGGGAGGCTCCCCTCGTTACTCTCGGGCTCGGAGCGCGGTTGAAACTTCAGGAAAAGGTGGCCCTCGTGGCCGAGTGGATTCCCATCCTTTCGCGTTCTGATCGCACCGTCACCGGCGCCACGCGCTACGCCACCTGGAGTGCTGGGATCGAGGTCACGACCGAAGGGCACGTCTTTCAGGTTGTGGCCAGCAACAACGCTGGCCTGTCCACGGATCAATACCTGTCGGGGGGGGACTTGGCCCCCGGCAACATCTACGAAGGGCAATTCCGGCTCGGTTTCAACATCTTCCGCATCCTCGACTTTTCGAAGTTCTGAGTTGGACGGACGCGATACCGTGGATTTTGAATCTGCCCCTCTTTTCACAAGCAGGGGGGCGGCCCAGCATGAGGCAGAGGCTGGGGATATAGCGCTATACCGAGTCCTGTGGCAGGCTTCGGTTATGAAAGTGTGGAGCGCCTGACCGGAGGTCGCCCCGCGATGTCAAGTGCTTTCTTCCTTACTCTTGCTCGAACTGTTCGACAAACGTTGACGCCTGGGCATCAGTGCCGATCATGATGAGGCGTCCGTTCGGGGGGAGCGTCGAATCGGCCGTTAGGTCCGTCGTGAAGGTGCCGTTGTGTTCGATAGCGACGACGTTGAGGCCGGTGCGTGCGCCGATCTCGCTCTCCGCCAGCGTGCGTCCCCGAAGCGAAGAGGGGACGTCGCGCGTAAGAAGATCGACGCCCTCGCCCAGCACCACGAGCCGCTTGCCCTTGAGGGCTGAGTAGACGGCCTCGACCCCCAGGGTGGCGTAGCTGAGCACGAAGTCGGCTCCGGCGCGGTGGATGGCCTCCAGGTTGCGCTCGTGCGTGATGCGACTTACCACACGGAGTTCGGGATTGAGGCGGCGGCAGTACGAGGCGAGGTAGATGTTGACGGCGTCGTCGTTGGTCGTGAGGAGAACCGATGGGGCATCGTCGATTCCCGCCTTGCGCAGCAGCGTGTATTCGGACGCATCCCCCTGGAAGACGGCCTCGCAGTGCGGGCGCAGGGCCTGGCATCGCTCCGGATTGCGCTCCACGAGGTGCACCGGCACGTCCCGTTGGCTCAGCGTGCGAACGGCCGCCCGACCCACGGTTCCACCACCGATCACGAGCACAGGATTCGGATTCACGTCGTACGGCGAGATCCGCTCGTTCAGTCGCTGGAGCTGGTCGGTCGTGCCCACTACGACCGGCACGCTCGACGGGCCCAGTGTGTAGTCCGGCTGTGCCGCACGGAAGGTGCCGCGCTCCCACACTCCGCCCACGGTCACCCCAAACTTGTCCCGCAGCCCAGCCTCACGGATGGATTTTCCTTGCAGCGGGGTGTTATGAACGGGCAGCTCGGCAAACCGGAGGTCACGGTACTGGCCGATGGGATGGAGTTCGGCGTGCTGGGCATTAATACGACTGGCCAGCTGCTCGCCCAGCCACCGCTTGATGGGGAGAGTGTGCGTAGCCCCGCTCAGCTCCAAGATGTCCTGTGAATCGTCGTCGTTGACGATGGCAGCGATGGGCACGTCGGGGGCTGCCTCGCGTACCGTGAGCGTGACGTTGGTGTTGTCGACGTCGCCTTGGTTGGCGAGAACGAATCGCGCCTGGGATGCACGCGCGGCGTCGTAGGTGTCGCGGCTGTCGGTATTTCCTGCCATCACCGTCACGCCGTCGTAGAGCAGGTCCCCGGCCGCTCGCGGATCGGGCTCCAGCACCACGTACGGAATGTCGTCCCGCTCCAGCCGGTCGATCACCCCCTTGGCAATGGGATCATGGTGGCAAAGAATGACGTGGTCACGAGTGTCGGCCGGGAGGGCACGAGGGGCACGATTGCGAATCTGGGCCTCCAGCCACGGGGCGTAGAAGAAGCGAATGAACGCGAACGGCAGCACAATCAGCAGCATCACGATCCCCGTCATCAGTACGACGACGCTGAAGAGCCGGCCAATGTCGGACTGAAACGTGATGTCCCCGAAGCCGAGCGTGCTCATCACCGTGAGGGTCCAGTACAGTCCAGTGATCCACGAGTGCTGCTCCCCCTCCACGTACAGCATGATGAAGTGAAAACCCACCGTGAACACGAAGATGACCGCGATCAGGAGGAGCACGTAGCGCACCAGCAACCACAGATTGCGCTGGACGGCGCGGTCCTCCAAAAAGTAGGAGAGCTGGGTGCTGATTGTCTTCATGATGCGGCGGGACTTGCAGACAGGGCGACACGTTCGTGTTCATGATCGCGCCGGTCTGGTTCCAATTCTCGTTGCGCAGCGGATTCCCATCGCCGTCGAGAGAGAAATTCTGCATGTTGTTCGGCCTTTTGTCGGCGCTCTTTCCGGCCGATCCGGTCTCGATTCCTCCATTCTTCCCCCGGCACCCTGTCGCTCGCCGGAAACTTCCCCCTCCCCGACCGTTGATATTGAAATGCAGGCGCCACGCCTCGGTCCCACAGTCCATTTCCAAAGCCTACTCGTAGTATGAAGCAGTCCGACCTTCGCGACATCGCCATTGTGGCCCACGTGGACCACGGCAAAACCACGCTCGTGGACGCGATGCTGTGGCAGAGCGGCATCTTCCGCGACAACGAGACGGTGCAGGAGCGGATGATGGACACGATGGACCTGGAGCGGGAAAAGGGCATCACCATCATGGCCAACAACACGGCCATCCGCTACGAGGGCAAAAAGATCAACATTGTCGATACGCCCGGCCACGCCGACTTTGGGGGCGAGGTAGAGCGCACGCTCCGGATGGTGGACGGCATCATGCTGCTGGTCGATGCGGCCGAGGGGCCGCTCCCGCAGACGCGCTTCGTGGTGCAGAAGGCGCTCAACCTGGGCCTCCCGGCCATCGTGGTCCTCAACAAAATCGACCGCGACGATGCGCGCCCCGAGGAGTCGCTCGATGCCATCTACGACCTCTTTATCGATCTCGGGGCCGACATGGACCAGATCGACTTCCCGGTGCTCTACACCGTGGCCACCGAGGGGCAGTGCAAGCGCGATCTCGCCGAAGAGGAATGGTCGAACCTCCGGCCCCTCCTCGACACGATTCTCGACGAGATTCCGGCGCCGTCCGGCGACCCCGACGGCACGCTCCAGACGCTTGTGACCAGCGTGCAGCGCGACGACTACCTCGGCCCCATCGCCGTGGGGCGCGTGGAGCAGGGCACCCTCAAGAACCGACAGAAGGTGACGCTCTGCCATCGCGATGGCACCACCGAGCAGGCCAAAATCAGCGAGCTGTTTACCTACCAGGACTTGCAGCGCGTGGAAACGGAGGAGGCCGGGCCGGGCGAGATTGTCGCCATCGCGGGCGTCGAAGGCATCGGCCTGGGCGAAAGTCTCTCCCACCCCGAACATCCGGAGCCCCTGGAGCCGATTGACATCGACGAGCCGACGATGTCGATGGAGTTCCGCATCAACGACGGGCCGTTCAGCGGGCAGGAGGGCGAGTTCGTTACCTCCCGCCAGCTGCGCGACCGCCTCTTCGACGAGGCGCGCAACAACCTCGCCATCCGTGTGGAGGAGACCGACACCGCCAACGCGCTCAATGTCTACGGCCGCGGCGAGCTGCAGATGGCCATCCTCATCGAGCAGATGCGGCGCGAGGGCTACGAGTTCTGCGTCGGCATGCCGCAGGTCATCACCAAGGAGGTCGACGGCGAGACGCACGAGCCCTACGAGATTGCCGAGATCGACATTCCGGAGGAGCACATGGGCGTAGTGATGGAGCGCCTCGGCGAGCGGAAGGGACAGATGCAGCACATGCAGAAAAACGACAGCGGGCGCGTCCGCCTCAAGTTTGACGTGCCGAGCCGGGGCCTCATCGGGTACCGGTCCAAGTTTTTGGCCGACACGAAGGGGACGGGCCTCCTCACGCACCGCTTTGAGGAATTTCGGCCGTGGGCCGGCGAGATTCCGCACCGCACGACCGGTGCCCTCGTGGCCGATCGTCAGGGCGAAACGACGGCCTACGCGCTGCTCAACCTCCAGGACCGCGGCGAGTTCTTCGTCGCGCCCGGCGACCGGGTGTACAAGGGCATGATCGTGGGCGAGAACAACAAGCCCCAAGACCTCGACCTCAACGTGACGCGGGAGAAGAAGCTCACCAACATGCGCGCTGCCGCCGGAGACGAGCTGGAGCACGTGCCGACCCCGCGCGACATGTCGCTGGAGGAGTGCCTGGAGTTCATTCGGGAGGATGAGCTCGTGGAGATCACGCCGGAGGCCTATCGTCTGCGCAAGCGCCACCGCGATCCGGAGAAGCGCGTGAAGGCGAAAAAGCAGAAGGCGGGCAGCCACTCGTAAGCTGTCGTTCGGGGGCGACGGAGGCACCGTGCCAGTTTCCTCCGTCGTGCCGGGACCGTGAGGGGAAGGGCGAATGGGAGCGTGGGAGAATGGGAGAGAGCACGCAGGGGCGTGGAGCGTAGGGCGTTCGATTCAGGACGCGTCGGGCGTCTGGGTCTTTTCTAGAATCTCTTCGGCTTTGCGCGACCACCGGGAGTCCACGTTGTGCTCGCGGTAGAAGTCGAGTGTTTTCTGTGCGTCTTCGGCGGCACCCTCGGCGTCGTTTTCCACCTCTGATCGGAGGTGGTGCCCATTTGTGCCTGCATTGAAATCTTGATTTTGGTAGCAATTGTCGCTTTAATACTACCAAGATAGTATTATGAGACCTTGCCTCGGTCATGCGAGCACATCTGGGACTTTCCTTTTCGGCTCTGTTTCTCGTCCTTACTATTTTCAGTGCGGGATGTAGCGGCGGCCAGGTTGTGAGTCAGCAGGAGCGTTTGGATCGGGCCACGGCGTACTCGGCAGAAAAGGACGGGGATGCGTTGCTAGTTTGGATCGACGGCACGCTCGTTCGCGAAGACTATCCGAACGGCGATTCCCGGGGGCAGCAGCACATCCTAACCGAGATCAGCATGCTCTTCCCTGTGTTAACTCTGCTGGCGAACAGCGACGAAGAGTTTGATTTGAACAGGCCGGTTTCGGCCGACCTCCCGGCGTGGAGCACGACTCAAGAAAAGGCCACCATTACGTGGTCCGAACTCCTCCACTTTACGAGTGGGCTAAAGGCAACGGGCGTTGGGCACGGAGACGTGCCAATGTTCGACGAGGCCCTCGAAGCACCGCTGGTTCATGCTCCTGGAGAGTCGTTTCGATTTGGTCCCACGGCCGTTCAGGTTCTCGGGGCGGTGATGGAGCGCTCGGAGCGCATCAAGCAGATGAAAGACCGGCTTTTTCAGCCCCTCGGCATTCCCGGTGGACGGTGGAGGGCCGTGACGGAAACCGAGAGAGCGTCGAGCAGAAGGACGGCATTACCCCCTCGCCTATTCGATGGCGCTCACCTTACGCCGAGGGAGCTGGGGCGGATTGGTCGACTCCTTCTCAACGACGGCCGATGGCACGGAGAGCAGGTCATTGAAAACGTGGATCGGCTGACCGAACCGACGCCCGCGAGCCCCGCATTCGGACTGGGCGTGTGGCTGAACGTCGACCTCAGCACAGCAGACTCGCTGTCGTTTTGGCCGCACGTGCCCGAGCGTATTCTTCTGCCTCGCGGACAGGATCACCTGATCTACGACGGCGCACCCGCGGAGCTGTTCATGGCCGCCGGACGATACAATCAGCGGCTCTACGTCATTCCCTCGCGGCAGATGGTTGTCGTCCGGCTCGGGCGAGCAAACCGAACGTGGAGTGACGTGGCCTTTCTGGCGCGTCTTCTCGAGGGAACGCCCCAGTAACGTCGACGGCGCTCACCTGTAAACGGCGGGGGGAACCGCTCCGTCGCCCGTTTTTACACGCGCCCATCGCCCGTTGGCGCTACGCCTCCGCCATCTCCTCCGGTTCAGTTACCTCCGCTTCCTCGTCCGGCAGGCCGTTGCCGTCCGGGCCCTTTTCGTACTGCTCCCGAATGTTGGGGAAGGCCGTCTGAAACATGTCGTTCACCTCCTCGGCCTCCCCGTCTTGCTCGGCGCGGGCCTTGTGCAGGCGGACGCAGGCCTTCCAGACGGCGCGGCGCAGATTCCACTTCCGCACCGAAAAGGCCGCGCTGCGACGCGTATCGTCGTCCTCTAGCCAGCTGAGTTGGACGTAGGGTTTTGGGGTACCGCTGCCGTCGTCCTTCCAGCAGAAGTTGAGGCCGATGACGCCCGTCTTTGAGCGCGCCTCTGCCGATCGTTTGACCGGATCCATCGGATCCGGCAGCTCCTCCAGCAAGTCATCGCGGTACTCGACCGCCTTCTCCAGCGCCCCTTCTCGGCCGCCGAAGCGCTTGTCGGAGAAATACTTTGTGTGCTGTTCTTTCTGGCGCTTGATGCGCACCTGCCAGCCGTGCGTGGGATGCCGATCGGGATTCTCCTCGGTCGGCTCGATGTCGATGCGAAAAACGTTCTTCGGCTTGTCGCTCATGGTGTTGGATAGTCAAACGGTGTCGATGCGAGTGGTGGGTCGATCCCGGCCACAGACGTAGACGGGATCAGCACGGACCGAGACGAGCGCGAACGCTACGAGGATCGGATGACAATTGGGTGGGGATGGCTCTCAAGACGAAACGAGGGCCAGCGACGATGACAAAACGGCGACAGGTGAAGGGAATATGTTCCGTGATCTTCCTCGAGGGACGACAGTGTAGATCCGGTTCGACCGCAGGGCAGTGTGCCCAGGGCCTGCGCCCCAATCGACGGACGCCGCCGCAGCGACATCATCGCAGTCAAGACGGTTCGGTCCGACGAGAACGTTACGCTGCTGCAATATGAGAACCACGAAAGGTGAATGCAACCGCCTGATTCTCATGTGAGAGTCTCAACGGCTCTTCACAGTTGGGAGGGAGTCGTCGAGGCGAAGGAGAAGGCGCTGGGCGTGGTCGAGAGTCGCCTCCATGGCGTCGTAAGAGGGATCAGTCGGGGAGAACTGCGCCTCATTGCACGTATCGAGAAGCTCCTGGACGGCCTTTCGATCGGAGGGGGGCACGTCGTGGTGGACGAGGTGCTGGTCGAGCGCTTGCTGCGTTAAGCCGGCGGGCGGCTGGGGAAGGTCAAGGTGCGCGTCCAGTACCGACAGGACGGCGTGCTCCACGGTGCCGTAGAAGGCATCGGCGTCACCCCCTCTGAGATGGGTGTGGGCGTCTTGGAGATGGCGCTGAGCAGTGTCTAGTGCGTCGGGGGGCGGAGCGTTGGGGGCAGTGGGGCCAGCGGTGTACCGTCGATAGACAGCGCCGCCCGCGGCGAGTAGAATGGGGACGAAGACGGCCGCATAGGCCCACGGTTGCGCGTAGAGAGGGGCCTGGTGAGCACGTACCCATTGCGCGTTCTCAATGGGGCCGGCAATGTCTCCGATTGGGAGCCCTTCTCCCGTTCGGCCCACGGCCTGAGGCGGCACGTCGCCTGTGGCGTGGAGGGTGATGGGGGCGGACTGAAGCGTTCTATACTGCTCGGCCTCGGGGTCAAAATACGTGAAGGTCACGGGCGGTAAGGTGTATCCCCCGTTCGAACGGGGGACGAGCGTATAGCTGAATGTTTTCGTCCCTTGCACTTCGCCGCCGCTCCGGTCCAACTCCGTCTGGACGGACGGCTCATATGTCTCAAAGTCTGAAGGAGGCTCGACGAGTGGAGGCGCGATCGTAGCGAGGTTGCCGGATCCCTGGAGACGAACCGTCAGGTCAACGGCCTCGCCCACCTCTACGCTGTCGTTGCTGATCTGGGTGTCTAGGGAAAAGCGCCCGACGGCACCATCAAACGACGGGGGCGAATCCGGGGGCAGCGACTCCACATGAACCGTAAGTTCTTCCGACGAAAGCGTCACGGGTTCGTAGCGGCTTCGGGGCACCGTTTCGCGTCGCCCCATTTGTGGGCGGGGGCGCGCTTCTGTCTCGATGCGGAGCGGGTCAATGGTTAGGGAGCCACTTTGGGTCGGAAAGAGGGCCACGCGCTTCAGCGTAATGGCCTTGTAGGTCTGGTCGTATAGATCCGTTGTACGGGGGGTGGGACGAGAGGCAACGTCCAACTCTTCTCGCCAGAAGCCCGGGGCGTCCCAGGCGTCTGCCATTCGGCTTTGGCGCAGGCGTACTCCGGGACGAAAGAAAAGACGATACTCGGCGGTGACCTGCTCGTTCTGGTAGGCCGTGTCGGCGGACGCCGTGGCCCGAATGAAAAGTGCCCGCGGCCCGAGGGCATTAGATTGCGAGGAGGGGCGCTGGGAAGAGGCCGCAGGGGGGGCAGAAGCGGAAGGAGCACGCGAGGGGCGCTGCGACTGCGGCACGATGCGGACGCGGATCTCGTCGGTGGTGTATTTGGTGCCGCGAATTCGGATGGTCGTTGGTCGGATGCGCCCGATGCCCACCTGCAGCGGCTCATACGTCCATTTGATCGCGACGTGGCGGGTGAGGCGTCCACTGTCGAACGAAAGTTCTGGATCTGTCTGGGGCGTCGGATTTTGGAGGACGAGGTTCGTCGTGGACGGGGGAGACGAGGTCTCGATGGCCGAAAGGGGCGCTCCCTTCACTTGTATTTTGAAGACAACCGTACCGGCTGTGCCCACCTCCGACGGCTGGGCCGAGGCGGTCACTTCGACCTCATCTCCCGATTGGGCACGGACGCCCCCCACGAGCAGGAGACCCATCCCGGTCAGGAGGGCAAGAAGGCGGAGTGAGTGCATAATCGTGCCGTAGGTCGGGCGAGGACGTTCAGTTGAAGCTGGCGGGGCTGCCCGCGCCGGGGATTGGGGTTCGAAGCAGACCGACGGACGGGAAAGAACCATGGTTCCCCGGCGTGTCCTCTTGAAGTACGAAGGAATGTTTCAATGTGGGCGATTGGCTAACCTAGCGGTGTGCGAAGGCACCACACGCCAGGCTACCAGTCCTTCTCCACTCGTCGGGGCGTGGGGGAGCGGACCTGGATGCGTCGCAACAGCTGGCGCTCCTGCCCCTCCAGGGCCTGCAAGAGCCGTTCCGCTTGGGCCCGACTAAGAGTGTCCACGGGCTGTCCCTCGCCCGGTCGGCGCTGAGATCCGCTCTGCTGCTGTCCGTCGGAAGACGTCTGGGACGACGATTGTGTCCCGCCAGCGGCCGATTGGGAATCCGAACGCGGGCCGGGCTGTTGGGTCGGGCTCTGCTCGGACTGAGACGGGTTTTCACTACGTTCGGAAGACCCGTTAGAGGATGCCTCTTCATTTCGCTGGGAGCGGTTGGACCCGTTGGCCGACGAACTGTCCTGGCGGCTTTGCGAGCGTCCGCTCTGTCGCAACTTTTGGAGGAGGGCCTGTAGGCGCGGGTCCGAGGGGGCCATCGCCAGGCCCTGCTCTACCGCCCGCCGGGCGGCTGCACGATCTCCAGCCACGTACGACTGGGCCGCCTCGTGAAAGTAGGCGTCGGCAGACGACTGGGCTGCAACGAGGGAGGGGCCCCCCGCAAGTAGTCCTCCTACGACAAGTCCAATCCAGCACACACGCATTATGGAGACTGGGCAATTTGGGCGATGTCGTCAAGGCGTCCAATGAAGTCGCGGTACGCGGCTACGGTGGAGTCTTTCTGCAAGCCCTCGCTCATGAGCTCAGCGGCGTCCGCGTACTGCTCGCGACCAACCATTGCTTCTGCTTTCTTCTTCAAGCGACGGGCGTACGCAGACGGTTCCACGTCGGGCGATCGTTGTCCGGACTGTTGGTTGGCTCGTTGTCGCTTGATATACTCGTAGTTGTACCGAGCCTGCTTGTGGGTGGGGTCGAGCAGAAGGGCTTGCCGATAGTCGTCGAGGGCCGTCTGCAGGCGTCCCGTGCCTGCAGCAGCAGTTCCGGCATTGAAGAAGGCCCGGACGCGCGCCTCCTCGGTCGGAGCCGCCTGCACAGCCCGCTGGAAAGCTGAGCGGGCAGCGGCATATTGCTTCTGTCGGTGCAGTGCTGCCCCGAGGTTGTTCTGCAGGGTTGCGTAAACGCTGCCTGTCGTATCGTCGATTGCGGCGAGCCCCTCGCGGTACGCTGCGGCCGCTTCGGCGTACTGTTCCTGTTCGTACAGCGCATTGCCGGCACGACCATGCTCGGCCCCGGCATCGCCAAACAGGCCAAACAGGAGAAAAAGGAGGGCAAAACGGGCGGTCATAGGGACAGGCGACTCAGCAAAATAGGACCGTGGGTCTCGTTGCGGATCGATTCAGCACCAGCATCCTCAGCTTGACTGACCACTGGTTTTCTAACGATTACCTCCGGTGTTCGATTCCAGTTCATCCGCTTCGGGGATAAAGCAGTCAGCAGCATCCGCTCCCTTCCATCCCGCGCTCATTTTTGGGAAAAGGGAGGTTCGCATCGCCCCCCCCCCTGATACTGCATCGATGACGGAGCACTCGGGATCAACGGTCGCAATCATGCTCCCCGAGGTTCACAGGGCTCGTACCAGGGACATGGAGTTCAGAGTGGGAATCTTCTCCCCAGCGGCGCCTGGTAGAGCGCAAAATCCCCCTTTGGTTCATTGCCAGGGGACAATGCCTGTTGTAGCCGCACCTCTTCTGGCCGGGCCGATCGCGCGAGTATCGACTCCGGGCTTGATGGGGAGAATCACAAGCAGATCAGGATATACAGGCCACGCCGTGCATCCGTTCGTATTCGTCGGCACCTCACCCCCGTCGTGACCGGATCGGAATGAACGCCTCTACGAGAAGGAGGAGCAGAGCCACGGCAAGGGGCCACTGGTACATTTGCGCATAGTCCGCAAATTGCTCTTCCGTCACGGTTGACGTTTGCAGTTGGCGCAGGGCGGTAGGCAGGTCCGAAAGGGCACTGGACGTGCTCCCAATTCGGAAATAGGCGCCATTCTCAGAAAGGGTCGTGAGCGCCGCCTCGTCGAGCCGAGAGCGGACGATATTGCCGTTCTCATCCCGTTTTACGTCCACCTGTCGTCCGTTCTTGTATACTGGAATACGGGCGCCGTCGTCGGTCCCGAGGCCAGCGGCAAAGAGGGTGATGTCGTCCGCCTGGGCACGCTCCTTAAGAGACTCAAGGTTGCCGACGTGATTTTCGCCATCCGACAGGACGAGAAGTACCTGAGCGCGCTGCGGGTCGGGGCGGGTGGAGTCCGACGACGGACGAGGGGCGGCGAAGGCATCGGTTGCGGCGTCGTAGGCGGCTTCGAAGTTGGTGCCGGGCACCGGAAGTTGGTCGGGGCCGGCGACATCGAGAAAGAGCCGGAGAGCGTTGTAGTCGGTGGTAAGGGGGCATTGAACGAAGCCGGAGCCTGCAAAGAGGACCAGCCCGACGCGATCGCCGCGCAGCTGCCCGACGAGATCGCGGATTTCTTCCTTGGCACGCTTGAGGCGGCTCGGCGCCACATCCTGGGCTTGCATCGACGTCGACACATCGAGGGCCACCACGAGGTCTACCCCCCGGCGCTCCACGGTTCGCAACTGCGTGCCAAAGCGTGGCCCCATCAGGCTGAGCGCAAGGCCGGCCACGGCCAGCACCACGAGCGTGGCCTTCAGCCAACGGCGCCATCGAGGAGCAGACGGAGCCAGCTGCCGCACGAGAGCGGCATTGCCAAACCGGTGGAGGGCCGTCGTCTGGGCCCGCGCGGCACGCCAGAACAAATACGCCACGCCGGGCACGGCCAGCAGGGCCCACGCAAAGTGCGGATACAAGAGGTCCATTTTCGATGTTCAAGTTTCGACTGTCGAATCACGAATCAATAGCGGGAAGAGCCTCCTCAATTCGCAATTCGAAAATCGCAACTCGCCAATGTTTAGGGGAAGCGGCGGAAGGCCGTCGTCGAGAGGCTAATCTCTAGCAGCACGAGGGCGAGGGCGGGGCCGAGCGCCCAGGCAAACCATTCCTCCCGATCGGTGTAGACCCGCTCGTCGATCTCTGCGGTCTCTAGCTCGTCAATCTCGGCGTAGATGCGCTTCAGTGCCTCCTTGCTGGAGGCGGAAAAGTAGCGCCCATTCGTGGTGGAGGCCACGGTGCGCAGCATCTCTTCGTCTACTCCCCCATCGCCCGGTTGCTGCTGCTCCCGGTGGCCGCGCGGCACGGCGCCAGATGACTCCGCCGCACCCACGCCGATTGCGTACACGCGCACGCCGATGGTGCTTGCAATCTCGGCCGCGGTCGCTGGATCAATTTCTCCCCGGTTGTTGCGGCCATCCGTGAGGAGGACCACCACCTTGCTCTCGGCCTCCGTTTCGCGGAGGCGGTTGACGGCCGTCGCGAGGGCCGTGCCCACGGCCGTTCCGTCCTCCACCACCCCGATGCTTACCCGTTCCAGCATGCGCTGGAGGAAGGAATAGTCGAGGGTAAGGGGGACCTGCGTGTATGCCTCGGCCGCGAAGACGATGAGTCCCACGCGGTCGGAGGTTCGTCCCTCGACGAACGAGCCCGCCACGTCGCGTGCGGCCTCGAAGCGGTTGGGTTGAAAGTCCTCGGCCCGCATCGATGAGGAGGTGTCGAGAGCGAGCATGATGTCGATGCCCTCCGCGGTGGTGGTGCGAATCACGTCGTGCACCTGGGGCCGGGCCAGGGCGACCACGCCAAGCGCGAGGGCTCCCATTCGGAGGACGGCCGGAAGGCCCTGCAACCGTATGCGCCACGACGCCGGTATACCGGCGGTCAGTTCTGTATCGCTATAGCGGAGGCCTCTTTCCGTTCGGCGGCGCCACCACGTCCATAGGCCCACCAGGGGGACCAAAAGTAGAAGCCACAGGGCGTGGGGATTGGCGAAGGTCACGGGAAGCGTAGGGTCGAGCGAGGAGAATAAGGCCGCCGGGTGCTGCTTTTACCGGCGGGAGCGTATGTGGATGTGTGAGGGGGACGATCGGTTGTACTCACACTCAATGGCGGTGCCAGTGGATGCCGCAGCGTACATCATCAGGAAAACGCCGGGCTTTTTTCGTGCGTCAGGGTGAGTGAAACGAAGAGGGGCAGCTCCCCTCGATCACGCGTTCAGGTGTCCCGCTTTCATGCTGGCAATCGAGTGCGACGGAGTTTGGCCTTGAATCCCCCAAACTCCGCTACTGCCCCTTGCGTTCGGCGACGGCGTCGCGCAGGGCGGGCAGAATATCGCCGGCCGGGCCGCGGATGGATTCATTGATCTCGTCGGTGATGCCCGTCGTGTCCGGGTTGATTTCGGCCACGTACGCTCCGTTGGCCCGCGCCTCCATCGGAAACTGCGCCGCCGGATAGACGACCGCGCTTGTTCCCACGCTTAGAAAGACGTCGGCCTGGGTCGTGGCCGCGTCGGCCTGCTCAATGGCGTTTGGGGGCAACATTTCGCCAAACCACACGACATCCGGTCGGATGAGGCCGTCGCATTCGGGGCAGCGGGCGGGCGTGCCGTTTTGGATGGCGGCGTCCACCGTCTCGGCCTCCGCGGGGCGCTCGCAGTCCATGCAGTAGTTGTGCGTGATGTTGCCGTGGAGCTCAATCACGGTGCGGCTGCCCGCCCGGTTGTGGAGGTCGTCCACGTTTTGGGTGATGATGCTGATTTCCTCGACGTGTGCTTCCAGATCGGCGAGGGCGCGGTGACCGGCGTTCGGCTCGGCCTCTTCGACCAACTGGCGCCGGTGCTGGTACCATCCCTGTACGAGCTCTGGATTGTCGAGAAAGGCCTCCACGTTGGCCAGTTCCTGCGGATCAAATTTCTCCCAGAGGCCGTCCGGATCGCGAAACGTGGGAATCCCGCTTTCGGCACTGATGCCGGCTCCGGTGAGGACGGCCACGTGCTCGGCCGCAGCGAGGCGGTCGATGAGGGTATTGCTAAACGCGGACATGCGAATGTTGGCTGGGATAAGTGGAAGGTGAGAGCAAAACAACAGACCCGTTTTCGCGCCCCATGATGCGTAATATGTGAGGTACGGCGCTGTTTTTTATTCCTTCTCGTTCCCTCGGTACGCGGGGGCCGCACCTATCCCGCAGACGCGACGTCGTCCACCGCTTCCGGCGGGGCCGGACCGGACGACGGGGATCCGTTTTCCGTGGACGGAGAATGCTGAGGACGGGTTGCTTCGATGGTGTCGAGGGCAGCACGTGCCTCGCGGAGCGCCTTTTCGTGGTCGGAGGCGTTGGGGTGGGCATCCGCAAATTTTACGAGGTCGGCCAGCTCCAGGACGGCACGAATTCGAGCGCCTGCCTCCGTCGGCACGTCCGGACGGGCCTCAAGTACGTCGACCACCTCTCGCGTCGTCCGTTCCAGGGCGGCCACTTCCAACTCGCGGGCCAAGTATACCCGAAGTGCGTTGGACAGCTCCACGTAGAATGGTTTCACGGCGGCCGGATCGGAGAGGTCGTAGGACTCTAGCTGCCGAATCCAGGTCGTGGCCGCTTCGTAGGGCGTCTTATCCTCCTGCAGGGGCCGCTGGGCCGGGGCGGTCTCGGACGACTGCCGCCGGCGCCACCAGAGGTACGCCAGCCCGGCCACGAGGCCGAGGACGACTAGTCCGAGCAGCAGCCAGGTCCACAGCGGACGCGGAAACGGAGCGGGCGGTGCCACGCCGTGGAGGCCCTTCGCGTCGGGGCCCACGACCGACACCACCGTCAGACGGCGGGCGGGAGCACTCGTTATGCTCGTGTCGCTCCCGGACACCACCTGAATGGGCACGGCGGGCACACGCACCGAGTCGAGCGAAAAGGTGGTCGCCGTGTAGGCTACGCTATCCGCAACTCGATTATTGTCCAGGCGGCGGGTGTGTATGCCACTGCGGTCGAGCACGTCTACGTTTCCAAACACGACCGGTCCGGCGTCCGGCGTTGGGAAGGCAACCGTTGTGCCCTCTCCGTGGGTGGCGACCAGTGACACCGTAAATCGCTCCCCGATGACCACACTGTCCGTCGACACCCGGGTTTGCAGTTGGAGGGACGGTTGTGCTTGGATGGGGAGGGCCGTGTGGACGAGCACAAGCGCGAGGCCCAACGGTACGAGACGGAGGACCTGCGTCATTGTCTCCTCCGCAAAACCGTACTTGCTCGACCACATGCCACTTGCAGCTAATTCTAAGACAAACACCCCGCCGTTGACACGCCTCTTGCCCATCCCACGCACCCTTTCGGGGACTTCCGTCGGACAGTCCTCTCGAATTCCCAGCGCCCAGTCAGGAGCAATCCCGAAGTTATCGTCCCCGCCGCGACCGCTCGCGGAAGAACGCAATGAGGGGGTCTAGGGCATCCTCGTCTGTGCGGACGGGCACGTGGCCCACGCCGGTGCGCTGCAGGAGCGACGCCGTATGTTCGCGTCGGGCACGGGCTCGTTCGGCAAAGGCGTGGCGGGCCGCCGGGTCGTGGGTGTCGATCGTTACGGTCTCGCCCGTTTCGGCATCGGTCAGGTCAACCAGCCCCACGGGGGGCAGTTCCTCTTCACGGGGGTCCTGAAGCTCCACGCCCACGGTGTCGTGCCGCTGGGCCGCGGCGCGCAGCATCGAATCGTAATCGTCGTCAAAAAAGTCGCTTACCAGTACAAGGATTGACCGCCGCCGGAGGATGCGGAGCACGTGGCGGAGCGCGCCCTGGATGTCGGTGCCGGTGGATTGTGGTTCGGCGGCGTAGAGCTCGCGAATGCAGCGCAGAACGTGTCGTCGTCCCTTCCGGGGACGTATGAATGTTTCCACCTCGTCCGAAAAAAGCAGCAGGCCCACCTGGTCGTTGTTTTGGATTGCGCTGAAGGCCATGACGGCGCAGATTTCGGCCGCAATCTCTCGCTTCTGCTTCTCCTGTGATCCAAAGTTTTCCGAGCCGGACACGTCCACGCAAAGCATGACGGTTTGCTCCCGTTCCTCCTCGTAGACCTTCACGTAGGTCTCGTCCATCCGCGCAGAGACGTTCCAGTCGATGTTGCGGATGTCGTCGCCCACCTGGTAGGGGCGTACCTCGGCAAACTCGATGCCCCGTCCCTTGAATGCGGAATGGTATTCACCGCCGAAGACATTTTCGACCACGCCGCGGGTGCGTACCTCCAGGCGGCGAATCTTGTCGAAGAGCTCGTCGGGGATCACGAGAGGGGGACGCTTGGGGAGGGGCGTATGACTCCGGGAGGAGCACAAACCGATACGGGGAGAGGGAGGTTCGGGAGGCGGAGGGAACCGTTGAGGGAGTCCGACACGGACCCCCAACGCTGTGGAAAGGTTTTCAAGAAGATCTCGAGAATGAGCGTTTGGATCGGACCGCCATCATCCATTGACGCCCTTTTGTTAACTAAGAGTAAAGAAATTGGGTAGATTTGCGTCAATCATCGGCGCAGGTTACGTATATCTATGCAATCGTTTCCAAAATATGCCAACTGGAAGCGCTTGCGAGTCCAAGGAGGATCGAGAGTGCCCGGCCTCGACAAAAGAGATGGAAAAGAAACGGCTGTTTTTCGCCTCATTTGGAGAATGGACCGTGGTTGTGGGCTTTACACCCCCGCTGATCTAGCAATATGGAAACGTTTTCATTTACTCCCATCGTGACTCCCATCGTGATATGCGCCTATCAACGCTACACACTGCGTTTGCAGCACTTCTCTTTGCGGGACTTCTCGGAGGACCCGTCGCTTCCGCCGTACAGGCTCAGGAGCGAGAGCACACGGTGCGGGGAACCGTGACGGATGCGACAAACGGGGAGAGCCTTCCGGGGGTCAACATTAGCGTTCCCGGCACCATGATCGGGACGACGACCGACGGCACCGGCCAGTACGAGCTGCGAGTGCCGTCCCCCACCGACACGCTCATGTTTTCGTTCGTTGGGTTTCAGACTCAGCGGGTCCCGATCCAAGAGCGTACGACGATCGACGTGACACTTCAGTCCAGCACCTTCACGCAGGACGAGGTGATCGTAACCGGGTATCAGTCGCAGGAGCGGCGCACGCTCACTGGATCGGTCTCCAGTGTCGATGTAGAGGGCCTGGAAGACGATCCGTCGACCAACCCCATCAAGTCGTTGCAGGGGCAGGTTGCGGGGGTCAACGTCCAGACGACCGGCTCCCCCTTCGGCGATGCCGAACTGCTAATCCGAGGCGCGAGCACACTCGGCAACAACTCGCCGCTCTTTGTGATCGACGGGGTGCCCACCAAAAACAATGTGGAGCAGATCCTCTCCCCCGGCTCCATTAAGTCCATGCAGGTGCTCAAGGATGCGGCGGCCGCGTCCATTTACGGCTCGCGCGCCTCGAACGGCGTCATCGTCATCGAGACGAAGTCGGGGGCCGGCGGGGGCAACACGCTTGAATTCAGCTACGGATCGGACGTGACGTTTTCGAGCTGGCCGGACGGGCGCACCTACGAGCCGCTAAACACGCGGGAACGGGCGCTCGCCATTTTCCGGGCGGCCATCAACGACGGACGCGACCCGAATTCGATTGACCCGAATTTGTATAGTTACGACTTCGAACGGAGGGACGACGGCACGGCGGTGCTCAACGACATTACGATTGCGGACAACATCGGCAACAACACGCCGGCCGCGGTGCCCGGCACCGATTGGACCGAAGAGATCAGCAGTACAGGGATCATTCAGAGTCACGACCTCTCGGCCCGCGTGGGGAGCGAACGAGGAAGTGCGTACTTCGGGCTCCGCTTCCACGACAACGAGGGCATTGTCAAACAGAACGAGTTTCAGCGGGTCAATGCCCAGATCAATTCCAACTTCAACTTCTTCGACGGGCGGCTGCGGGTCGGCGAGAACCTTACGCTGTCGAAAGAGAAGGGCGTGCCCCTGCCGGAAGGCGCCGGTGGAAATCCGTTCGTGCTGTCGCTTCGCCTCCGCCCCATCATCCCGGTCCGCACGGCCGACGGGGCGTTTGCCGGCCCCACGGGCGCCGGGTCGTTCAGCGACCGGGACAACCCCGTCCGGTTGATCCAAGACAACCGGTGGGACGAGATCAACACCGGCGAGGTCTTCGGAAACATCAATGGGGCGTTCGACCTCACCGACCACCTGACGCTGCAGGGCCGCCTGGGCGTGGACTGGGAGCGGACCCAGGAGCGCGACATTCAGCAGCGCTACCAGACCGGCTTCCTGGGGCGAAGCGTCAACTCTGTCTCGAACGCCGACACCGACAACTTCATCTGGACGTTCAACGGCACGATCGAGTACGACGTGCTGTTCGGCGAAAGTCACAACGTCAACCTGCTGGCGGGCGCCGAGACGCAGGATGAGCACCTAGTCTCCAACTCCTCGCTGCGGGAGGAATTTTCCGTTCAGACCCTCGACTATTTCGTCGAGAATGCGGGGACGGGCCGACAGCTTGTGAGCGGGACCCGTACCGATTCGCGGCTCCTGTCTTATTTTTCGAAGGCCGACTACTCGTACCAGGATCGCTACCTTGCATCGGTGACGGTCCGGTACGACGGCTCCTCGCGGTTCGGTGAAAACAACCGGTTCGGCCTCTTCCCGGCCTTCTCGCTCGGGTGGCGGGTGACGGAGGAAAGCTTCATGGAGAACCGGGTCGACGTCCTCTCGGAACTGAAGCTGCGCGGCAGTTGGGGTCGCGTCGGGAACCAGGAGATCGGCAATTTCGCTTCCCTCCAGCTCTTTGAGCCGGGGTTCAGCTCGGAGGACGTCTTGTTTACGGCCCCGACCTCCACCGCCTACGACCTGGGCGGCAACGACACGGGGTCGATCCCCGGAGGCTTCCGCCGGATCCAGCGGCCCAACTTGGATCTGCAGTGGGAGGAAACGACCGAGATCGGCATCGGCGCCGACTATGGGCTGTTCGACGACAGGCTGGTCGGCTCCTTCGACTACTACACCCGCGAGACGACCGACATTCTCATCCAGCCGGGCTTCATCGCGACGGTCGGCGAAGGGGGCAGTCGGTTCATCAACGGCGCCACGGTGGAAACGACCGGCTTCGAATTCCAGCTGGAATACCGCGACGCGGTGGGCGACCTCAGCTACAGCATCGGCGGCAACCTGGGCCACAGCTCCGACGAGATCACGGAGCTGCCCTCCGACGTGGTCGACTCTTTTCCCGGCAACAGCGAGAAGAATATCCTGGATCGGTCCCAGTTCTCCCACTTCGGCTACGTGACCGACGGACTCTTCCGCAGTCAGGAGGAAGTGGATGCGCACGCCACCCAGCCGGGGGCCGACATCGGTCGCCTGCGCTTTAAAGACCTGAACAACGACGGGACGATCAATTCCCTTGACCAGAAATACCTCGGCGACTCGAACCCAGACTACGAATATGGGCTCTCGACGAACCTCTCCTACAAAGGCGTCAACCTAAGCCTCTTCTTCCAGGGCGTGCAGGGACGAGAGGTGAATGTGGGCGAATTCAAGGCCTTCACTGACTTCACGTCCTTCTTCCGCGGCGAAAACTACGGTTCACGTGTGCTGAAGGCCTACTCGCCCATGACGGGCGAGAACCTGAATTCGGACATTCCGGCGCCCACCCTGTCGGACACGAATGGCGAACTGCGCACCTCCTCCTACCTCATTGAGGACGGCTCCTACCTGAAGCTTCGCGAGGTGACACTGGGGTATAACCTCCCCGAGTCGATCACGAACACGCTCAGCCTGAATCGAGCTCGCATCTATGCGCGGGGCGAGAACCTCTTTACGGTCGAAACCGGAAGCGACGAATTCACCGGCCCCGACCCGGAGACGACCAACTTCACGTTCCCGCGGCCGCGCATGTGGACGTTCGGCGTCCGGCTCGGCTTCTAGCCCGACCAGGAACCAACCAGGACCGACGACGCACCCGCGAGCTCACCCTATAGACCATACGAACGGATGACCATGCGAATGCTCAGACTGTTATCATTCCTTTTAATTGCGGGGACGCTCCTCGCGTGCGACAGCGCCCTGGACGAAAATCCCTCCGGTAAGCTCAGCGGGGACCAGTTGAACACGCCCGACCGGGTCGAGGGCCTGGTCACCGCGGCGTATGCGGCCCTGGGCAACGGGCACTGGGACGCGGCCACCTACACCGACCCGTGGCCGTGGGGGAGCGTCCGGTCCGACAATGCCTACAAGGGCGGCGGGTCGGTGGCCGACCAGGGCGTGTACAACAACTACGAGCAGTTCTCCTCCATTCGGACGGACCTCGACAAGGCCGATCAGTTCTGGTTTAAGAGCTATCAGGGCATTTCCCGCGCCAACCTCGCCCTGGAGAAGCTCGCGGAGATTTCGGAGGAGGAGTTCCCGCTAAAGACGCGGCGAGAGGCAGAAGTGCGGTTTATTCGGGGCCATTTCCACTTCATGCTCAAGATCATGTTCAAGCACGTGCCCTTCATTGAGGCGAATGAGGAGCGCGAACTGAAGAACGTCTCCAACCGGGAGTTCACGAGTCAGGAGCTCTGGGACAAGATTGCGGCGGACTTTCAGTTTGCGGCCGACAACCTTCCTGAGTCGCAGCCTGAGGTGGGGCGCATTGACCAGTGGGCAGCAAAAGCCTACCTGGCGAAGACGCGGCTGTACCAGGCCTACCGCCAGGATCCTTCCAACCACGAGGTGGTGGAGATTCAGGACGACAAGCTGCAGACCGTCGTGAGCCTCGTAAATGAGTTGGAGGCCTCCGGCGAATATTCTCTGTTCGACGACATCCGGAAAAACTTCCTCTGGGAGTTTGACAATACCGACGGGGGCGAGGCGGTCTTTGCGGTCCAGCGCTCCCGGAACGATGGCACGGTCCGCGGGCGCGTGAATATGGAGAATGCGCTCAACTACCCGATGAATGAAGGGTTCGGGTGCTGCTGGTTCCACATTCCGAGCCAGAACTTCGTCAACGCGTTCCAGACCGACAGCGACGGCCTGCCGCTGTTCGACACATTCAACCAAAACTCGCTGACGGAGCCCGAAGACTTCCAGCAGAACACCGTTGATCCGCGGCTGGACCACTCCGTCGCCCTGGAGGGACATCCCTTTAAGTACGACAACGACCAAATTTACGACCCTGACGTGTGGGCTCGGGCACCGGCCACGTACGGCCCGTACACGTCGATGAAGGGACTGCAGCCGGTGGGGTCACCCTCGGTCCAGCAGGTGGTCTTCTTCTACGCGAGCTCGAAGAACAACAACGTCATCCGCTACGCCGACGTGCTGCTCTGGAAGGCAGAGGCCCTAATTGAACTGGGTCGTGAGGACGAGGCCCTGCCCATCATCAACCGGATTCGGACTCGGGCGGCGAATAGCACGGTGAAAGACGCCGACGGAAATAACGTATCCAACTACCAGATCGAGCCCTACCGAGACGGGCAGAACATCAACTGGACGCAGGCGAACGCCCGGCAGGCGCTTCGCTTCGAGCGGCGGCTGGAGCTGGGGATGGAGGGCTGGCGCTTCTTCGACCTCGTGCGGTGGGGCATCGCCGCCGAGACGCTGAACGAGTACTTCGCAACGGAGAAGCAGCGGCGCGATTATCTCCAGGACGCCCAGTTCCAGGAGGGGCGCGACGAGTACCTCCCGATCCCGCAGCAGCAGATTGACTTCAGCGACGGCAGCTACCAGCAGAATCCAGGCTGGTAGTCCTGTATTGACGGGGCTGCACCGCGTGCAGGTTCAGGCGCTCGGTGTGCTCCTGCTTCCCGACTGAGGAAACTCGACGGTGGACGTGGCGATGCTGCCGAATCTGTGCCGCGGGCAACGGCGACGTCTGCTAACACAATGGGTGCCTATGTGCATCATCTCGAAGGACGGTTCTCCACGTTCCTCCGAGAATGCCCTCATCTGCTAGATGGGAGACCATCTCCGAAGGATCGATGTGCATCTGCCCCCCGTCAGAACGGACGTCCGTCCCGAGGCGGGGCCGAAGGCCGCCTCGTGCTCCATTCGTTCCGAAACGCTTCCAGCAAAGTGCGTAACCATTCTCGTCATCTGGTATGAGATGTCCTGGTGGGGCGTCACATTTTCCATGTCGGGTAGGACGATGGCCAGTGGACTGTATTCAGGCCGCAGAATGGCGTATTCAACACAGTTGTTCAATTCGGCACCCGACCGCTGCAGCTTGATTGACCACTAGAGCGGCGCCAGAATGTATTTAAACGCTCGGAGAGCCATTCAATGCTGCCTCAGTAGTATCATCCATTCCGCCGATTCCGGAAATCGGTTCTACGTTTTGAGTGCTCCATTTCAATCCACCCAATGCCACTCCCATGTCTCGTCTCTTGCGCACCACACTGTCCCTGTTCGTCAGTGGGCTGATCCTGTTTACCGTCGCCGGCTGCGGGTCCGACTCGTCTTCACCTCCTCCGGACGACTTGGCAGCTGAGGAGCCGACGTTCGACGAGCAGTATCGGCCCCAGTTTCACTACACGCCCCGGCAGAACTGGATGAACGACCCCAACGGGATGGTCTATAACGATGGGGTTTTTCACTTCTTCCACCAGTACAACCCCGAGGGGAACACCTGGGGACACATGAGCTGGAACCACGCGACGACCGAGGATCTCGTGCACTGGGAGCATCAGGGCGTGGCGATTCCCGAAGAAGGAAACGAGATGATCTTTTCGGGGAGTGCGGTGGTGGACGAAAACAACACCGCAGGCTTTGGAACGAACGACGGCCAGGCCCCGATGGTGGCCATCTACACGAGCCACTACACGATTGCGGAGGACTCGACCGATCAGGCGCAGTCGCTGGCCTACAGTACCGACGGGGGCGAGACCTGGACGAAGTACGAGGGGAATCCGGTGCTCGAACACCCCGATCCCAATTTCCGCGACCCCAACGTCTTCTGGTACGCCCCCGGCGAGAAGTGGGTGATGACCATTGCCCTTCCCACCCAGCACAAGGTACAGTTTTACGAGTCGACGAACCTGAAGGACTGGTCACTCATGAGTGAATTCGGCCCGGCGGGCGGCACAGACGGCATTTGGGAGTGCCCGGCGCTTTTTCAGGTGCCGGTCGAGGGCAGCGATCAGGAGCAGTGGGTGTTGCAGGTCGACCTCAATCCGGGATCGGTTGCGGGAGGCTCCGGTGGGCAGTACTTTTTGGGGAGCTTTGATGGCACCACGTTCACCCCCCGCGAGGGCGGATTGGAGACTGCGCCCCATTGGGTCGACTACGGCCCAGACTTCTACGCGGTGATCCCCTGGAATAATGTGCCCGAAGAGGACGGCCGGGCGCTCTGGATGGCCTGGATGAACAACTGGGAGTACGCGCAGGACATTCCAACGTCGCCTTGGCGCAGCGCGCAGACGATTCCCCGCTCTGTTCACGTTCGCACCATTGATGGCACCCGGCGGCTGGTGCAGCGGCCCGTGGAGGAGCTTCAGCAGTTGCGCGAGAATGCCGTGCAGCTGGAGGGGCGCACCATCGAGTCCGGGATGACCTCGCTTGCTGAGGACGGGATCTCGGGACAAACGCTGGAAATTGTGGCCGAGTTTGAGCCGGGAGACGCTGAGACGGTGGGGGTGGCCGTGCGGGAAGGGAAGAACGAGCGCACGATTGTCGGCTACGACGCTGCGACCGATTCCGTCTTCGTAGACCGGACAACCTCCGGCGCAGTGGACTTCCACGACGCCTTTGCGTCCCGGGATGCTGCTCCCCTTGCGACCCCGGACGGCCGCGTGAAGCTGCACATTTTTGTGGACCGCTCTTCGGTTGAGGTCTTTGCGAACGACGGGGCGCGGGTGCTCACCCATCGCATTTTCCCGCGCCCGGAAAGCGACGGCGTTTCCCTCGTTGCAGAGGGCGGACCGGCGCAGCTCGTTCGGCTTGAGGCCTGGTCGCTTCGATCGATTTGGCCGAGCCGATAGCTGGTATCGCGTTCCCTCTTGCTGCGGGACGTGTGGACCTTGAGGGGGACACTCGCTGATCAGGGACGCGAAACAATAGGGAGGCGGAGATCAAGCAGATTCTCCCGCTTCACTCATTACGCCTTATTCATTACGCGTCACGAACCGGCGAAAAGAGCGACGACCCGCTGCCATGAGTACGATTCTACGCTTTCCTTTACTGTTTCGCATGTCTTCATGAGTGACGAAATTCTCTGCGTCGGAGAAATTCTCTGGGATGCGCTGCCCGACGGCCTTTTCTTAGGGGGGGCGCCGTTTAACGTGGCGTGCCACCTGCGCGCCCTCGGGGAGGATGTCGGCTTTGTGAGTCGGGTCGGAAACGATGTGCTCGGCGACGAGGCGTTGCGCCGGCTGCGCGTCTATGGCCTCGAGACCGATCTCATGCAGGTCGACGACACGCTCCCCACCGGATTTGTGCGGGTCGCGCTGGACGATGGAGGCGAGCCGGACTACGAGATCGTGGAACCGGCGGCTTGGGATGCCATCACGTTGTCCGACCCGCTCCAGCAACGGGGCGAGCGGGCGGCCGCCGTTGTGTTTGGCAGTCTCGCCCAGCGGGCCGGGACGTCACGTCAAACCATTCAGGCGCTTTGTGAGACCAATGCCCTGCGGATATTCGACATTAACCTGCGCCCCCCATACATTGACCGCGACGTGGTAGAGCGCTCCCTGTCGATTGCCGACGTGGTGAAACTGAACGATCACGAACTCCACCGTCTTCGGACCTGGTTCGGGTTGCCGAATGGGGCCGAGGCGGCCATGGGGGCTCTGGCGGATACATTCGGCTGCTCGGCTGTCTGCGTGACCCTGGGAGGGGAGGGGGCCCGGCTCTGGAACGAGGGGCAGTACTGGTCACACCCTGGTTATGCAACGGAGGTGGCCGACACCGTGGGGGCAGGCGATGCGTTTCTCGCGGCCTTTCTCTCTGGGATCATTAACGATCAGAACGGGGAGATCCTGCTCGATCGTGCCAACCGCCTCGGGGCCTTTGTGGCCTCCCGGTCCGGGGCCCTTCCCTCCTACGACGTAGAGTCTCTGGCTGACGTTGAGACCCTCGTGGGCGAGAGCAACCAGCGAGCCACGTAATCCCTTTGCGAACGTCATTCCCTTCTGACTGTCGGTGTTGACGATATGAAATCCTCTCATTTGTCCGTGTACCTGAGCACGCTTGTTGCGGCGCTCGGGGGGTTTCTCTTTGGTTTCGATACGGCGGTCATCTCCGGGGCTGAAGGGGCGATCCAGACCGTCTTCGCCCTCGAAGAATTCTGGCTCGGCTTTACGGTGGCCGCGGCCCTGGGAGGCACGATCGTCGGGGCTCTCACTGCCGGGCGGCCCGCCGATGCGTATGGGCGCCGCACCGTCATGATTGTGCTGGCCGTGTTCTTTACGGTCTCTGCTCTTGGAAGCGCTCTCACGTCCAGCTGGGTGGCTTTTCTCCTCTACCGGTTCCTTGGGGGCATTGCCGTTGGGGGCGTATCCGTCGTAGGGCCCATGTATATCGCCGAAATCTCTCCTGCAGACGTACGGGGACGGTTGGTGGCTGCCCATCAGCTCAACATTGTCGTGGGCATCCTGCTGGCGTATATTTCCAACTATCTCGTGGCTCAGTACATCCCCACGTCGTCGTGGCGCTGGATGCTGGGGGTGGAGGCCCTTCCGGCCACCCTCTTCTTTGGACTTCTCTTTTTGGTTCCGGACAGCCCGCGGTGGCTCGTGAAGAACGACCGGGCAGAAGACGCGAGGGACGTGCTCACGTGGCTCGGCATCGAGTCGGTTGAGGCGTCGCTCCAGCAGATTAAGGCGTCGTTGATGAGGGAGAGACGGAAACCAGACGAGCCGCTCTTTCAGCCCGAATACGGATTCGTCATCTTTCTGGCCTGGGCCGTTGCCATGTTCAACCAGCTGTCCGGCATCAACGCCCTCATGTACTACGCGCCTCGCATCTTCGAAATGGCGGGGGCGGCCACCGACGCTGCCCTCCTTCAGTCCGTGGCCATCGGCGGTACGAATTTCGTGTTTACGCTCGTCGGCATGGCGGTCATAGACAAGTTTGGCCGGCGCATTCTTCTGCTCATCGGGTCGTTGGGAACGGCCGCGTGTCTGGGGCTCGTTGCGTATGAGTTTTATGCCCCGACGCCCGGCGTTCTCGTGCTCGTCGGGCTGCTCGGTTTCATTGCGTTTTTCGCCTTTTCGCAGGGGGCAGTCATCTGGGTGTTTATCTCCGAAATCTTTCCGAACCGCGTGCGGTCGAAAGGGCAGTCCCTGGGCAGTGCAACGCACTGGGTGATGGCCGCTCTCGTGACCTGGGTGTTTCCCATCATTGCAGACGCCTCCGGGGGGCATGCTTTTGCCTTCTTCGCCGCCATGATGCTTTTGCAGTTCTTCTTCGCCTGGTTCCTCATGCCTGAGACGAAGAATCTGACCCTCGAGGAGATGGAGCACAAACTGGGGATCAGCACCGAGAAGCTGGACCGAGAAATCGACGAAGAGGCCCCCGACGCGGCCCCGGCGTGATTCTCGTTCTTGCCGAGACGCCTGCCGTCGCGCTACGCAGTTGGCGACGTGAGGGCCGGCAGGGCATCTTCGATCTCAGAGCGGTCCGCTTCCAACCAGGACGGGATCCGGAGCGTCTCGCCAAGTTCGGCCTCGGCTTCGTCGTCCAGAAAGCCGGGACCGTCCGTTGCGATTTCGAAGAGAATCCCGGAGGTCCAGTTCGGGTCGCGGAAATAGATGGATTGAAAATACTGCCGGTCCTTCACGTCTGTTACCTGCAGACCGCGGTCGCGGAGTGCTGTCTGCCATTCCTTCTGCTCGTCGGCATCGCGAGCCCGGAAGGCAATGTGGTGCACCGTGCCCTGTCCCATTCGGCCCGATGGGTGCCGTTCCTGGACCTGGAGGTCAACGACGTTCGCCAGGTCCGAGTCCGGCGCCTGAAATCGGCGCCGATTCTCGCTCTCTTGGACCTGCGTCCACCCGAAGAGGTCTGTGAAGAGGTCGGGCGTGCGATCGTCGGAGAAGATGGGGAGGACGGGCGCATGAAATCCGCGGAGGGCGTGCTCGGACGAGATCGGGCCGTCGCCCCATGCGCCGCTGTTCGTCATCGTGTCGGTGGCGACCAACTCCAGGGTGAGGCCGAAGGGGTCGTCGAAGCGTAGCACAGGGTCGCCGAACAACTCTGTACGACGGACAGAAATCCCGGCCTCATTGAGGTGAGCGTTCCACGGGTCGAGCGCGTCTGCGGGAATGGCGAAGGCCACGGATTGTACCATGCCGGCCCCGGTGCGTCCCTGCCGCGCTCGCGGCCACGGGAAGAAGGTAAGGACCGTGCCGGGGCGGCCGACCGTGTCGCCGTAGTAGAGGTGATGGGTCTTTGGGTCATCGAAGTTGACCGTCGTTTTGACGCGACGCAGGCCGAGCACACCGGCGTAGAAGTCGAGGGTGTCCTGCGCAGCGCCCGAAAGGGCCGTGATGTGGTGAAGGCCGGGAATGGGGGCGGGCATGGGCGGACGAGGGAGTTAGGAGGAAGAGGCGGACTCTTGCTGGACGATTGCGAGCGTGCAGCGACTCACGCAGATGAGCTTTTCGCCCTCATGGTGAATTTTGACGCTCCACACGTGGGTGGTGCGTCCCGTATGAAGCGGCGTCGCCACGGCCGCCACGCGCCCTTTTTGTACCGAGCGGACGTGGTTGGCGTTCACCTCCATGCCGACGGCCGTATGCCCTTCGGGAGCGGCCAGGTAGGCCCCGATGCTCGCGACGGTTTCCGCGAGGACCACGCTTACGCCGCCGTGCAGGACCCCGAAGGGCTGGTGGTGCTTTGCCGTGACTGGCATGGTGGCGGTCACGCGCTCGGGGCCGGTCTCCACGAGGTCGATGTCGAGCAGGCCGGCGACGCCGCCGAGATCGTCGGGCAGGTCCTTGGCGGCGGGATCCGAGTTGGAGGAGGAGTCAGTGGACATAGAAGCTGTTTGACTGCGGACGGCAGGCCGCGGATGGCGGCTTGGCAAATAGTCCGTCGGCTGAATGGGAAATCATTCTCGTGTCGGCAAAGGCTCTCATATAGAGGGTAGAACAAGGTAGCTCAAGAGCCTCAACAGATGCCCTGTGTCCTATTAAATTTGAGAATCTGGACGTTTGGCAGCTATCGCTCGAATATGCTGAACACATCTACGAACATGCAGAACAGGCACGATTTCTCGAGAGGGCCAGTCGTTCGCTCATCGAGACCGGGAGAGTATTGCCCCTCATTCATCGGCGCGAATCCCTGGCCTCTCCTGGGCCACTTCGGGAGGCATACCCGTGCGGCGAAAATCTCTTCGCGAAGCTCCAATCATTCCGGTCTACGCTGAGCGGGGGGGCGTCTGTTCAAGAGGAGCATGTTCAAGAGGAGCAGATCTTGTACGAGGAAGCCCCCCCTCATTCTGAATGAAACTCCTTTCCCGGCGGCCGTCCGCGGCGCTGTGAGTGGAGCGAGCAAGGACTCCTGGGGGGCGGTTTGTCAGTCGTCGTACGAAGTGAACGCCAGCGTGGTGTTGTGCCCGCCAAAGCCGAATGCATTGGTCAGGGCGGCATTCACGTCGCGGTCCACCGGCTCGTCGAGCGTATAGTTCAGGTCACAGTCCTCGTCGAGCTCGTCCACATTGATGGTCGGGGGCACGCGTCCCTCGTGAATTGCGAGGATTGTGGCGATGGCCTCCGCCGCGCCGGCTGCCCCCAGCATGTGGCCGGTCATGCTCTTCGTGGCCGAGATGTTGATGTCGTAGGCGTGGTCGCCGAAGACGTTCTTCACGGCGTCGGACTCGATGACGTCGCCCACCGGTGTGGAGGTCGCGTGCATGTTGATGTGGTCCACGTCGGTCGGCGAGAGGCCCGCGTCGTCCATGGCCTTCTCCATGGCGAGGGCGGCGCCCCGTCCATCCGGATCCGGAGCGGCGTAGTGGTGCGCGTCGTTCGACTTGCCCACGCCCGCCACCTCGGCGTAGATGGGAGCGCCGCGCTCTTGGGCTCGCTCCAGCGTTTCGAGCAGGAGGGCCCCGGCCCCCTCCGCAATCACGAACCCATCGCGGTCTTTGTCGAAAGGACGGCTGGCCGCTGTCGGGTCGTCGTTTCGAGTCGACATGGCCCGCATCGAGGAGAAGCCGCCTACGCAGAGTTCGTTCACCGACGCCTCCGTGCCGCCCACAAGCATCGCGTCGGCGTGGCCCTGTTGCATGAGCAAGAGCCCGTCGGTGACGGCATCGTTGCCGGTCGCGCAGGCGCTCACGACGCAGTGGTTGGGGCCGCGGAGCGTATGCTCCATCGCAATGAGGCCGGCCGCCATGTTGCTGATCATCATGGGGACGAAGAAGGGAGAGATGCGGCGCGCGCCGTTCTCCTCCAGATTCAGCACCTCGTCCACAAAAATGTTGCTACCCCCCACGCCGGTGCCCATCACCACCCCGATGTCGTCGCGTTCGTCGGGCGTGAGGGCCTCGGTGTCGAGCCCCGCGTCGTCGAAGGCCTGCTGGGTGACCGCCAGTGCGTACTGGCTGAAGAGATCCTGACGCTCGATCTGCTTCTCGTCGATGTACTGGCTGGCGTCGAAATCTTTCACCTCGCAGGCAATCTTGGAGCGCACGTCCGAGGCGTCGAACTTGGTAATGGGACCCGCTCCACTCTTTCCGTCCATCAAGCCCTCCCAGTAATCGGCAACGGTGTTGCCAAGCGGGGTGAGGGCGCCCAGACCCGTAACGACGACGCGATGGGCGGAATCGGAAGAAGCCATGAGTAACAGAAGCTAGTCAACAATCGGTGCGAGAGACGAGAAAACGCGAACCGCTGAACGCCCGCGCAGAGGGTGCTAGACAGGGCAACGGAAACGGGACAACCATTCATTACGGGCAGGTCCGCACTTCGCTCCGTGAAGCCTCGCCACAATGTCCAGAAGTTCTAGTGTAGCGTCTTGCGTACTCCGACGCAAATGCACCCTCGAGGGTTATGCGGATTTAACCCGTTTTGCGGGGGATGGGGACACAGGTGAGGGGAGGCGGGCAGACGAATGGGCTCTCGGTCGTTTCCTCGAGCGCCCCTAATCCGAACTGGACGCACAGGGTCCGGGTGGGCCCGACCGTGACCCCTGCTCGTGCGCCGCCGAGCACGGAACGCGACGCCCCGAATTTACAAAAGGACTGTGTTCGGGGTTTCTTCTGCGATTCACGTTTTTATATTAAGGGGTGTAACTACTGGCGGGGCGGTCTTCGTCCATGAGGGGCGACGACCCCGTCGCGTCCTGCTCACTTCACACCCTCACGAGTCGATCTCGAAACCCAATGCCTACCCGTTCTGCTTTTCGCTTCGACCCCAAAGCCATCATCGGGTCGTTCGTCACTGGCGTCATCTTCGTCGTGCTGCTCACCTGGATGAACGGCAATGCCTTCGGCGCTCCGACCTTTCCCCTTCTCGCCATGACCTCGGGCTTCATTCTCGCCGGGGTGTCCTACGGGTATCTGAGTGAGGGGGAGACGGTGCTCGAGCCGGCCCTGGCCGCCATCCTGGTGGCGCTGGCATCGTACGCAATCATTACGGCCCTTGACCTCCGCTGCTTCGATGGGCTGGTGGAAAACGGCACCTACACGTACATGATGGTAATCTCGTTCATGAACGGGCTCATTCTGACGTTTGCCGGGGCCTGGGCCGGCGAAAAACTCGAGCGTACCTACGCCGGGTCGGGGAAGCCCGCCATGGAATGGGGCTGGATCGTGGCTGGATCCATTCTCGGACTTGCGGTGAGCCTGTTTCTCGCCAACCTGGTCATTTGGCTCTTCGGCCTCTTTGCGAGTCCAATTGCCGCGCTGGAGCCGGAGAATGCCTGGGTCATGCTCTTTGTCGTGTTCCTCGGGTTGCAGGCCACCGGGTACGTCTGCGCGTTCCGGTCGCCGGGCGACACGTCGTACGAAGCGGCGGTGTCGGGCCTCATCACGCTCATTCTGCTGATTGACGTGTTCGTGTTTACCCTCGCCGGACAGTCGATCCTCTCCTACCTCCGCATGTCGCTGGTGCTCTTCGTGGGCCTGCTTGCGTCCCTCGTGGGCGGCTACGTCGGGGAGCGGATGCAGGTAGAGGTCGAAGGCCCGCACCCGACCGAGGCGTAACGACGCCGCGGCCGGGTCACATTATGGAGAGGACGATTCGTGGGGATGAACCGCCCGAGTCGCCCGAGATTCCGGGCGGCTGGGGCGCTGGATGATGGAAGACCGGGCGGCACGGGCATAGCTTCCAAAGATGCCGGTCCCTCCCCGCACGTGCTCAATGACGTTGGGAATCTCCCCGGGGGCAAAGCCGCCTTGCTGCACCTGCTGTGAGCGAAGGAAGTCGTAGTAGTTGTCGTCCACAACGTTGATAGCAATCTCGTTGGGGCCGAAGAAGGCGATGGCCAGCCACGGCAAGGTGACGGTGATCGTCTCGTCCGCGTTGCGTTCGAAGTTTCCTTCGTTCAGAAGCCCAGACGACGCGACCCGGAGCGATTCGAGACTGTCGTCCTCTGGCTCGAAGCCGTCGGCGTAGAACGGTGTGAGCGACCGGCGGAGGGTGGAGTCCGGCGTGTTCTCAAAGTCGAGCAGGGAGGTGGTGGTGAACGTAAATACGTTCTGTGGTCCTTCTCGCGGGGGCAGTTCGACGGTGAACGCGGGCTGGTTGGGGCTCTGGTAGACTGTCGTGTCGTTCTCGGTCTCCACAATGTCAATAGGGCCGGGCACGGTCGTCGTGGCCGACAGGGTGGTGCCATCGTCGGTCTCCACCTGGAGGCGGTACGTCTGCTGGGACTCCACAATGGAGGCTTCAGTGGGCGTATAGAGGCCCGGAACGGAATCACGCTCGCTGTAAGCGACGGTTGCCTCCACTGTGCTGTCTTCGGCGAGCCGCTGCACGTCCACGTCGGCCTCACGAACCGCAACGGCCGACGGGTTGTAGGTCTCATTCGCCCCCACTGTTCGCGAGAGGCGTACGGACGGCAGGGCAGCCCCGGCCTGCAGGTACGCCTCCACGACGATCTGGGACGACGGGGCGGTGGCAGTGGTGTCGCATCCGAGCAGACCAATCCCAGTGAGCAAAATCGAGAAAAGCGCGAGACGACGAGCGATCACGTTGTTGGGCTGTTGTTGGTATCGATGGGGTGAAGACCGTTTCTCTCGCAAGAATGAAGGGCCTCCTTCCCGCTCCCATACGTTGGAAGGGGCAGGAGCCGCGTCCTGTCTCAGAAGCTTCAGCCGGCGATCATGAGTCTCCGGCCTCTGCCGGAAAGCGGACAGAAGACGGCCGTAGGTCGATCGTCAAAATGTGAGGGAAAGGGAGAGGTTTGGAATCGGAACGGGGATCTGGGGAACCTCGGTGCGATCGAGCGTGCCGTCGGGTTCACTCTCATACTGGTAAAACCAGGTGTTGCGGCGAGAATAGGCATTAATGAGTTGCGCCTGGAATTCGTAGTCGGCCACGCCGAAGAGGCGCCCCGTTCGAGCCACGCCGACATCGAGGCGGTGATAAGGAGGAAGGCGGGCGTTGTTGAAGGGACTCACGAGGACACTTCGCGCCTCCGTTTGGGACTGGAAGGGATCGTTCACGAGCTGGTAGCGCAGCTTCGGCTCGGTGTAGGCCTTGCCGGTATTGTAGTTAAAGGTGCTCGTGAGTCGCCACTGGTCGGTGAGCTCGTAGTTGGCCGCCAGCGTGAGGGTGTGCGTCCGGTCGTAGTTGGGAGGATAGTATTGCGGCTCGCCGCTTTCGGAGAGGTTCACGTTCGGGAACCGGCGTTCTGTACGGCCCAGGGTGTAGCTGAGGAAGCCGTTGAGGGTGCCCTTCTGGCGACGGATCAGAAGCTCGGCCCCGTAGGCTCGACCGTCGCCGAAGTGAAAGCGCTCAGCGTAGCGCACGCCGGCATTGTCGGGCAGAAACGGATCCTGTTCAAAGAGGCCGCGCATGGTGCGTCCGTAGCCTTCCACCTCCAGTTGCCAGTCGGCCCCGAGGGACGCCTTCAAGCCCACAGCCACCTGGTCGCTGTAGGAGGGCGGCACGCCTGCATCGGCCATGAGCCACGTGTCGAACGCCGTAAAGAGCTGGCTCGTCTCCAGCGTGAGGAATTGGTGGTAGCGCCCGTAGGCGGCCTGCAGTTGAACACTGGAGGTCAGGTTATAGTCGACCGAGAGGCGCGGCGAGAACCGCCAGAAGTTGCCTCGACTGAAGTATGTGCTGCGCAGTCCGCCCTTCAGCGTCCACGCCGAGGTGGGCTCATAGGTGTCCTGCACGTACAGGGCCACGCGCTGGCCGGTAATGCGCTGGTCAAAGGTGGTCGTCCCGTCGAACGTACTGGTCAGCTCGAAGGCCAAGGTACTGGCCCGCAGCCCGCTCTCGACCGTGTGCGTCTCATTGGGCGTGTATTCGACGTCGGCGTTCAGCGAAAGGTCGTCGACCCCGTTTTCCTGCAGCAGTCGTGTGCTGGCGAGCTCGGCAACCGGGGTGCTCCGGTATCGGGAGCCCGTAAGCGTCAGGGTGGAGAACACCCGGTCGCCAAAGAGGTGCGTCCAGTCGGCACTCACGGTCTGGTTTCCGTAGTTGACGTCGAAGCGGGTATCCTCCTGCGGTTCGATGACGAGAAAGTCCTGCCCGCCATAAAAAGACAGGGACAGCTTATCGTTAGGACCGGCGTCGTAGTTGATCTTTGCGTTGACGTCGTAGAAGGAGAAGCTGTCCGGGATGCCGTCGGTGTCGGCACTCCGGAGGGCGGCAAGGACGGGTTCGAGCGTGGAGCGCCGCACGGCCACCATGTATGATCCCGCCGGGTCGTCGTCCGAGCCGCCGTACGGGCCTTCCACGTAGGCTCGGGACGCGAGCAGGCCGACGCTAAGGCCTCCGGTCGTCTCGCGTCGGTTTCCGTCTTTGTTGTAGATGGACACCACGCTTCCGAGCCGCCCGCCGTACTTGGCCGGGTAGGCGCCCTTGTAGAGCTGCACGTCCTTAATGGCGTCGGGGTTAAAGGTGGAGAAAAAGCCGAAGAAGTGGGTGGGGTTGTACACCGTGGTGCCGTCGAGCAGGACGAGGGTTTGGTCCGGCCCGCCGCCGCGGATGTAGAGGTTGCTGGAGTAGTCGGAGGCCGTCGTTACGCCGGGCAGCAGGCTCAGGGAGCGAAAGACGTCCGGCTGGAGGACGGACGGCAGCTGTGTGATGGCGGCGGTCGAGAGCCGATCGGTGCCGATTTGGCGTTCAATTTCTTCGTCGTCCCCCTCTCCGGTCACGACCACCTCGTCGGCCTGCAGCTCCGCCGGCGTCAGTTCCACGTCCAGGCGGCGTTCCTCGCCCGGGGCTAGCGTGATTTCTTCCCGCTGCGCCTGAAAGCCGACGTAGGAAAAGAGGACGACGTACGTGCCGGGCTCCAGGCCGCGGAGGGCGTAGTAGCCTTCGTTATTGGTTGCGGTTCCCTGTCCGGCCCCCTGCACGAGGACATTGGCCTGAAGCAAGGTTTCGCCCGTCGACGCATCGCGCACGTAGCCGCGGAGGGAAGCGGTCTCTTGGGCGACCGTAGGCGACGGGAACAAGAGGGCGACGGCGAGAGCAGCCGAGCAGAGAAGGAAACGAGCCATCCGTGAAAAAGGGGGTATACAGAAGCGAAGCAGGGGCGCAGCATGTGAGTAATGCCCGCACAGACCAACGCTCTGGGGAGGGCATTGATGCCGGGAAATCGACGAGTCGAAACGTTCGGGGGACGAGCCGCAGAGCGTTTGAGCATTCCGAGAATCAGTCCCAGACGAGAGGAGAGGGGACGGCTCGGCCCCAATCGCTTGCAGTCGTTTTCCCAACACCACTCGCCGTTCCACGAGCCCCCTCAGTCGGTGATCCTCACTCTACACGTCTTTGGCTGAGAGGTTAAGGACTGTTTACATCTCCGTTGCGGTCCCCCATCTTCGGACGAGACGTCAAAAGACGAGGACAGACCACTCCCCGGTTGGGGAAAGAGGAGGCTTGAGGGAGGCGCTCGGCCTGTTGGAAAGAGCGAGCACCGATGGGAGGGCAATGCTCCTGCCTGAGGAGGGCGACCCAAAAGAGGGCGAACTGATGCGCCCCCCTCTCGTATGCCTCACGCATTCTAGGCTTTCCTCCGCTCACTCGTCTCCTCATCATGCATCGCGTCGGTTGCATTGCCGGATCGGTACTGTGCAGTTTGTTTTTGCTTACGGGGGCCGTGAGTGCGCAGCCAAGCGATCGCGCCCGTGCGGAGGCCAAGCAGAACGCACAGGCAGCAGCGACCGCCTGGTTGGCTCGAGTAGACGATGGCGACTTTGAGGAGAGCTGGGAAACGGCGGCCGTCCTGTTGCAAGAGCGAATGCCACGCGAGCAGTGGGAGGACGAAGGGCGTGAGCTACGCGATTCGCTTCGGGCACTCTCGGGTCGTGCTCGCACGATGGTGCAGTACCGAGACACTCTCCGCCGGGCGCCTTCTGGCCCTTTCGTGATTTTGATGTACCGCTCGTCGTTCGACGGGGGGCGGGTCGAGGAACTCCTTCTCACCGTTCGGGAGGAGGGGACATGGAAGGTGGCCGGCTACCAGGTTACCCCCCTCCGGCACGATCGCGCACGCTCACCGTCGCTATTTGAGAGCAGCGGGTCGTCCTGACGCCCTCGTCCACAGTCCCCTGTGTCTGTTTTGTCCAAGCTCTTTGCCAGCATGCTCCGATTTGTCCCATTTGTATTTCTCTTCCTTCTGTTGATTGGAGGGAGCCCTGCTCATGCCCAAGAGGCCGACTCGTCTGCTGCCGACACGACCACTATGGAGGCGGGCAGCACAGACGTGGCGCCCGAGCCCCAAGCGGCCGATACCAGCGAGGCCCCCGCACCGGCGGTCGCTGACAGCGCAGAGGCCGGTGAGCAGGCAACAGCTGCCCGTTCACCGGAGGCACGGGCGAAAGCCGCGGCAGAGTCCTGGCTCTCTCGGATCGACGCGGGCGAGTTTGGAGAAAGCTGGGACACCGCTGCCCCCTCCCTTCGAGAAGGGCTCTCGCGCGAGCAGTGGATTGAACAGGGCACCCGGGCCCGGCGCCAGCTCCAGTCGCTCAAGTCTCGCACGCTCCAATCGAGCCAATACCGCGACTCTACGGATCAGGACGTGGGGGACGGGCCCGTCGCGATCTTGCAATACGTTGCTGAATTTGACGGGGGGACCACCTTGGAGGCCGTCATCACGACGCGAACGGACTCGACCTGGTCGGTCGCGGGCTATCGGGTCGTGCCGGCCCCGGCCACGGTGACGGCGCCCGACAGTACGAAGGCTCCGAGCGATAGCACAAAGGCAACGGAGGAAACGCCGGAGTAGCGTCTGCAGCGAGAGGTTAGAAGAAAAAGACCTTGTTACAGGGCCAAAATTTTGTCACAACGAGATGAAACTTTAGCGGCAACGTTGAAAAGGTGATGGGCGACGCCGATCCTCAGCATTCGAGCGTGCGCTGTGAGTGCACGTCCGGGGTCAGCGGGATGGGACGGGGCGCTGGTGGATGTGCGTGTAGCGTAGAGTCGAATTACTTTCCGAACGTCTATGCGATTCCATCGCCTTTTCGCTGTTCTCAGTATTGCTGTCTTGATCGTTGGGGGCGTGCGGGCTCAGCCCTCGCCCAGTACCGATACGTCTGCCGTGGCGTTTGAAGTGAACCTGCCCGACAGCGTGGTCGTGACGGCCACTCGCGTAGCTGCGGAGGCCCAGACTACGGGACGTCAGGTGAGCATCTACACCCAGCGGGACATTCAGAACCTCTCCGTCAACAGCGTTGACCAACTGCTCGACGTGGTGGGCGGGGTCGACGTGCAGAGTCGGGGGGGGTTCGGGGTCCAGAGCGACCTGAAGATGCGCGGCTCGACCTTCAATGGCGTTTTGCTGCTGCTGGATGGGGCCCGAATCAACGATCCGTACACCGGTCACTTCCTGATGGATTTGCCGGTCCCGCTGTCCGAAATCGCCCGGGTGGAGGTGCTGCACGGCCCCGCAACGGCCCTCTACGGCCCCGACGCCCTCGGCGGCGTGGTGCACCTCATCACCAAAACTGCCCTTCGCAGTGGCCGGATGCCGGACACGGGCCTCGCGGCGCGCGTCGATGGGCGCTATGGGAAGAACAATTTCTACGACGTGAGCGGCGCGGCCCGCGACGTGGGGGCGAACACGACGGTGAGCGCGGCGGCCTCGGTACAGGGCAGCGACGGGCAGACGGTGTCCGCCGCCGAGTCGGATGGGCTGTCGAGTACGGTGCAGACCGACTTCCACCGCCGCGCGGCAACCGCGGCGGTGAGCCGAAACGTGGGCGACGCAACCTTCTATGCCCGCGCCGGCGTGGACGACCGTGAGTTTGGGGCGTATCACTTCTACACCGACTTTGCCTCCGACCGCGCCCGGGAGGCGACGTCGACCTTCTGGCTTCAGAGCCGACTGGCAAGCGCACATGACGCAGAGACGCCCTGGCAAGTCCAGATTGCGGGCAAGCAGCATCGAGACCGGTACACGTACAACCCGGCAGTCGGCCCCAATCGGCACATCAGCCGTATGCTGAACGTGCAGGGACAGGCTTCCCGCACGTGGGGGACCGTGCACGTAACCGGCGGAGCATCGGGCGGCGTACGGGGCGTGGACAGCAATCGGGACGGCGTACACCGCGACGCATCGGTGGGCACGTTCGTCAGCCTGCGCTGGCAGGCCACCTCGCGCCTCACCGTGAATCAGAGCACGCGTCTCGACTACGACCCGGTCTATGGCGTGGAGCCGACGCCGCAGCTTTACGTGGCCTATGACCTGGGTGCCGCCACACTCCGGGCCGGCGGTGGCCGCGTCGTGCGGGCGCCCAACTACCTGGAGCGCTTCATCGACTCGCCCACCAATCAGGGCAACGAGAATCTCGACGCTGAGACGGCGTGGTCGGGCGAGGTGGGGGCCGATGTGCAGATGCCCGCCAACCTGTCGCTTTCGGTGACGGGCTTCCATCGATCTACCGAGAATGCCATCGACTACCTCCGGCGGGAAGCCGTTTTTGTGGCCCGAAACCTTGACCGGACCACGACCACGGGACTCGAAACGGAAATGACGTTCGATCGGCAGATGGGTCCTGCGGGAGTCCGGCTCAGCGCGGCGTACACATTCCTCGACGCCACGCTGGACGCCCAGCGCCCGACGACGGCCTACAAATACGGGCTCAACAGTGCCCGGCATCACGTGCAGGGAAGCGCCGCGATGACGGTGGGCGCGGTCACCGTGAGCCTGCAGGGGACGTGGAGGGACCGCCTGACCGATATCGGACTGGCGACCGACCGGTACGGCGTAGTGCATTCGCGGCTGGCCTACCAGACGCGGCTTGGCGGGGCGCGCACGACGCTCTCTGCCGAGGTGCGCAACGCATTCGACCGGCAGTACAGTGAGATCTTCGATGCGCCGATGCCAAACCGCACGCTGCTGGTGGGAGCGTCGGTGCAGCTGTAGAGGACATGCAGGGGCAGGGGGTCCTCTGCCATCGGAAAAGAGCTGGACCCGTAGTGCCGTTGGGCGTCAACGGCGCTACGGGGACGGCTGCTCGTACCGAGCAATGATAGCAGCGCCTACGCGTCGAGGTTGTCCACGTACTTCTCCAGCTTGCTCTTCTTTCGGGCGGCGCGGTTCTTGTGAATGATGCCCTTCGCCGCGAGGCCGTCCAGGTCGCCCTTTACGTCGTTCAGGAGCTCCCGTGCGGCCTCCGGGTCATCGGTGGACTTGAGCTTCTTGATCTTGGTTCGGGCGCGGGTCTTTCGGGACTGGTTTTGCTTGCGTCGCTTTTCGTTCTGGCGAACGCGCTTCTTGGCCGATTTGTGCGTGGGCATGGTGTGTGTCGCTGGGGTCGGTGAGCTTGTTATGGTCGTGCTCGTCCACAGGGATGTGGGCGAGTCGCAATGAACACACAAGATTCCGCGCAGGGGAAAGGTTCCCGATGCAATAGAAAATCAAACCGAAAGCCTCCGTTTGTGAATTGGTTGGTTGAGAAGCGGAGGCCCTTGGGCTTGTAGGCATCTCGTTGGGACGATGCCGGGACGTGGAAGCGGTTTTCGGCTCAATCTGTGATACCTTTGTGTGACGGAATCGCTTCCTCCACGAAAGCTTGAAAACTCAGGGTCGTCCTTGGGGGTCTGAAGGCGCGATCGGACGGGCCACGGCTCGCCGGTCCTCACTGATTTCCCGAACCACCCGATGATGTTACATGAACGCGTTCTTTCCCACGCTTCCGACTCCCCGCCGCGCCTGGCGTCGCCGGCGCATTCTGGCTCACAACCGGGGCGTTTCGTCCCGCCGTGCAGCCGATTTGACCCGGGACGATCGCCCGCTCCGCGAGGGGGCGGCGGATCGTCGTCTGCAGTCGGAAAATTGCTGAGGACACTGCGTTCGTATAGCAGTGCTCCGTCGCGACGAATGGGTTCACCGGCGTCACTTGCTCTGCAGAGCGAGGATTACCGAAGCGACCGTAATCAACCCGTTCGAGAAACGCGATCTCACGCCTGCCTCTCTCCTCCCCGGAAGAGGCGGGCATTTTTATTTTTGCTCAACTGGGCGCGATCGGGGACGAGGACGTGGAAGCCTGGCGGCGGTTGGTCGTAAAGGCCTGCGGGAATTGTGGCTATAGGCCTCCCGTCCTCCATACGTCCAGACATTCACACTTCCACACTCCATGCCCGAGTTGCCCGACAATGTCGTCTACCGGCGCCGCATCGCCGACGGAGCCCTGAACCGGAAGATTGCACAGACCAACGTCGTCGACCCGCGCATCCTCGCTGGCGTGGAGCCCCACCGGTTCGACGAGGTCCTCTCCGGACAGACACTGACGGAGACGCACCGCCACGGCAAGCACGTCTTCGCAAAGTACGGGGACGAGACCGGCTGGCTGGCCTTCCACTTCGGCATGACGGGCAAAGTGGAAATCGTAGAGAATGGTGATCCGTCCGAGTACGCGTATATCCAATTGCACTTCGAGGACGGGGGGCACCTCGCATTCGTCTGCCCGCGCAAGTTTGCCCGCGTGCGCCTCATCGATACGCCGGAGGCCTTCCTGGAAGAAAAAGAACTGGGGCCGGATGCCCGCCGGGTGGACGTAGAGGCATTCCTTGAGCAACTGGAGGGCCGTCGCGGCAGCATCAAGGGCCGTTTGCTGGACCAACAAGTGGTGGCCGGCCTCGGCAACATCTACGCCGACGAAGCACTGTACCAGGAGGGCATCCACCCGGCCACGACCGTGCCCGAACTCTCGGAGGCCAACCTGCGGAGCCTCTACGACGCCATCCAGGTCGTCCTCGACGCAGCGATCGACGTGGAGTCCGATCCCACGGCGCTGGATCCGGAGCGCTTCATGCTTCCCCACCGCTACGGCGACGAACGATGCCCGGACACGGGTGTGCCGCTCGAAACCGAACAGGTCTCGGGGCGCACGGCCTACTTCTCTCCCGCTCGGCAGTCGCCGCCGGCGTAACCGCTCCTCTGCTTTTCTCATTCCCCTGTGTCCCATGTCCCAGCTTCACATCGGAACCTCCGGTTGGCAGCACGACGCGTTTGCTGGCCGCTTCTACTCCGACGACCTCGCGCAGAGCGATCGCCTTTCGTTCTACGCCGACACGTTCGGCAGTGTCGAGGTCAACAACACCTTCTACCAGAGCCCCGATGAAGAGACGCTCCACAACTGGCGTGAGCAGACGCCGGACGACTTTACGTTTGTCGTCAAGGCCAACCAGTACATTACCCACTTCAAGAAGCTGAAGGATCCCGAGGAGCCGATCCAAAACCTCTATCGGAACGTCGAGCCGCTCGGCGATGCCTTGGGGCCGATTCTTTTTCAGTGCCCGCCGAACTGGCATCAGAATCTGGAGCGCCTGCACAACTTTCTCGCGGTGCTCGACGACGAGCATCGGCACGTCTTCGAGTTTCGGGACCCGACGTGGCTGAATGAGGGGACGACCGAGGCGCTGGCGGCCCACGACGCCGCGTTCTGCATCTACGACTACGGCGACCGGTCTACCCTCCGCACCGTGACGACCGATTTCGTGTACGTGCGGCTGCATGGAGCCGGCGAGGCGTACCGCGGGCGGTACACCGATGCCGCGCTCGATGAGTGGGCAGACGCTGTTGCCGAGTGGCGGGCAGAGGGGCGCGACGTGTACGTCTTCTTCAACAACACGGCGGGCGAGGGCCACGCCCCGCACGACGCGCAGCGGCTGCGGGCCCGGTGTTCGGCGTAGAGAGGCGTCCCCGGGTTCGCTGCTGAATCTCCGAACTGATAATTCTGGACCAGGCCCTGGCCGGGACCCCGATGAGTCACCACGACCGATGGAGAAGTCGTAGGCGGTTCTACAAGATCGACTACAGGAAATACCTGAGGAAGTACCTGCCTCGGGTACTTCGCTACTTGGCGTATCCAAGTCTCGCTCTTGCTCTCCTCATTGCGGTTGACGTTTCGCTTCCCAGTACGGTAGGAGAAACGTATGTCCCTACTCGGGTCATGAAGGTGCCTGAGACGTCCCAGGGGGGAGAGGCGCTTCTTTACGCATTCAGTCCGGTGGAGCAGCCCAGCGATCTCGTCGTCTATGCCCGTCAAGTTTCGGGCGAGAAGAAATGGCACCTCCGGAAATTCAATGTTCCCGATTACCTCGCCAAGCGAATTGAGTCGGATGATTCGTTGGTGACTCGAACGACAGCAATTCTGGAGAACACGGTCAGCGTGAAGCTACTGAGGGAAGAACAGGTGATTGCCAGAGATATGGACTGGTTCGTTTATGTTCTGGGAATCCTTCTTTTTCTCTCGCCGGGCTATCTGCTCATATGGTCCTTACCGTTGAAAGATGATGTGGAGGGACGTTTAGCAATGTTCTTCGCTGGGGTGGAGCTTTTCGCGTTAGGCTATTGGCTCTATCTTGCCGAGCACCTGATTGCCTGATTCGTTCATTCGGCCTGGGGGAGAGCCACATTTCTGGGATGCTTCCCGTCATTCGTCGTCAGGATTGTCCTTGTTGAGTCGTGCGAGCGAAGATCAGGCCCGTTCGACAGCCTCAAGAATTCCGGGATTGGAAGGCATTTTCTGTGCGCAATACAGCAACACTCGTTCATGCTCAACATTCGCAGCGCCCAGTGTCGGGATCGCGACGCCATCTGGACCCTCTTCCACGACGTGGTCTCGGACGGCACTACCTACGCCTATCCGTCCGATATCGAGAAAGCGGAGGGCCTGCGGCTTTGGATGGACGACCCGCGGGCGTGCTACGTCGCCGAACGCGAGGGGGCGATTGTTGGCACGTACTATCTCAAGGACAATCAGCCGGGTCGGGGCGCCCACGTCTGCAATGCGGGATACATGGTGCGCGCCGACGCGCGGGGGCAGGGCATCGGGCAGGCCCTGTGCGAGCACTCACTAAAGGCGGCGCGACGGCTTGGGTATGAGGCCATGCAGTACAACCTCGTCGTGGCCACCAATGAGGCGGCCGTTCACCTGTGGAAGAAGATGGGCTTCGATATCGTGGGTACGTTGCCGGAGGTCTTTGACCACGCGGAGAAGGGGTTGGTTGATGCCCACGTGATGTACCGCCGCCTCTGACATTTTACTCAAGGCGAGCGGCCGTTTTATGTCCTGTCGGGGTCGTGGGACTCGTCCTGAGATTCGACAGTAGCGCTCTCGAACGCATTCGCGACCACGGCCACGGCGTCGATCTGACGTTTGAGTTTATCGGGATCGAGGATCAGTCCCTTCAGCTGATGGGTGACCGTCGAGGCGTCGCCGCCGAGTCCCGATTCGGCGGCGTCCTCGCCAAACAGCGACTCCAGGGCGTTCCCGACGGGGTCGGCAATCAGATTGCTGGACTTGCCGACGCGGAGCTTCCCGATGGTGTCGAGTTCGAGCAGGGCCTCTCGGGCGCGCCCGGAGAGGAGCGCCTGGACACACGCCTCCGATTCCCCCACCACGGCGAGATCCTCGTCCTCCTCGAAGACGAACGTCGGGTTTGTTTCGGCGAGGGACTGAACCTTCTGGCTGGGAGCAAAGTCGACGACGGCCCCTTCGTCGACCGGTTGGCCCATCTCGGCCTCGACGGTTGTGGCGGAGGAGTTCCCGTCCCCGACCGAGTCTTGCCATGTGTCTGGGCGAGCGCGAACCGTGCATCCGCGCACGGTGCCCGTAGATTCGTTCTCGCTGGTCGGGTGGAGGTTTGCCTTCTTCCACAAGTTCTGGCGAACGCGGGTTGAGCGCGAGTTGAACACCTTCATCCCATAGAGCCCCAACGCAAGGGTCACCACGAAGATAATCGGCGGGAGGTAGGGTTCGGGAAATGGAGTCGAAGACACGAGCGGCTCGACGTAGCTCCCAAACACGAGGTACACCACTCCGATGGTACTGAAGAACGCAACGGGAAACGAGAGGAAGCTCAACCACCCGTAGAGCGATAACTTCCACTTAGACATGAGGGAGAGGGGAAAGGATCGTCAGGAGGAAATGATGATTCCCAATATTTAAAGGAGGATTGGGAATCACAACAGATTGGATTATGGCGTCGGACAGTTGGGGGAAGGACAGAAATAGACCCGGCTCCCCCGGCGAACGCGGAGGGAGCCGTTGAGCCGAAGAATCGCTACGGTCGGATGTTGTCACTACTCGCCCACCGGCACCTCGCCGTACCAGTTCATCCCCGACCCGCCGTTCGACCCAGCGTCGTACACGTAGCCGTACGCGCGTCCCTGCCGCACCGGTTGCCCGCGGACCCACTGTGCGTTCACACTGTCGACCTGCAGCGTGGCGGGGGTCCAGGTGCCGGCGGTGTCGCTGCGGGTGTGGTAGAGGTGGCCCGTCCCGTTCTCGATGAACAAGACGTGGATCGACGAGCCGATGGCAACGGCATCGGCCCCTACCTGGTCGGAGTCGGCCGCGTTCTGTACGACGGCGCGCTCGGTGACCTGGACGGGGGCACTCAACTGGCCGTCGGCGTCTGCCCGACGTGCCCACAGGGTGCTGTCCGCCCGACGGTAGAGAATGGCCGTTGTGTTCGTCTCCGGAAGGTGCACGAGGGGGAGGACGGAGCCGACGTCTGTCTCCGCAGTTCCCAGCTTAGAGGAGATCTGCTGAGGGGCCGAGAGGCTTCCGTCCGGGCGGATGCGACGATACCAGGCCGTGCCGTCGCGGCGCGTGTAGGCAAGGTGCACCGTGTCATCCGTCCCGCGCACCGACTGCGGACCCGACAGCGGATCGCCCGTCTCGCTGGGGATTGTCGTTTCCTCGCCCCACGTGCCGTCGGGGCTGCGGATCGTGTAGTGGATGTGCTCCGGCCCGCCGTAAATCCCGACGAGACTCCCGTCCGATCGGGCAGTGATCGATGCAACCTGTACGGGCGGCTCGCCGGGCGTTGCGACCGTGTCGTCCCGCACGGCCCATCTGTCCGGATTGTTCGGGTGGTCCGTCGTCCGGAAGGAGTGGTGCAGGACCCCGGCGTCGATCTGGTGGAGCATGTGAATGGTGCCGTCGTGGACGGCGGAGGCGAACCCCTCCAGGTCGCCCGACGCGGGTCGGTGGGCGCCGTCGACCTCCCGCCACGTGTCCCCACCGTCAGTCGACTTGACCGTCATCAGCTTGTTGTAGGACTCCGCCGGCTCCATGAGAAAGTAGAGGCTGCCGTCGGACATTTCCCAGGGGCCGAGGCGGCCCGGCGTTTCGGGATAGGTGCCGCCCAGCAGCCGGGGGGGAATGGTTGCCGTTATCTTAGGCGTCGATTCGGCGGCCAGCGGACGCCCCTTTACGTCCACCATTCGAAACTCGAACGTGTCGCCGTCCTCGTTCGTCGCGGCGCCGTCCGCGTACCGTCGGATGACCAGCGGCCACTCCCACTCGCTCTGCACGCCGTGATCCGGGAGAGCGGGACCCTGACCGGAGAGACGCACGCCCTTGCCACCCGCATACGACGCCGTCGATCCGTCGAGCAAGTCGGTGGCGTCTGCCAGATTCTCGTAGGCGGCGGTGGAGGTTACGCTCACCCGAGGGGTCACCTCCGAGGTAGCATAGGGAAAATCGGCGGTTAGGACCGGGCGCCAGGCCCCGCCGTTGCGGCGGTACTGCAGCCGAAAGCGCTCGACGAACGGCGCGTCCAGGGGCGTCTCCACCTCGAACCGAAGCCGAAACGGAGCCTCGACCGGCAGGGTGGCGGGCTCGTTGAGCGGGCCCGCCCATCCCGCGTCGGCATTCAATCCTACGTCGGCGTCCGAGCGCACGCGGAAGGCGGTCTGGCGGGCGGGCGACACGTCCTCCATCTTGGGGGACTCGTCGGCCCCGGCGCCGCAGCCGGTAAGAAGGGGGAGGGCCCCCAGCAAAACCAGGGACGGAGGAAACAGGAAGTATCGAATCGAATGGGTCATCGTAGCTCGTGAGTGTGAAGGGGGAAGACAGTCAGTGAAGCAGCATTAGATTGCGAGATTCTTCGCCGGACGTAAGGGAGGCCTCTTCGCAGCGCCATTGGACGCCAACGGCGCTACAAGGAGGAGGCAGGCCGTTTTAGAGGATGCCCCCGGTGCAACCGTCGGTCCTGCGCCTAATCTTGCAACAGCACAGGGCTCCACTACACGTTCGACCGTGAAGTCGGCGCGGGGAAGAGCACTCGCAGTTTCCAACACAACCACAGCTCCCCCGGCGAGCGTCGTGTGTCGCCGAGGGAGCCGGTGAACAGAGGCAAAAGGCCGTCTGCTGGAATCAGGAAGGGAGGGGGCTCGGCACTATGGCCGCATGTAATCGAGCGTGTTTTCGTGCATCCGCTCGTCCGTATTCGCGGGCGGCCGCTCGATCATCTCGTTCGGCGCGCCCTGACGCTGGACGAGGTCGAAGGCGTCGTACGGCTGTCCGGTTGCCGTGTAGGAGCGAAATTTCAGCGTGTCCTGCTGGACGCGCACCACCTGATAGAGCTGCGTGTTTTCGGCGCCGCGCTCCATCTCGATGCCGTCGAAGTCCTCCCAGCGGTCGGGTTTGATCTCGTACATCTTCGCCCCGCTTACGGAGTTGACGTACACGGTGCCGCCCTTCGGCGACCGGGCGTTTACGCCCTGCTCCAGGTTTTCGAGCCGGCCGCGGGCGTAGGTATGGTCGTGGCCCTGCATCACGAGGTCCACGTTGTACTCGTCGAAGAGAGGCGTCCACCGGTCACGGAGTGCCGCGTTGCTCCGCCCTTCGCCCGACGAAAACATGGGGTGGTGAAAGGTCGCGACGGTCCAGCGGATATCGTCGTTTTGCGCCGTCTTTCGGAGGGTTGATTCCAGCCATTGGGTTTGCCGTGCGAGGCGCGAGGAGTCCCGAATGTTGGAGTTCAGGGCGATAATGCGCATGCCCTGATAGTCGAGGGAGTAGACCGTCTCCTCCATCCCCTCCGGTCCATTCTTGGGAAGGGTAAACTGCGGGTGCCAGTGGATCGACAGCTTCTCCGGGCTCTCCTTCTCCACCTCCATCATGAAATGACCGGTGAGTGTACTGCCGTCGACCGCCACGTTCTGGAGTGGGAACTCGTCCCCGTCCTCGTTCACGAGGGTCGCGCTGTATCCGGAACTGTCGCCGTCAATCTCAAGCGTGCCCACGTACTCGCCGTTGTCGACGTTGTAGTCCCAACCGCCGGCGGGATACGAGTCGGCGGATGGATCGGCGCTGCTACTGGCCTCCAGCGGTTCCGGATTGCCGTCCGGCTCCAGAATAGTTCCAGTCATTTTCTGTCCAGTGGCCTCTACCTCCACCCGGAAGGTATCGCGCGCGTGCCAGGAGCGGTAGCCTCCGTACTCATGGTTGCCCGGCACCGCCACGTTCGGCACCATGCTCTGGATCCAGCCGCCGGCCGCGTTCCAGTGACCCCACTCCACGTTCCGGTGGGCATTGTTCACGAGGTCGCCCGCGTGGATCATGAAGTCGATGGTCGGGGCGTCGGCATAGGCCTGGCGGAGGAGGCGCGACCAGTGCGAGCGCACGTTGTTCTGCGCGTCACCCACGTAGACGAAGCTGAACGGCTCCGGCTGCCGGCTGGCGGTGCGCGCGTGGAACCACTCGCTCCAGTGTGTGCCGTCGCCCACGCGGTAGGCGTAAAGCGTGTCGGCCATCAGGCCGTCGAAGGTGACGGAGTGGTACTTGGCGTTCACGTGCTCGCCGGTGACCTTGTGCGTGTGGAGGTCCTGCGTCTCCGCGTCCACGGTTTTGGCCTTCGTGTAGAACGAGGGGGCGCCGAGGGCGGGGGCGATCTGAGCCTTGGCGTCCGTAACCGTGCTGTCGGTGCGCCACGTGACGCTGAGGGAAGAGGCCGGGTCTTCTTCCCAGCTGAGCACGATGCGGTCCGGGTAGGGGCTGGGCGTCGTGGAGGGGAGCGTCGCCGCCTCCGTCGAGGAAGAATCGGGCTTCTCAGCGTTCGACGAGCCAGAGGACGGCGTCGAGCAGGCGGCCGCCAACAGACCGATCGGAAGGACGAGCGTCGTAAGGAAAAGCAGGCGAGCGTTGGGGGGAGGCATGTGATCGATCGCTTGTGAACGAGGCGGAGAAGGGGAACAAAACACGCGTCCCCTTCCCCCGAACGTGCAGGAAGGGGGCGCGGGGGAGAGGGCCGGGACGGGGCGAGAGGTCTAGAATTCCATCGAAAGGCCGATGGCTACGGCGCGGCCGCTCAGGTAGTGACTGGAGAGGCGATTCGTATCGCCCCCGGCGTACTCAACCTCCGGCTCATTCGTCACGTTCTCGACCTGCACCAGCAGCTCAGGATTGCCGATCAGCCCCTCAAGCTGGTAGCTGGCATTGAAGTCCACCGTCGTCCGTTCGGCCACGTAGGTGTCGTTTACCGCAAACTCGCTCAGCGACAGGAGGTAGTCGCCGCGGTAGTTGATCGCGACGCGGGCCTCGAAGCCGCCCTTTTGGAAGTACGGCACGATGTTGTACACCAGGTCGGCCTGCTGGAAGAACGGCAGGTCGCCGCGATTGGGCACGTCAACCTCCGAGTCCGTGACGGTGAGGTTCGAATTGAGGCCGAGGCCGTTGAGCGGGGCGGGCAGGAAGGTGAACGACTGCTGGTAGGTGGCCTCCAGGCCCAGCACCGAGCCCGAGTCCGCGTTTCGCTCCTGCGTGCGCTGGACGCGATTGAACGTCCGGCCGTCGCCGAAGGGGTTTGATACGTCCGTTTCCGTCTCGGTGAACCGGTAGATCGGATTGTCAATCTGTTTGTAGAAGCCGGCCACCGACGCGAGTCCGCCGTCGGAGAAGTAATATTCGGCGGTGAGGTCGACATTCATGGCCTTGAAGGGCTTCAGGTTCGGGTTCCCTTCAATCACCTCCGCCTCCGAGCCCTCTACGGTGACCTCGCTGAACGAGGACAGCTTCTCGTAGTCCGGACGTCCAAGGGTGTTGGTCCAGGCGCCGCGGAACTGGAGGTTGTCGGTGGCCTCAAACGTGAGGTGCACCGAGGGCAGCACGTCGGTGTAGGAATTGTCGAAGGTCTGGCTGGTGGTGGTGAGGTTACCCGTGTTGTCGTTTTCTAGGAGCTGGAAGCGGGTGGAGGAGGTGGACGTGTACTCGATTCGGGCGCCCGCAAGGGCCGTCAGGGGACCAAATTCGGCCGAGGCCATTGCGTACCCCGCGTAGATGCTCTCTTCATTCTCGGAGTCGTTCTCCACGTCCTCCGTCTGGACTTCCTCCGTGTTGATCTCGTACGGGCTGTCGGGGTTTTGGCAGGTGCGGTCGCCTGAGAGTCGGTTGCCCGGGGGTTGGCAGACGTTGTTGAGGAAATCGTTGGCGAAGGCCTCCGTATCCGCAAATGGGAAGAGGCTATTGCCTACCTGCACCGTTTGCACACTCGGAGCCGCGTAGTCTGCCAGTGAGAGGCTGCCGTCGCCCGCGTAGTTGAACTCGATGTCAGCCGCGTCCACCGACTTGTCCCGCATCTCAATCTGGCCGCCCGCCTTGAGGTAGCCCGGGAGCGCGCCGAATTCGAACGGAAGGCGGACGTCGGTTTTCGCCGCGTAGGTGTTCTCCGTGTTTTCTTGATACTCGACGTCGACGGGGTTGGCCGTGTAGTTGCTTGCGTCGCCGATATACTGCGGATTCTCCGGATAGAAGTTGAAGAGGAAGTTGGTCATGTCGGCCACGCCGGAGGCCTGCGGGTTCACGCTGTCCTCGCCGGGCGTCTGGAATTCGCCGTCCGGGCCGCCCCGCTCAAGGTAGCCGCGCGAGTAGGTGCCGCTGGCCGACCACGTGAGGGCACTGCCGAAGCGGTGCTCAAATCCCACATTGGTGCCCCAGAGCGACTCTTCCTCGTCGGTGCGGCTGAGGTCCACGGAGCCGTAGCCGGCGGGAAACCGCGATCCGTTCTCGGTGATCGTCGGTCCGGCGTCCTCGCCTCCCTTCAGCACGTACTCCAATTCATTGTCGATGCCCGCCTCGTCGGTGTAGGTGAAGTACGGCCGTACGAAACCGGAGGTCTGGTCGGTGGGCCGCCAGTCGAAACTCGTGTTCAGAGCAAAGCGGCTTCGCTTGTTGCGCTCGACGACTTGCTCGAATCCTTCCGGGACGTTGGTCGTGGGCAGGTCCTCCTCATTGGCCCAGTTCCAGTTCTCAGCCTTGAGGCCCGAGGTCGTGAAGTCGCGACGCGAGCCACTGGCGGAGACGAGTAGGCCAATGTTGTCGTTCGGGCCTACCTGGGTGCCGGCCGTGAGGTTGGCGCGGAACGGAAACGCCGTCTCAAACGAGGGCACCTGCTGATCGTGTTGGAGGCCGCGGATTGACCCGAAAGCGAAGGCTCCCTCGCGGTCAAAGGCGGTCAGCGTCGAGATGTTGACGGATCCGCCGATGGCGTTGGCCGGCATGTCCGGCGTCACGGCTTTGGTGACTTCTACGTTCGAGACCATCTCGGCCGGGAGCAGGTCGAGGGCCGTGGCGCGCGAACCGGCGGTCGACGCGAGCGTGTTGCCGTTAAGCGTTACGTTGTTGAGGTTGGCCGCCCCGCCGCGAATCGACACGAAGCGCCCCTCCGTGCGGTCGTTGCGCATTACGATGCCCGGTAGGCGCTGCACGGCCTCCGCCACGTTCTTTTCGGGCAGGTTGCCGATGCGGTCGGCCGCCAGGGCATCTACGATGTTGATCGACTGCTTTTTCTGGGTTGCGGACCGGAACTGGCTGCCGCGCAGGCCGGTCACGACGACCTCTCCTCCTTCAAGCACCCGGCTCTCGATTTCAAGAGTGACGGTTATCGTTGCTCCCGATTCGACCTCGACCGTTTGGCTCTTCTGTTGGTAGCTCACGTACGAAACGGTCAGGGTCTGCGAGCCGGCCGGGACGTTCCGCAATTCGAAGCGGCCGTTTTGGCCTGTGGACGTTCCGAGCGTCGTGCCGTCGACCACGACGTTGGCCCCGGGAAGCGGTGTGCCGTCCGCTGCGTCCACGACCCGTCCCTGCACGATGCCCGTCGATTGGGCATGGCCGACGACGGGACCGAGGAGAGCAACGGCCAGGAGGGGAAGGAGTGAACAAAGGAAGCGATGGTAGGACTGACGCATGTGCAATCAAGGCTTGCTCAAAAAAACACGGGGCATTCGACGGAAGGAGTGCGGGCGTGCGCTCCTCCGTTCCGGGCAACATGAAGACCCAGCCCGAACACCCTGTAGATAGCAAGCCCAGATTAGCATTCGAGAATGGCTGTTTTTCGATATGATTATGATCCCCTTTGAGCAGTGTAATACAAGAGCTGGCTCAAACGGTCGGGATCACGGGAGCTGCAATCGGCTCTGAATAACGGAAATCGCCGTATGTATACCAGGGACGGGAGGAACTGCGTCCGTCGGCCTCGTGTGGGTAGGGACGTGAGAACGAGTGGACGTTTGGAGGTGAAATCCGTCCCCACATCCATTCGTCCAAACGTCCACCCCGAACGGAGCACGCGAGTTCGTGTCAGCAGGTCGGGGGGGCAACGCCGGGACGCGACAGTCCGGCACTGGCCGCCCGATCGGACGATTGGCGAAGGGCGATGGAGGGACAGAGACGGCCGAAGGAGAGAGGGCAGGAGGAGGGGCGGGGCTGCGATCCCCGCGGCCGCTGTCTACGACTCCTGCGGGGAGGCGTCGTAGGCACGGGGCAGCTGCACAATGAAACACGTTCCCTCTCCTTTTTGGGTCTCGACCTCGATGGTGCCCCCAAGAGCGTCCACCAGCTTTTGAACGATCGAGAGCCCGAGCCCTGCGCCTTCGTACTCGCGGGTGAGCCCTTCTGACTCCTGCGTAAAGGCCTCGAAGATGGTTGGGAGAGCCTCCTCGGAAATGCCGATCCCAGTGTCCTGAACCATCAGCGCTACGCGCTCAGGGCCGTCAATCCGGGTTCGAACCGTGACCTGGCCGCCGTCCGGTGTGAATTTGATTGCGTTGTCCAGGAGGTTGCTCACGATCCGCCGAACGGCGACCTCGTCGGCGTGAGCCTCCACGGGCTCGTCGGCGGGATCGACCCGTACATCAACGCCATGCTCCTGCGCCTGGGGACTGAATTCGTCGACGGCCGTGCGGGCCGCAGCGTTGAGTTGAACGGTCTCGCGGACGACGGTGAAGCTGCCGGCTTCGAGCCGCGAGAGCTGAAGCGCTGCCTCGATCGTATTTTTTAGGCGCTGTCCGCTCTTGTGAATGAGGCGCGCAAGTTTGGCGGAGTGACCCTCCAGCCGATCCGTTAGCAGTCCGGAAAACCCGATCATAGAGGTGAGCGGCGTCCGGACCTCGTGGCTCATATTGGCCAGCATGACGCTCTTGAGCCGGGCGGCCTCTTCGGCCATTGTCTTGGCCTCTCGGAGCTTCTCTTCGGCTTTCTTGCGCTCGGTGATGTCGAGCAAGACGCCGTTAAAGACGACCTCCTCTTCGCGTTCGCGAGGCGTTGTGATGCCGAGGAGCCAGATCTTCTCGCCCGAGGGCTTCACAAACGGCATCTCGTGGCGCCAGGGTGTTCGTTCGGTTACGGCTTCCTCAACCGAGGACTGGAATTCCTCCTGGTGCGACGAGGGGATGCGCTCCAGAACCCGCTCGTAGAAGGTGTCTGGGTCCGGAGAGATGCCGAGCATCGAGCGGGCGTGCTCGCTCACGAAGTAGTTGCCACGCGTGCCATCGGGGCGAGCATAAAACTGGACGATGACGCCCGGGACGCTGTTGGCCAGATCCTGAAGTCGTTCTTTTTGTTGGCGAAGCGCTTGCTCCGTTTCTTTCCGCTCCGTAATGTTCTGAAATGCCCCAGCCACCTTAACGACGGTTCCGTTTTCTCGCTCTGCCGGGGCGCCGACCGTGCGGACCCATCGCCGGTTGCCGTTTGCTGTGATGAGGGGCAGTTCCAGGTCGTAGGGAATGCCCTTTTCGATGCACCGCTCGAAGGCCTCACGGATTCGGGGGCGGGCCTCCTCGGTGTAGAATTGAATTCCCTCTTCTATGCCAATCTCTGTGCCGGGCGGGACCTCGTGGATTTCGTAGACCTTGTCCGACCAGGAGACGTGTTCGGTTCGGAGGTCGATTTCCCAGGCCCCGGCCAGGCGTTGGGCCTGCTTCAGAAGGTTGCGTTGGCGTTTCAGTGCTTTCTTCGTCTCTCGTAGCTCGGTCACGTCCCGCTGGACGGAGAGCCAGTGTTCGATTTCGCCGTTTCGCCCCCGAATGGGGGAAATACTCCACCGGAGCCGGTACGGCGTCTGGTCCTTACGGTAGTTGATCGTTTCGCCCTCCCAGGTCTCGCCGGCCTCCAGGGCCTCCCGAAGAGAGGCCAGCACCGACGGATCCGTTTCGGGGCCCTGCAGGATGCGCGGCGTCCGGCCACGGATCTCCTCGGCCTCGTAGCCGGACAGGGCCTCGAAGGCCGGATTGACGTATTCGATGCGGGGGCCAGGGGCGTCCAGGGGAGCGGCTTCGGTCACGAGAATGCCGTCCTTCGCCTGCTCCACGATCTGTCGGAAAAGGCGCAAGGTCTGCTCCCGACGACGCTGCTCGGTGATGTCCTGCGCAAAGCTCAGGCCGGCGAAGATCGATCCCTCCTCGTCCCGCAGAGGTGTGGCCCAGACCCGCCAGATGCGATCGTCGAAGTGGGTCTCGACGCTGTCGGATTCTCCTTCCTCCACCGCAGCACGAAAGAGCGGCGTCAGGTCTTGGGCGGTTGCGTCCGGAAAGACGTCCGGCATCCGGGCGCCCTCAAGGCGGGAGGACGACGGTAGGGTGTCCCCGATCGATGTTCCGGCCACCAGCGTGTAGCGGAGGTCCCGGTCGTACACCCCCACGGCGCCGTTCGGAAAGTTTTCCGCAAGCGCCCGGTATCGCGCCTCGCTCTCGCGGAGCTTCCGCTCGCTCTGCTTGCGCTGGGTGACGTCGCGGGCGGAAACGATGAGCGAGACGACCGCGCCGTCCTCCACGACCGGACGGATTGTGCCCTCCACGCTGTACGGAGCGCCGTCCGGCCCAAGTAGATCCGCATTGTACTCGACGTACTCCCCGCCGGCCGCCTGCTCAATCCAGTTCTGCACGTCCGAGGCGATTCGATCCGACCACCAGGGCGTTTCCCAGAATGGCTGCCCGATCACGTCCTCCCGGCTCTCTTGGATATAGTTGAGGGACGTCGCGTTTGCCTCCAAAAGGGTGCCGTCGGGGGCGAGCACGCCCGTGAGTACGTCCGGGTCCTCCAGAATGGCATCGAGGCGCCGGGTCGCCTGCCGGTGCTCTCGCGTTTTTCGACGTAGGCTCAACGCGTCAAACGCCATTTCGGCAAAGGAGAGGAGGCGGCGCAGGGAGGCGTCCGATGGCGCCTGCCGGTCCGAGTTCATGATCCCGAACGTGCCGATGGCATGGCCATCAGGGGTCGTGAGCGGGGCGCCCGCGTAAAACCGGATCCCCATCTCCGTGACGAACGGGCTGTCGCACACCCGCTCGTCTCCGGCCGCGTCAGTGATGATCAGAAGGTCCTCGTTTTCGATCGTGTGGGAGCAGAAGGAAGACGCCAGCGGGCGTTCGCGCTGCTCCAGTCCCACGGTGGACGCAAACCATTGTCGGTCGGCGTCGACAAACGATACGAATGCAACGTCCACCTCGAAAAATTCGGCCGCCAGGACGGTTAGGCGATCGAAGGCCTCGGTCGGAGGAGAGTCGAACACATCATACCGGCGCAGAGCCCGCACACGGGCCGGATTCTGAAGGTTGGAATCGGGAGCGGAGCCCTTGCGGTCGGTAGACATGCACAGAGGAGCAACAATGCAAAAGAACAGGAGCGCAAGCCGGGCGGAAGGCTGCTCATCAATGCGAACGAGGGGCGACGGGCTATCCCGTGATAAGTCCGCGCCGGTGGGCATAGGCTGTCATCTCAGCCACATTCTTGAGCTCCAGCTTTGCTTTGATGTTTTGCCGATGTTTGTCGGCCGTTCGGGGGCTGATGTGGAGGTGCTCGCCGATTTCCTGACTGGTATATCCCTCCGCCGTGAGCTGGAGCACTTCGCGTTCCCGGGCGGTCAGGGTTTGGTATCGGTCATCGGCGTCTCCGTTTGTTGATTGTGGGGCGTTGAGTAGCGCGTCCGACAGGTCATCGCTGAGGTATCGGTTCCCGCCGACGACGGTTCGGACTGCGCGTACCATCTCGTCCAGGGAGGCCCCCTTCAACACATATCCCGCTGCCCCCAGCTCGAAGGCCCGACTCACGTAGATGTCTTCTGCGTGCATCGACAGCACCACCACCTGTACGGAAAGGGCACTCTCCTGAATCTGACGGAGAACGTCGAGGCCGTTGAGGTGGGGAAGGCCCAGGTCGAGAACGAGAAGGTCGGGCTCATGCTCCTGAAGGAGGGAAAAAACATCCAGCCCATTCCCGGTCGTCGCGCACACGCGAGCATCAAGTCGGTCCTCGAGTAGTGACCGGATGCCCTGTCGCGTCAGGTCATGGTCTTCGGCGATGAGTGATGAAATGAGCATAGCCCCTGGCCGATTGATGCGACGCTAACGAAATCAGGACGACGAGACGGGTTGGTCCGTGCTGTGTCCGAATATACTCTTTCTGAAATGCGAAGCCCCATGCTCGACCTCCGGACGCTGCGATCAGTGGGGAGGGGGGCACATCCCGTCCCCTGTGAGGCGCCAGGAGGGGATGTATTCCGCCGCGCAGCCCTCAAACGCCCACTGGCTGAAATCTCTTTCAGTACCCTCAACTTATGTGATGTATTACTTTTATTTTATTTTTGTTGTCGATACAGCAATGAGCACAATCCCTACCCCTTTGGGATAAGGAAGACGAATCCCTTTCCTGGTTTTTCCGAATAGAAGAGCCGTTTACCCAGAGGTTACAGAAGCTACGGGTCTTCACGCTCACGTAACGGAAAGCAGGGCGCGCGCCGCGAGGGATCGTTGGGACAGTCGTTTGGTACTCAACAATTACTGGGCTGGAAAGGGAAGCTTGGCCGGAAGCGTGACGGAGATACGGGTTCCCTCGTCGGGAATGGGAGCGATGTCAATGTCTCCGTTGAGCCTCTCAACACGGGAACGGATGTTGTCCAAGCCGAAGGGGGCCTCTCCCGTGGGCGAGGAGCCGACCTCAACACCGTCATCGAAAATATGCAGGTGAAGCTGGTCGGCGCTTTTGGTAAGGGTCACGTGCGCCGCGTCCGTTGCGTCGTGTCCGGCGATCGTCACCAGGACCTCCTGTGCGATCCAGAAGGCCGTGCGCTCGATGATCTTGGAGAAGCGCTCGCCGTGAGCAAACTCGCTGTAGAAATCGATTTCAAGGGCGTGTTTCTCCTTTAGCTTGTTCACTAGAGAAGACACGGCCTCTACGAGGCCGGAATTCGAAAGGTCGCTGGGATATAGCTTCCGAGAGATCGTCCGGGACACTGTTGAAAGGTCGCTCACCAGCTCTTCCAGTTGGTCGAAGTGAGTGGAAGGCGCGCCGTGTTCTTGCGTCTCACGGCGCGCAATGTCGATCGTGAACTGAAGGGAGGTGAGGAGTCCCCCCATCTCGTCGTGGATTTCCTGGTCGATACGACGTCGTTCTTCCTCCTGCACCTCCAGCAGACGCTCCAGCATCCGGCGCTGGTCCGTGACGTCCCGAAAGATCCAGAGGCGGCCGAAGTGGGTGCCGTCGTCACTCCTGATCGGAGCACTGTAGCGATCGAACCAGCGGCCGTCGGTCAATTGGATCAAGTCTCGGCTTTCCTTGTCCGGGTGGTTGTAGAGGTACTCCACTTTTCGGCGGAACTCCTTCGGGTTGGCGAGCAGGTGACCCGCGCTGTTGAGAAGAGTGCTCTCGGAAAGATGCTCGTCGGGGGACGTGTCCGCAACCTCCTTCGGAATGTCCCAGAGGTTGAGGAATTGATCGTTGTAGAACATGACGTGCCGATCCGGATCGATGACGAGCAGGCCGTCGATCGTGGCACGGGCCTGGGCTTCCAGGAGCGCCTTGCGGCGCATAAGCTGTTGTTTTTGCTTCTTGCGCTCGGTGATGTCCTGAAAATAGAACGCAATGCCACCGTCAGGATTGGGGTATACCTGGATGTTGAACCACCCGTTGAGTCCGGGATAGTATTCTTCGATGGAGGCGGGCTCGCGGGTGGTCATCACGCCCCGGTACACCTCCTCGAAGCGCGTCCCGATCGCCTCCGGAAAAATGTCCCAGAAGCGCTTGCCGAGCAGGGCCTCCTCGGGCATTTCGTAGAGGGCCTCGGCCTGGTCGTTAAGGAGGGTAAACCGCCAGTCCGCGTCGATCTCGACAATAGCGTCGGTCACGCGCCGGATGACCTCCTCTCGGCGCCGCTGCTGCTTTTTGCGCTCGGTAATGTCGGTGTAAATTGCAAACCCTTCGGTCGGTTGTTCGTCGGTCTCGCGCAGGGCGACCTGCACCCGAAAGTCCCGCACCTCGCCGGCCGTTTGTCGGCGCACCTCATGTTGTACGGGAGTCCCCTCCAATAGGGAGCGACGAATGGATGCTGCCTCGTCCTGCTCGCTGTCTGGCACAAGGAGGTCCTGCCAGCCTTCCGACCGAATGACGCTCTCCTCGTATCCAAAGACGGTCTCGAATCGTTCGTTCACGGCCTGGATGTGAATCCGGTCCTCGTCGTCGCGGCGCCCGTGCACGACCGGCGTGGGCAGGTTGTGAAAGAGGGTGGCAAATCGATCTCGCTCCTCCCGGAGCTTTCGTTTGGCCGCTCGGCGTTCCGTAATGTCGTCCATGTGGAAGACGGCTCCCTCCAGGTCGCCGTCCGGCGAGTGCAGCGGAGCGCCGCTGACCGACAACAGCCGCTGGGTCCCATCGGGCCACTCGATCTTGTGTTCAACGTCGTAGACGGGCGCGTCCGTGTCCATCACCCGGGCAAAGGGAAGCTCCGCCTCCGGCATAGGGGTGCCGTCCGGCCGGCGGATATTCCACTCCGGGTCGTCATAAGTGCGCTCGGTCACCTTCTCCTTCGTCAGCCCGAGAATGTCCTCGGCCCGTGCGCTGGCTTCGATGAACGCCCCGTCGGTGTTAAGGACCGCGATGGCGGCCGGACTAGTTTCCAGGATGCGGTCCAGCAGGTCGCGCTCCTCGCGGAGTTGTCGCCGGGTTTCCTTCTGCTCGGTCACGTCCCGAATGACGCTCACCACCCCGCCGGGCCAGTTTTCGTCCTCCAGCGGCGTCACCACGTGTTCGGTGTCGATAATCTCTCCGTTCTTCCGACGCATCTGGTATTCATGTCGGAAGATGCCGTCCTCCTCCAGGATGGGCTCTCCGATCTTCCCAAAGCGCTGGTAGGCCTCCGGGCTCTTGTGGAGCTTCTCGGTGCTTTCCCCGATGAGTTCCTCCTTCTTGTACCCAAAGACATCCTCGACCGCCGAATTGCACGAAATAATCCGACGGTTCGGCGGGTCGACGATCAAGACGACCTCCCCCAGATTCTCAAACGTTTTCTCCAGCAGTTGCTTCGTGTTACGCAGATCCTGCTCGGCCGTTTTTCGTTCGGTAATGTCCTGAATGCTGCCGCGAACCTGAACCACCTCCCCGTCCGAAACCTGCGGCATCCCGCGCGTGCGAACCCATCGCTGCTCCCCATCCTCCCGGAGGAGACGCAACTCCAGTTCGTACGGCTCCCCCTCCTCCACCGCACGGGTAAACGCCGCCCGGATTGTGGACTGGTCCTCGGGGTGATAGTACGAGATGCCGCCTTCAACCGTGGGGTCGACATCTTCGGAGAGACCGTAGATGCGATACACCTCCTGCGTCCAGGTGTGCTCTTCGGTCTGCACATCGTACTCCCACCCGCCGACGTTGGCGAGATGCTGGATCTCGGACAGCAGATCGTTTTGCTTTTTGAGCTCCCGTTCGGCGTCTTTCCGCCCTGTTACGTCCCGGCACGTATACATCCGGCATCCCTCCTGGATCGACACGCGCCGGATGTTGATGAGAAGGTCGTGCTCGGTACCCTCGGCGTCCACGACCCGATGTTCAATGTTTTGAACTTCTTGGGTCTTGCCGAAGTCCTGCTGCTCGGCCGGATCGCTGCCGAGAAGGGCGGAGATGGATCCGAGCGCTTCGACCTCCTCCCGCGATTGCTTGAAGATGTACTCGACATTCGGGCAGACGTACGTGAAGGTCCCGTCCGATCGGGTGATAAACACCGCATCCGTGATGTTGCGGAGGGTCTCGCGGTGGAGCTCTTCGCGCTGTTCCAGAGCCGTTTGGGCCGCCCGGCGCTCGGAAATATCCCGACTGGTGGCGACGAACCGGGGGCCTTCCTCTACTTCAAGGCATTGCACGTCGACCTCGACGGGAAAGGTGGAGCCGTCCGTGCGCTGAAAGGTCCCCTCCCACCGGCGGCGGTCGCCCGGGACCATCTCAGCCCAAGCAGCGCGTGCTTCCTCCGGATCGGCGTCCTGGTCGAGTTCCCACACCTTCATGTTCGTGAGCTCCTCGGGCTCGTATCCCGTCTTTTCGCAGAGACGCGGGTTTGGGGCAATCAGGTTGCCCGCCGCGTCGTGGAGGTTGATCATATTGGGCGAATGCTCGAACAACGCCTCCAACTGGTTCTGGGGGGGCAGAGCCCGATTGGATGGGCCACTGCGGGCCAACACTTCGCCGGCGGCGTCGGCCAGGGCCTTAACCACAGCGGCGGCGTCCTCCCGAAGGGGCACGTCCTGAGGACGGCGGTCGCCGAAGCAGAGGGCCCCGTATAGCTCTCCCTCCGCCACAACCGTTGCGCCCAGATAGGTGGAAAACGAAAACGTCTCGTACGCAGGATCCGCCGCCCATCCCGCGGCCTCCGCATCGTTCACCGTAAGCACGGCGTTTTCCCCGAGGACCTTCCGGCAGTACGTGGCCGAAAGAGGGAGGCGGTCGCCCTGTGAAACGGTTGAGGGCGTGCCGGCGACGGTCGTGATGGTGTGCCGATTGGAGCCCAAATCGATCTGGGCCAGGTGGCCATGCTCCACCCCGAGCCAGTCGAGCCCGATCTCCAGGATGGACGAGAGCGCGTCGGAAGAGGGAGAGGACGATCCGGAGAGAAGGGACTGGAGGCGGGCACCGGGAGTGTCGTTCTCGCCATTTGTGTTGAACGCCTCGGGAAGAGCGTCTACCGAAAAAAAGACACCGGGATGGCTCCTCTCAGAGTCGTGCGGCTGGGGCATGGGCATCGAGGCATTTTCGAACGGGAGGCGCGGATGCCGTCTCTGCGTAGAAAGAGAGTTGAGTCAAAAAGCGCGCCGATTCCTAATTGGAAGGTTGCTTGAAGTTATAGATAAAAATAGAGGGGGGAGAATGAAGGCGAAGCGGTGTGAAAATGGATATTCTCGAGAGACGCGGTTTCCCGGACAGAGAAGGACATGATCGGGGAGGCATCCTCAAAAAAAAACGCATCGCTACGGGAACGGATATGGTCGTCCATAATACTGGCACCGCGTCCCAAGAAGGCTTTGGCATCGGGATCCGGTGGGGGACGTGCCTGAGTTGTGCCTTGCAAACTCCTCTTCTTTTCCTATGGGATCCTCTTTTCTTTCCGACTGGGGCCAGACGGCCTGTCGTTTGACCGAGGCCGCCGCCCGGGCCGTTGAACCGTGGATCGGGGAGGGCGACAAGGAGGCGGCCGACGCCGCGGCGGTGGAGGCCCTCCGCACTCAGGCCGCCCGGTGTGGGCTTCGAGGCACCGTTGTGATTGGCGAGGGCGAAAAGGATGATGCGCCGTACCTGGCGCCGGGGACGCAGATCGGGGAGCGCCGGGAGCGTGTAGAGGACGGCGGCCTTGACATTGCCGTCGATCCGCTCGAAGGGACGTCGCTCGCGGCCCGAGATGAGCCAGGCGCCCTGTCGGTGATGGGGTTCGCACCGGCCCAAACCCTGCTTCCGTTGGGGCGGGCCTTCTACGCAGAGAAGCTCATCGGCCCGCCGGCGGCGGACGAGGCGCTGACGTTGACGGCCGATCCGGCGGAGGTGATTGAGGGCGTTGCCGATACACTGAACGTTGCGCCGTCTGGGGTGCGGGTGGCTGTGCAGGAGCGGCCGCGCCACACGGATCTGGTGAAGGCCCTCCGGGCTGCGGGGGCACAGGTGCATCTCTTTGCCGAGGGGGATCTCAGCTTTGCGATTCAGGCCCTTTGTCCACGGTCGGGGCTCTCCGCGGCCGACGACACTCGCGTCCGCGCGACGACACGAGTCCAAGGAAAGCCCACGGCTCAGCCCCGCGGTCCCGTTGATCTGCTTTGGGGCATCGGGGGCGCTCCGGAAGGCATGCTTGCGGCCCTGGCGCAGCGGGCCCTTGGGGGAGCGATGCGGGTGCGGGTGGCCCCCCAATCCGAAGCGGAGCGCCGCCGTCTCGTTGAGAATCCGGCCCTGCCGGAGGTGCTTGATCGAACGTTTACCGCCGGGGAACTGGTGGATGCCCAAACGGTCGCGATGGCGCTCACCGGCGTGACTGACGGGCCGCTCCTCCCGGGCCTCCACGAGAAGGACGGGCGCCTCCGCGCCGATACGCTTCTACTTGTCTCGGGCAAAGATCCCCAGCGCCGGACCATTACTGTGGGGGAGGCGGGATAGGGGGCGTCCTCGCGCCCCGTTTCTTACGAGCCGCCTCCGAGTGTTCGGTCGTCGATCTCAATCGAGGCCACTCCGTCTTCGAATTCGTCCTCGAAGTCGATCACGGCCCCGGTTCGGGCGTAATCGTACTCCGAGAGGTTCCAGAGCGACCCGTCCGGCTTTGCGAACCATCGGCTCGGGTCCACTCGGACGTTCAGGCCGCGGATGACGTCTGCTCCGGACACGTCCAGTGCCGTTCTCATTTCCTGGGTGACCTTGGTCTCGGCCGTGAAGTAGGTGGCAAACTCCTGAGTCGTGTCCTCTCCTGTGTGGCTGAAGGTGCCGGTGACGACCATACTGGCCTCGTCCGGCCAGTTGGGGAAGGCCTCGTCAATTTCGGTGCGGAGTTTCTCCTCACGTGTCTCATCTTCCAGGTCGGCATTCTCGATCGTGAGCGTGAGCGTCTCGTAGGTGCCCACGGGAACCGTGCCGGAGGCCACCGGCTCGATGGTGGTCGAGTCCAGGGGAAGAGAGACAAAGGCCGAATCGACATCGACGTCGGTTGCATTGCCAGAGCCCTTCAGCTGCACCCCATCGACGATCAGTCGGATCTTGTTGATTGTGAGCGTTCCGTTTGGCCCCTCCATCTGCAGCGGGACGTGGGACGACTTGGCGGAGGCCGCGTCGGAGACGGGGCGAGACAGGGGCGCAGCGGTAAAGCCGATGTCCACACGCGCCGACCCCGAAAGGGCATTCGTGGAGTCGCAGGCCCCTCCGAGAACTGCGAGCACGAGGCAGAGGAGAAGACCAGTCGAAGAGGCGGCAGCACGCTGCATAGGCACGAGGGGGCGTACACGAAAGGGGTGCTCCTACAGCATACGAATCCCTCGTCTGCAACCCAAACACTGCCGAACAGTCGCAGGGCGGGGGCTCGTTGCGGGGCCGGGTGATCAGGGAGAGACGTGGTTCGGGGGGGTTATTGCACTTCGTCGATCCGAAAGGACGGCAAGTGCAGTTTCCACTGCAGTGCTGCCAGGCGCACGCCCGCGACCGCTGTGATTGTGAGGGCCATCACCGCTGCGTCCGGCAAGGCAGAGGCCCGAAGGCCCAGGTAGAGGGCGCCTCCCCCGAGGGCAGCCGTTGCATAGATCTCTTCCTGCAGGATGAGGGGCGTCTCGCCACAGAGCACGTCTCGCACCATTCCGCCCACGGTTGCCGTGATGGCGCTCATGAGGACGACAATCACGAGGGGCGTTCCGGCGTCGAGGGCCACGCGGGCCCCCACGACCGAGAACACTGCGAGCCCGAAGGCGTCGGCTGCTTCCAGTGACTGACGAGGCGGGCGGAAGACAGAGGTATAGGCGAACGTAAGTCCGCCGGCCCCCGCAATGACCGCGAGGTAGCGCAGGTCGCGGATCCAGAACACCGGATGGCGGTCCAGAATGAGATCGCGCACCGTGCCGCCGCCGATCGCCGTGACGGCCGCAATGACGAGGGCCCCGAACAGATCCATGTGCCGCCGTCCGGCCGCAAGCGCGCCCGAGACGGCAAACACGGCCGTGCCGAACAGGTCGAGCACGTAGAGCACGAATTCGGGCGAGGGAGACATCGGGCGCAGTGGGGCTCAGGAGTCACGTGAAACGAGCGGCGAGGCAGTGTGGTCTAAAGCGCTCGGCAGATGCTCAATACTCTTCGGTGCGCGGAATTAGGAAAGAGCGGGCGCGCGCCGGGCCGCTTGGTTCCGCATCGTGAGCCGCGCCAGCACGACCAGCATTCCCACGAGAAGACCGACGAGTCCGAGAAACGCCACGTCCCATCCGAAGAGGTCGGCCACGAAGCCTACGACAACGCTCCCACTGGCGCCCAGTACCATGTAGACGGTGCGCACGAGTCCGAATCCGGCGCTCCGCTCATGGTCGTCGAGGTGGTCCATAAATTTCGGCATAAGGGCCGCGCCCCATCCCATCGAGATGCCCGCGCAGGCCACCGCGATCATGATCATGCTCATTCCCGTTCCAACCACCAGGAGCCCATACCCCACGAGTCCCACGCCGATGGCGAGGCTTGCGGCGGCATCTCGCCCGATACGGTCCGAGAGCGCCCCGAGGCCCGGCTGGGTGACCCCCTGCACCAGGAAGTATCCCGAGAAGAGTGCACCCGCCGTCGCTTCCGAGTAGCCGTGATGCGCCACGAAGAAGGTGGGCAAAAACGACGCCGTGGCCTGCCACACAAACATGCCCACTGCGGAGAGGAGCACCGTACGGGCAATGGGGGGACGGCGCAGAAGCGCCACGAGCGGTCCGATGCGCAGGCGACTCCACACCGATTGCTGGGGGCGGACCGGCGGGCGGGCTCGGATAACGGAGACCACGAGAAATATGACGGGGACGGCAAAGGCAGCCCCGAGCGCGAGCGCCCACCGCCAGCCCAGCCAGGCGCCGACGGCCCCAGCGGCCATTGGGACGAGCACGCCGGCCACCGGAGCGCCCGCCGTGTGGATCCCGATCGCCGTGCCCGTTTGCGTGGTCGTCCGCGTCAGCAGCGACGTGGCCACGCTGTAATGGAGGCCGGCAACGGTGCCCAGTGCGGTCGCCCCGATCAGGAAGACCGGATACGATGGGGCAAAGGCCAGCATCGCACTCGCGACGGCGGTGCCGCCCACCGCGACGAGAATGATCCGACGCTCGCCGTAGCGGTCGGCCAGGAGCCCGCTCGGAAACTGTGCAAGGGCGTACCCCATCCACATGCCCGTGAGGGCGAGCCCGATCGCGCCGTTGGGGACGGCAAACGCATCACTAATGAAGGGCACGACCGGACTGATGACGAGTCGAGCGGCCATGGTGGCGAAAAAGGCGAGGGTGCACGCCCCGAGGACGGCTCCCTGCCGCGACCAGAGTGTCACAGTGGTATGAGGATTATGGGGAAGGACAGCGGGCGAGTAAGGGCCAGCCGTGGGGCGGCACCATGCTCGTGTTGGAAGGCTAGTATGCGTGCCCCCACCGTGCCAGCGCATTGCACGGGCACGGGTTTGTCCCGGACGGGGCATTCTCGTCCGTTCACACGGATCGATCGATGACGGCGGCAAGAGGAAAGGGCAGCACAAGCAAGGCTCCGTGTTACGCCGATGTGAACCGGCCGGCTATACGTTTTTCCTCCGCACGAGGTGGTAGCGACACACCCTCTCATCCGTTTCATGGAGTTTTTCGCACGGATCGATCGATGCCATCGATCGGTTGTAAGGGCGGCAGGTGAAAGCCTGCGGTTCGGGTTCACGTGTCCTCTTCCTCAGCCGTTCGTTCGGTTATGGAACTGCGCCATCTTCGCTATTTCACCGCGCTGGCCGATGAGTTGCACTTTGGCCGGGCGGCCGACGCTGTGTTTGTTGCCCAGTCCACTCTGAGTCAGCAGATTCGAGCATTTGAGGATGAGATTGACGTTCAACTGTTCGAGCGGTCTTCCGGCGGGGTGGAACTGACCAGGGCCGGGCGCACCTTTCTGCCGTACGCCCGGCGCGTGCTTCGGGAAGCGCGGCGTGCCGAGTCGGTAGCGCGGGCGGCCCGAGACGGACTGGCAGGGCTGCTTACGATCACCTACGAGGGGACTGCGATGCGGAGCGGACTTCCGGCCATCATCAAGGCGCTTCAGCGTCAGCGCCCGCACGGCGAGCTCGACCTTGTAGAGAAGACGACCCGCGAGCAGGTGGATGCTCTCCACGAGGAGGAAACAGACGCGGGATTCCTTTTTCTGCCCATCAATGAGCGTGGACTTCGAGTCTACACCTTATTTTCGGCCCCCATGGTGGCGGTGTTGCCGTCGGATCACTCTCTGTCCAATCACGATACGGTGCCGCTTCGGGCCCTGCAGGGAGAGCCGCACGTGATCTGGGCACGGAGCGGAGCGCCGCGCATCCACGATGCGTACGTGCGGGCCTGCCACGAGGCCGGGTTTACACCCCAAATCATTCAGGAAATCGAGCGGGGGGAGAGCTTTCTCGGCCTCGTCGAGGCGGGACTGGGGGTATCCATTGCGCATGCCTCGAACGTGCAGATCCAGCGTCCCGGTGTGCGCTACGCCAAGATTGTAGAACCGACGGTGCCTCTCACCCTGGGTCTTGCCCATCGCCACGACGACGACTCCCCCTTGCTGGCCCGCTTCCTGGAAACGGTGGAGGAGGAGAAGGACGCGTTTCAGCAGGATCCGCTCTAGCGGGGCGCTGGGCAGGCGGAATTCGTAATGGCACGTTCGAGTGCATCGAGCTGGTTCTGACGAGCGAGAACGTCCTCACCTCGTGGTGCCATTGGAATGCAAGGACATACGAGAAGCAAGCAGGCCTTCGATCGGTTGATCATTCCTCTGAACAAATCCCGCTCATAACCGGATCGCAATCGAGGGTTTTCCACCGTTGCTCCTGGCAGACGGCCGTCAGGGAGTCGGGAGACAGCCCCATCCCGAGTGCGTGTCCTGATCGGCCTGCGGGCCGAAGCGAGCAGGCCGGTGCCAGACGCGAACGCCGGTTGTGTCAACGGTGGAGTCAAGCACCTGTCGGCAGTCGACGAGGCGGGCACCGGTGGGGGCCGTGGAGGTGTCCGGCGGTACGCGCCGGGCCATTCGTCGGGCGGCGGGGGCTACCTGGGGCGTGTCGTAGGTGGCCAGGGTGACGGCCGTCGTGACGCGTGCCGTGAGTCGGTCGAAGGCTCGTTCGGCGAGGCGGTGCGTCCATGCGTCGGGCTCCGTTACGGTGCCCACTGTCGACAGCAGGTCAGCATCCACGTAGGAGAGGTGCAGGTCGCCGGGGGCAGCGAGGACGTGCCGGACGTGGGGGGCGAGTGCGGCGAGGGTGTTCGGGGTGCCGCCGTCGCAGGTGGAGAGCACGACAGCGTCGAACGCTTCAGCGGCAGACAGACGCTCCAGGCCCTGTGCCAAGTCGGGAATGCCGAACGGGACATCGGCCTGAGAGCGGTGGTAGCCGGGGCGGGATTGCTCCGGCACGGCGTGGCCATAGTACAGCGCGGCAGTAAAGAGACTGGAATCCGGCACGGGCGCTCGGTGCCTGCGCACGAGTTCGGCTTCCGCCTCAAACGGGCGAGTGCGGGTCTGGTCGTACGTGGTTTGGTGGTGGAGCCGGCCGTGGCGGAAGTGATAGAGGGTACCGTCGGCTCGTGGGAAGAGGCCGAGTACCGAATCGTGCGGGCGCTGGTGGAAGACGAAGATCTCCGCTCGGGGCATTGATTGGGCCGCCGAAAAGGCCTCTCGCAGGGTTTCCGTATCGGCCTGGTGCGGTGTGCCGTCGGGGGCGTGGTAGAGATAACTTGCGTCCCCGTGCACGAGAATCAGGATTCGTTGTCGTAGCGGCTCCCCCGATTTCGGAGCGTCCGTTCCGCCGGGCGGCACGGGCACGATGCTACGGCATCCCCCGATCAGCAACAACAGAATGCCCAGAAAGAGGGCGGCAAGCCGCGGCGGGAGGCGTACCGGCATGGGACAGAGCGGAAGGGATGTCTACACGAGCAGGATCACGAGAATCAAGATCAGGAGCGCCGAGGTGAGGCTGATGGTGATGCTGTCGGCCTGCTCGAAGTCCTGCTGCACGTAGTCCGCAAACGTGTTCAGTTGTCCAGCCGGCACAGCCTCATACCCGTTCTGTCCGTGGAGCTCGTCAAGCTTCTCCTGCAGACGCGTCCGCAGGGCGTCGATGCCCTTCTGATCCTGGAGAGAGAAAGGCGCCATCCGCTCGGCTCGGTTCAGGGCCTCGATCATGCCCCGGAGCTTTTCGTCGAGAATCGCGCGCTTCTTCGGGGCGGTCGGAGCGGCCTTTACCGTCTGCACCATGTCGCGGACGTGCTGCTTCAGTTTCTCGCGGGGGGTCACGTCGGCTTGGGCCGACGGTGCGGCGGCGAGCATCGCGACCGTAAGGGCGAGAACACCGGTGAGGCGAGAGACGGATCGCATGGCAGGAGGAAGAAGGTGGTTGGCGGACAAGCGCTGATACGAACAAAGCGGATCTTCAGGTCACGTGCAAGTTGGGACGGTCGATTGGGACTGGAGTCGTGGCATCGTAACATCTCGGAGAGGGGGAGGATTACGAGCCTGGACTCGAAAATCCGCTGCCAGGCGAGGGCGCGACGTGCTGGAGCTTGTCGGGGTTGAGCACGGCGTAGGCGTTCTGGATCTGGCCGTTGCGCACGTGGAAGGCCCACACGCTCTGCGGCTTCCCGTCAACAGTCGCGAGGACGCCGGGCTGCCCGTTCACGAGCACGTAGTTGAGTGCAAAGTCGTCCGGCACCTGCTCCGCAATGCCGAGCAGGAAGCGGGTGATGTGCTCGCGTCCTTCCACCGGGCGCCGGGCCGCCGTAACCTCCCCGCCGCCGTCGGACGTGACCACGGCGTCCTCGGCCAGCGTCTCGGCCACCGCTTCAGCGTCTCCGGTTTCAATGGCCGTCATCAGGTCCTGGATGAGCTGGTTCTGCTCAGTGGGGCGAATGTCGGAGCGGACATCCCGTTCGTCGATCCGGTTGCGGGCCCGTTGAGCGAGCTTTCGGCAGTAGCCCTCGCTTTCGTCGAGGATGGGCGCAATGTCGGCGTAGGGCAGGTCGAAGGCTTCGCGGAGCACGTACACGGCGCGCTGGCGGGGCGGCAGGGTTTCCAGCACCACCAGCATGGCCATCGAGATGGCATCCGACTGCTCAGCTGCCCGATCCGGACGGTCCATGGGTTCGACGATCGGTTCGGGCAGCCACGGGCCGGTGTAGCGCGTCTCCCGCTTGGCACGGGCGGAGGAGAGTTCGTCCAGGCAGAGACGCGTGACGATGGTGGTGAGATAGGCCCCAGGGTCGTTTACCGTCTCCAGGTCCACGGAGCGCCAGCGCAGGTAGGCGTCTTGCACTGCGTCTTCAGCGGCCTGTATTTCCCCCAACATCCGATAGGCAAGGGCGTGCAGGCGCTCGCGGTGCGATTCAAACGTATCCGTCCAGTCGTCGGGCATTTTCTTGACGTTTAGGCTTCGAACGACCAGCAGAGACTCATGGGCTTCGTTCGTTCTCATTTGCCCAGGTGTATGGGCGTTTGGGCGTGCGTGAGTGCGGGCGTGGCATGGCGTGGAATGCTATTGAATAGACGTGTGCTTCACTCGCATCGTGAGATGTGATTCCGAGGCAGGCATTCAGCGGTCCGTCGTCTGATCGAGTAAGAGCAAGCAGGAGAGGTTTCAGTTCCTGTCTTCGAGTGCTTCCACTCTCTCATGCGCCCTTTCTGCCGTGCCTCCATGCACCCACGCTTCCGTTCGTGCATGCCGTCGCAGAGGGCCGTTCGGCGGTCGGCGTCGAGAGCCGAAATCGATCGGCCGTACCGCAGCCCGCTCCACGCCTCGAGGCCGCGCACCAGCAGAGCCGGCTTCGTCTTGGTATCGGCCGGCAGGTCGCCGCCCGGGCTTGAAGAGGGGCGTTGGAGGGTGGACCCAAAGGGCGCCGGATTGGTTTCGTTCTGTGACTCCACTTTGATCATTGCACCGCGTGGAGTCTTTGCCTGTTTCTCGCTACTGAAGGTCGCGGGGAGGCAGCATCGTCCACTGGTTCGCTCAGATTGTTCGATCTCGATGACGGTCTACTTCAACGGGGAGTTCGTCGATAAAGAGAATGTATCCATTTCCCCCGACGATCGGGGATTCGTGTTCGGAGATGGGGTGTACGAGGTCCTCCGTGCCGAGAGCGGCCAGCTGTTTCAGGCCGACACCCACTTTCGGCGCCTCCGGCGGAGCCTTCACGAGATCAAGATTCACGGCGTGGACGTGGACGAGCTCCAGGAGGCGGTGTCGTTGCTCCTCTACCACAACGACCTGCAAGAGGGCCACGCGAAGGTGTATCTTCAGGTGACGCGCGGGGCCGCCCCGCGACAGCATGCCTTTCCGGAGACGTCGACCGAACCGACGGTGTATGCCACCGCTTCGGCGCACGAGCCGCCCGTCGAGAAGTGGAGGCAGGGGGTCTCCACGATTCTGTATCCGGACCAGCGATGGGCGCGTTGCGACATCAAGTCGACCGCGCTTCTTCCGAACGTTCTCGCCAATCAGGCCGCGATGGAGCAGGAGGCCTTTGAGGCCATTTTGGTGCGCGAGGGATTCGTGACGGAAGGGTCGCACTCCACCGTTCTGGGCGTTGACGACGACACCGTGATGACCCATCCACTCACGAACCGGATTCTTCCCAGCACCACGCGCAGGCTGGCACTCAACCTGTGCGACCGTCTCGACATTCCGGTAGAGGAGGTGCCAATTCCGACGGACGACCTCCCCGACCTTGACGAGCTCCTTCTGCTCGGCACCACCACGGGCGTAATGCCGGTCGTGCAGGTGGAAGACTGGGCGGTGGGCGACGGCACGCCCGGTGCCATTACCCGGGAACTGCAGGCGGCCTTTCAGGAGCTCGAACCGGTATAGCGTTCCGCTCTCGCCCTTTCCCCTCGTCCCTCGCTTCTCGCCTGACTCCTCCTTCTTTTTCGTGCGCAGACCTCTTCGCTTCTGTACGTCTCTCCTTTTTGCGGTGCTCTTCACCGTGTGCGTTCACGCCCAGCCCGCGCTGCAGACCGCCGACCTGGGCACGTGCGCGCTGGAAAATGGAGGTACGATTCAGGACTGCACGATCGGCTACCGCACCGCCGGCACGCTGAACGACGAGCGGTCGAACGCCATCCTCTTCCCCACCTGGTTTTCGGGCACGACGGACGACCTCACGGGCCAGATGGGGCCGGGCAGCCTCATCGATACCAGCCGCTACCACGTGATTTTCGTCGATGCGCTGGGCAACGGGGTCTCCTCGTCTCCCTCGACCAGTGCTGTTCAGGCAGACTCCACCTTTCCCGTCTTCACCGTGGAGGACATGGTGCACACCCAGCATCGCCTCCTCACCGAAGTTCTGAATATCGACTCACTGCACGCCGTCCTGGGCACGTCGATGGGCGGGATGCAGGCGTTCGCGTGGATGATGCAGTACCCCGCGTTCATGAACAAGGCGGTGCCCATTGCTGGCACGCCGCGCCTCACCCCGCAGGATCGCCTGCTGTGGCAGGCCGAACTGCGCGCCTTCCGCACCGCGTGCCGCGCCTCGGATGATCGGCGGCAGGCCATGCGCACGATTGCTGCCATCCACAGCCTCCACTTGCAAACACCGACGACGCTGGCCCGGATGGACTCCACCGAGTTTCGGGAGTTTTTCGGCGCGCAGGAAGACGCCATTCTCGAATTCGACCCGTACGACTGGGCCTGGCAGATCAAGGCCATGCTCCGCCACGATGTCACCGAGCCGTTCGGCGGGTCTATGCAGCGTGCTGCCAACGCCGTGGAGGCCGACGTGCTCGTCGTGACCGTTCAGCAGGATCAGATGGTGAATCCGCTGCCGGCCCAGCGCTTTGCCGAGACGCTTGGGGCCGAGGAAGTACGTCTGAACTCCCCCTGCGGTCACCTTGGCACCGGTTGTAAGCAGGACACCGTTGCCACTACCGTCCGCCAGTTCCTTCGCGAGAACTGAGGCCGCCATGGGCACGATCCCGAGCTCTTGGTCCTCATGACTCTTGACTCGCACCAAAAATTGCCCCATACTTCGATTCTCGCTTTCTACCTCAGGCACACGCTCCCGCTACCCTGCTCATGAGCCCACGTCCCTACCTCCTCGACGAAACGAACTGGCAGACCGTCAAGGCCACCGACTACGAAGTGGCCGTGCTACCGTGGGGGGCCACCGAAGCCCACAACTACCATCTCCCCTACGCCACCGACACGATCCAGTGCGACTACGTCGCTGCGGAGGCGGCCGGGCAGGCCTGGGAGAACGGCACCCGCGTCCTCGTCCTGCCCACCGTCCCGTTCGGTGTGGACACCGGGCACCTTGACATCCCCGGCGTCGTGAACATGCATCCGAGCACACAGGCCGCCGTTCTCCGCGACGTGGCCGAGTCGCTCACGACGCAGGGCTTCCGCAAACTGGTCGTCCTCAACGGCCACGGCGGCAACACCTTCAAGCCGCTCGTCCGCGAGGTGCAGACGCAGTACGACGACCTCTTCATCTGCGTGGCCCACTGGTTCCAGATCGGCGACTGGGGCGACTACTTCGACGACCACGGCGACCACGCGGGGGAGATGGAGACGAGCGTGATGCTGAACGCGGCGCCGGAGCTCGTGCGGCCGCTGGACGAGGCGGGGGATGGGGCCGCCCGGCAATTTTCAATCGATGCGCTGCGGTCGGACTGGGCCTGGACCGAACGCCAGTGGACCGAGGTCACCGACGACACGGGCGTGGGCAACCCGAAGGCCGCCAGCAAGGAGAAGGGCGCGGCCTATCTGGACGAGGTGACCACTACGCTCGCCACCCTCTTCACCGACCTCGCGGCTGCCGACCTCGACGACCTGTTCACCGATGCCCCCTAAATTCGGCTCCGGCGAATGCAAAAGGGAGGACCGGGAAATGAGATCATCACGGCCCGAATTCAGGCACAGAATTGAAGGGGAGGCCAAAAACCTACAACCTTTCCACTTTCAACACCATGGCGTGATTTCTAGTCCCGACGTTGGGATGCAGGCCCCACCTCAGGGGACAAGCTCACAGCCTACACCAACCGAGTCCGCTTGTTGAGATAGGCCATCAGCGCCGTATCGTACGGCTCGTTGGTGTCGAGTTCGGCAAAGTCGATGTCGTGCTCCAAGCAGCTGCGGCGGAAGGTTTCCGTAAAGTGCTCGACCGCTTCTTCGTAGTGGTCGCGGAGCTGGCTGGGCTGGAGGGTGATTTCCTCTCCGGTTTCCATGTCGCGGAAGAGCGTGGGCCGGTCCGGAAAAGAGAACGTTCGCTCCGTTTCGCCCTCCAGCACGTGAAAGACGATGACCTCGTGCCCTCGATGCCGCAGGTGGCGCAGCGACTTCAGCAGGTCCTCGTGGGCGCCGATGTTTTCGAAGAGATCCGTAATGACGACCACGAGTGAGCGACGCCCGATGCGTTCGGCCACTTCGTCGAGTGCTGCCGCGGCACTGGTGCGACGCTCGTCGTCCGGCTCCTCGTCGCTCATCTGCTCCAGGGCGACGAGGAGCTGATTCAGGTAGCTCGGCGTGGCCTTCGGGGGACGCATCGTGTGCACCGTTTCGTCGAATCCGATGAGGCCGGTGGCGTCGCGTTGTTTGAGCATCAGGTTGTGCAGGCCGGCAGCGAGGTACGAGCCGTACTCCAGCTTCGAGAGTTCGGCGTCGCCCTTGTACCGCATGGACGGCGAGGTGTCGAGCACAATGTGGCTTCGCAGGTTCGTTTCCTCCTCATACTGCTTGATGTAGTAGCGGTCCGTCTTGGCGTACACCTTCCAGTCCACGTGCCGCAACTCGTCGCCCGGATTGTAGGGCCGGTGCTCGGCGAACTCGACCGAGAAGCCGTGGTAGGGACTGCGGTGGAGTCCGGTGATAAAGCCCTCCACAATCAGCCGGGCTCGCAGCTCCATCGTGGCCAGCTGCGAGATGACGACGGGATCGAGGTAGCGAAGTGCGGTGTCGGAGTCGGGCATACCTGTACCGGTTACACGTTTGTTAAGGGAGGAGGCGTGTTCGTATTCTTGCTGCCCGCATTCATCCTGTGTGTGAGGGTGGGCGTTTGGAAGTATGGAGAGTGGGAGCGAGCAGCTCCGGAATTAGGAGAATCGCGGCTGTGATGCCAAAACGGACGGCCGACTGTCCCCTAAGCAAAGCCCTTGGAGAAGACGGGTCCGTTCGACTTGAATCGAATTCCCGATGCCGTGGGCAGGGGCTGAGTGAAACGAGGTCATGCCTGTCGTGCGGTCCGTGGTCTGCGGTCGTGATAATTTCACAGATCCGATGACGGCACCCTGTTTCGACCGAGGGCTCTACCCCCCACGTACACCCACACGTCCAAACACCCATACCAAACGAGGCATACCCTACAGGAAACCGCAACGAAGCGTCTCCCAGTCGGGGGGAGCAACCCCCACCGCCAGCCCCGTTAGAAAGTTTCGGTGCTGTTCGGTTCCTTGTCAGTGTCGAGTGTCGAATGGCGAGTTGCGAATGGTCTCGTTCCTCGCCCGGCGCTCGCATACATTCGACATTCGAAATTCGCCACTCGAAACGCGCAATTGACCCCGTGCAGACCGACGACCGCATCAAGGCCCAGCTTATGTCCGCCCGCGATCTGGAGCGGACGCTCGACCGCATGGCGCAGCAAATTCTGGAGCTCGTAGACCCGGATGACCCAGAGGCCGCGGCGCCATTTGCGTTCGTCGGCATGCAGACGCGGGGCGTCTTTCTGGCGCGTCGCCTCCAACAGCGAATCAAGGCACAAGAGGATGTGGACCTGCCGGTGGGCACGCTCGACGTCACCATGTACCGCGACGATGTGCGGATGCGGCTGGCGCAGCCCCACATGCAGGAAACGCGCATTCCCTTCAGTGTCACAGATCGCCACATTGTCCTGGTCGACGACGTCGTGTTTACGGGCCGCACGGGCCGCGCTGCGCTCGACGCCTTGATGGACCTGGGTCGCCCGGCCTCCGTGCGCTTTCTCGCGATTATCGACCGCGGCCACCGCGAGTTGCCCATCGCGACCGACATTGTGGGACGGGAAGTGCCCACCCTTCCCAACGAAGAAGTCCGTGTTCGGGTCGGCGAAATCGACGAGGTGGACGGCGTCTGGCTCGTGGAGGCGCCGTCCCCCGACACCGACGATCCATCCCGCTCGGCGCCCTAGCCTGATGCTCTGGTATCCGCTTCCTTCTGCCACTTGCCTGTTTGCTCGACGACGGTTCCATGCCCCACTCTAGTACCACCCTCGCTGCCGACGAGTCGACGCCCTTGCAGCACCGCCATCTGCTCGACCTCTCCACCTACAGCCGCGAGGAGATTGTCCACATCCTCGACACGGCAGAGGAGTTTCGGGCTGTGCTTGAGCGACCCATTCGGCAGGTGCCTACGCTTCAGGGCACAACGGTTGCGAGCCTCTTTTTTGAACCCTCCACGCGCACGAAGCTCTCGTTCGGCCTGGCCGCCGGGCGCCTCTCGGCCGAGACCGTCAGCCTGTCGAAGTCCGGGTCGTCGGTGAAGAAGGGCGAGACGCTGAAGGATACGGCCCGCAACGTGGAGGCAATGAAGGTAGACGTGGTGGTGCTGCGTCACAGCTCGCCCGGGGCGCCTCACTTCCTTTCCCGCCGCACCGACAGTGTGATTCTGAACGCAGGGGACGGCGCCCACGCTCACCCGACCCAGGCGTTGCTCGACGTGCTCACGATGCGAGAACACATCGACACGTTCGAGGGGCTGAACGTCTCCATCATCGGCGACATCACGCACAGCCGGGTGGCCCGCTCCAACATCAACGCCCTCACCACGCTCGGGGCCAACGTCACGCTCTGCGGCCCCGCCACGATGCTGCCGGCGGAGATGGAGCAGGCGATGGACGTGCGCACCACCACGGATCTCGACGCGGCACTGGACAATTGCGACATTGCGATGGCCCTCCGCATTCAGATGGAGCGGCAGGACGAGGGGCTTTTCCCCAGCATTCGCGAGTACCACATGCAGTTCGGCATCACGCCGGAGCACCTGGAGCAACACCCCGACCTCCTCATCATGCATCCGGGGCCGGTGAACCGGGGCGTGGAGCTATCGAACGAGGTCGTCGATCATGATCGTGCGATCATCCTCAGCCAGGTCACCAACGGCGTGGCCCTGCGCATGGCGGTGCTCTACCTGCTGGCCCCGCAGCGGGAGGGGGCGTAGCTGTTCGTTCGTCTCAGCCGAAGAAACGTGTTCGCGTTTTACATCAGTCGTCTGTCGGTTGATCTACTATGGATGTGACTGGGCAGCACGTCCACACATCCGCACCTCCACACATTACTTCCGCAACGTCCCCAGCGAGGCGCTGACTGCGTATCGGGCGCCTGTGCCGAGCAGAGAGGTCTTCGGCGTCACGCTGCCCCCCACGTCGAGCCGGTACCCTCCAATTTCGAGTCCAAGGCCCCCGGACACGGTGAGTGCCTGTGTCCCCAGTGCGCGCACACCGGCCCGTATCGGAACCGGCCCGAGCGACACCTCGCCGCCCAGGTGGGCCGCTACCGGGCGCGGCACCGCCCCGGCGTGCTCATTCAGCCCCATCGACACGCCTCCGTTGACGGTAACGGCGCCCGGCGCCCACGTGCTGTTGAAGTGGATCGTCGTGGGAAGACCCGTTCGAAACGAGCCGCGCTCACGTCTTACGTCTCGGTAGGCCGTTTGGGCTAGACTGTCGATTTGATGCTTGACGTACGCGCCCACGTCGCCCTCAAACTCGTCGGTGAGCCGCTGCAGGTCTAGGGAGAGGCCATCAAAGCGAAAGGTATTGTGTGTCGGCGTCACGGTCTGAGCCTCCTCGGTCCACGTCACCGCGCCCAGGTCCGTGATACTCATTGACAGGTGCAGGCCCGGCCGCAGGGCGTAGCTCATCCCAAGGTCGAGGCCGCCGCCCCGCCCGGCAATGCCGCTCGTGGAGCCCAGCACCTGCCGGAGCGGCTCTGCGCTGAACGCGTCGAACGTGTCGTACAGTCCGGTGCTCAGCGTCCCTGCCGCCCGGGCCGTGTAGGCAAACTGGTGGGTGAGGGACGCGTCGTTCACCACGACGGTTGAGTTAAGCACGCCGTCCGCGTACCCGGTGCCAAGAATCACCCGCGGAGAGACGCCCACCGACAGCGGGAACGAGGAGAAGCGGTAGCTGAACGTCCCGGTCACGTCCAGGAGGCTGTACAGGCGGACGCGCCCGTTGACGGGAAGGATGCGGGTGGGGGCCGTGCCCCGAAGGAGCAAGTCCAAAAGGCCTTTGTCCAGCGTCGTCTTTTGGATTACGCGCCCTCGAATCCCCAGTCCGAAGGCCCACCGCCCGTTCGGCGACCGGTAGGTCATCGCGAGCGGGGTCACCTCCAGGTACGACGCCGCGCTTCGCGTCGAGGAGCCGAACCACGCGTCGAGCGTCGCCTTCTCTTCTGCATCCGAGAGCGGCGGGGCGCCCGGATCCTCGTGGATGAACAGCTTGCTGTAGTGATTGAACTGAAAGAGGTCGCCGCCGCTGTACGCACCGACCCGAAACAGCTGTACCTCGGTCGTGTGCTCCGCAGGGCCCACGGTGAGGTGGGCCGGATTGGTATAAAGTCCAGCCACTCCTCCGCTGAGGGCCGAGGTGCCCCCACCGGTGCTCACAGCCTCAATGCTTTGCATGCCTGCCTGTGCCCGCACCGAACGGAGAGGGCCGAAAAGCAGGAGTCCGGTGACGAAAACCGCCATTCCAATGCAAAGAGGCCGCCGTGTCGTCATGAGAGCAGTGTGGAGGGGGAGGGGAAGGCGACGTCCAGGCGTCAGGGGCTGGTCTGAACGGAAGCGTCGATGTCGGTGCCGATCGAGAGTCGAATGGTATCGTCTGATCGGATGCGGGCCGTGGGTCCGGTGTCTTGAGGGATCATCGTCAACTGGAGGCGGAGGGCACGCCCACGGGCAAGGGAGCGCACCGCGTCCGGGTCGAGGTCGAGGGTGAGCGTCTCATTCTGAGGGGAGGCCGCAGCTCCGTCGTTCGTTTTCGGCGCAGCCTTCAGGGTTGCGGCCTCCTTGCTCGACGGAAGCGAGACCAAGGAGCGGCCGTTCTCTCCGACGACGTGCACGGTGGCCTCGACGTCCAGGGGAATCGTATTGGTATAATCAATCCGAAGGTCGGCGGAGGAGATGGTCACCCGTTTATTCGGGTCGGTGAAGGCCTCAAGGCCTGCAAGGTCAACGTCGAGCGTGTCCTCGTACGAAAATCGATCCTTAAATGACAGTGGAATCCTGAACCCGAGCCCAACGTCGAACTGAACGGGCTTCCGTAGGTGAAGGCGTCCCCCATTGATGCGGCTTTTCCCCGCAAGTCGGAGACGAGTCGGCAGCTGATTGAGGAAGCGGTCGAGGGTGGAGTTTTCGTCCGTGAGCGTCACGCTCCGAGTGACGGATTGGTTGGGCGGTCCGCCCTCCACGTTGAACTGAATGAGGCGGTCCGGTCCCAGGGGCCGTCCGTTTCGTTCAAAGTGTTGTCCCATCGGGTCCGAACTCGGCACGCGTTGCGGCCCTTTGCCCGCGAGAAACGCCGGGCCGTCCGACGTTTGTCCCATGAGGGCCCCGTAGAACCGGGTCTTTGCTCCGAGATCAGTCTCCACGGAGAGGGTGAGCGCGCCGCCCTGAAACTGGAGTCCATCGACATGCTGGGCAATGTTCTGCAGTTGTTGGATGGACGTTTCTCGCACCTCCGCCTCGTCGGCGACGTCCAGTCGGCCGTCACCATCGGCGTCCGGTGTTATGTCGACCGAAAATGGAGGGACCGTTCCTCGCAGGGCCTTGACCTCGAACTGGTCGATCGAAAGGTCGGCACGGATTTCCTCCTCAACCCGAAGGACGCGGAGGTGCTCTTTCGTGGTGTTGGGCACCGTTTCCATCGTCCCGTTCAGGTGAAACCGGAGCGCGTTGTTCGTCGGCAGGAAGCGGAGCGATGGAATCGACACCTCGAAATCTCGGGCGTCCGACTGGCGAAGCGCTGCAAATTCATACGGGCCGCTTGGGTCGTCTACGAGCGAAATTGACAGCGAATCGCCAGCCGCATATCGTCGGTCGTCGTTGTTCGCGTCCGGCAGCCGAATTCCGGGATAGCTGAGTGTGAATGAGTCAAAGGCCACCCCGAGCTCATTCGTGAGCTTTTGCAATCGAACCGTGCTCGCGCCGATTTCGACGAAGTCCCCTTCTTGATCAAACGACATGTGGTCCGGCGACAATGGAATGGTCCCGCTCGTGTGTAGCTGTTCCCCGGCTGGCCAGAAATGCATTTTTGAGATGGCCCCGCTCCCTTCCGCAACGGTTTTCAGTCCGCCACGGGCGTGCAGCGTCACCGTGCCGTTCGACTGTGCCGGTCGGCCGGTCAGGGTGACGTCCACTTGCCGTGCCACGCCCGTTCCGCCGAGCTCAACCGAGCGCACGGCCGCCCCTCCCGGCTGGACGTGCAGGGGCGAATTGTCGGCCACCGAACGGTCGAGAGGGGGAAAATCGTGCGGCAACAGGCCGAGGGCCTCCGTGTTGTTCTTGATGCTGAGCCGGTCGATGGAAAGAGGGAAGCCAAGGTCATTTTCCACGTGGACGTTGAGGGCACCGTGTTCAACGTGCAGGCCTGCAAACCGTGACGCCGTACGGCCCGGAGTCTGGAGGCCGGTGGCGGAGGCCTGCACCCGGATGTCGCCTGGATCGCTCAGCGTGACGGTATGGGAGCGGAGGCCGGGACGAGAGTCCGTCGTGAGTTTGTCATCCTGTCCGGAGCCTGCGATCCGAAGGACGATCGTCGAGTTCCGGCCCAGTTGCACGCCCGACACGTCCACCGTAATCGACCGCGTCTTTCCGGGGGGAAGGGGCGACGTACCGATGGGGGTGGGCGAAAGCGGGTTGGGGCCGTTTTCCGTCCGAATGGCAATCTCCGGAGCCGTGCCGGGATTCCCATTGGTAAGTGGGGTCGTCGTTTGCCGATTGTTGGCGAGGGTGAACGTAAGTTCGTTTCCTTCGGTAAGGGTTACGCGCTCGACCGTCGCTCCTGCCGCATCCACCACCGCCGTCGTTGGAGGGACGACAATCTCGTTTACAGGAAAGGGGAGCGTGACGTCGGATGCGCCTGGGGAAGCTGGTACCGGCGTGGCGTCGGTTCGGCCGGGACTTTCAAACGTGCCGGTGGTACGTTCATAGGACGCGTGCACGGCCTGCGTGGCAATGGCGTTTTCTTGCGCGATGGGGCCGGCGAAAGAGGTGTCGATCTGTACGCCCCGAGCGGCTTTGTCCAGCGTGCCGTTCAGCGTTCCACGCCCGATGTCCTGGACCTCTTGTTCAACGAATACGGTTTTTCCGGAGCCGTGTACGGCGAACAGCGAACGGACGCCGGCCCGCGTCGTGTCAATCAGCGGGTCGTGAGTGCTCGTGGGGCCGCCGAGAAACGAAAATGTCTTCTCGGCCACGAGGGGGGCATCCACCGAGGTGTCCGTCGAAATGGAAGGGGCGCTGGTTGGCACGTCGCATCCGCCCAGCACACTCGACAGGAGCAGGAGGGGGACGAAGCCGAGCCAACGGGTATGAGAACGCACAAACATGAGCGGCGGGCACCAATCAATGGGGAGCTGCGCGTGCCGGGTGGGAGGCACGTCGCAGCGGGAAGACAGGAGGGTACAAGAACTGCTCCGCGCCGTCCTTCAGATGCAGAGCCCGAGCAGACAGGCGACATGAGCTCTGGGGACCGGTTCGCCAGCCGCCGTCCAGTATAGGGAAAAATCCACGAGTATCTACGTACCGAATATCGCTTCACTTCATCGGATCTAAGCATTCGGTACGTGGTTTTTCGCATGAGAATGATTGCCGCTTTCAAGTCGTTCTAAGGTTGTGCAGGGGCGTCGTCGCTCCGAATGCAGGTCACTGCTTGAGGCGTTCTTCGGGTATTTTGAACGTGCGTTTCGTTTTTACTCAGGCGCACGGCGCGGGCGGCCTCATTCGTTCGTTTTCTACAATGATTTCCGATGTAACCAATGTCCGGCGTTTCTGTACCGGCCGAAGCCGTACCGCCCCTTCACTTGCAGGCCCTGCGGGCGACTGTGGCGTCCCATTTTTCATGGGATTCGTGGGCACGGGTGATTGCGGAGCAGGGCGTCACCATTGATCGGCCGGCCCAGGAAGCACATCCGGAGTATCCGTCGATTGTCTATCCGCTGGACTACGGGTTCGTCCCCGGAACGACGAGCACAGACGGAGAGGCGGTTGATGTCTTTTTGGGGAGTGGGACGATGGGCCTCGTCGGCCTTCTCCTCACGACGGATTACCGTCAACAGGACCGGGAGATGAAACTGCTGGTCGACTGCACGCCACCGGAGGTGTACACGGCCCATGGCTTCATCAACTACGATAGAACGCTGCTGGAGGGGGTGCTCGTTCTGCGCTACGACATGCCCACGTTGTGGGAGCAGGTCCGGTCTTAAGCAACTTCAGTCGAGAACTTGGGGATTGGTGTCCAGAAAAACGGCTCGCAGTGGCTCTTGGAGCCGATTTTCAGCAAAGCAAATTCTAGCTCCATGATTGAAGTCACTTAGGCCGCGAGTGGGGCGTCACGTTTTTCATGTCGGGTAGGACGATGGCCAGTAGACTGTATTCAGGCCGCAGAATGCCGTATTCAACACAGCGTGTTCAACTCGGCCCCCAACAGTCTCAGCCTGACTGACCACTAGACTCACACACGATTCAAGACTGTGCCCCCCGGCCGGGCGAACAGATGCCGGGCGGCGGCATACACAGGAGTGCTCTATTTTCATATTTGGCCCCATAGCTCAGCCTGGCAGAGCAACGGACTTTTAATCCGTGAGTCGATGGTTCGAATCCATCTGGGGTCACAGCAATTGCGAATGGCGAGTGGCGAATTTCGAATGGTGAAACAACCCTCGCTCATTCGGCATTCGAAATTCGCATTTCGACAGTGCCCTGCCCGAGTGGCGGAATTGGTAGACGCGCATGGTTGAGGGCCATGTGGCCGTTACAGGCCGTGGAGGTTCGAGTCCTCTCTCGGGCACTGAAAGTGGTCCCTGGTCCGTCGGTTCTGGCGGGTCAGGGTTTTTTTGTTTGTGGGGCCACGAGATGAAACAAGACCGGCACATGGACACGGAGCACGCGGGCGCCGATCCGGTACAGGGATGTCTGCAATGCTAATCCGCTACGTGGTGCGTTCATGCGGGCGGCGTTCTGCTCTCTTGAGCACCTGAGTCTGATTCCTTGCGTCGGATGACTGTGTCCGAATCCTCGTTCCGTTGGTTCTCGTCCGATACGGCTGTGCAGGCCGATACTCTTCGCTTCGCCGGCGGGGCGCTCGTGCTCAATCTTCTTCCCTTCCTTCCGGCGCTCGTTTCTCCCCTGCCGCTGAGTCCGTACTTCCCGTTGTGCATCGAGGTGCTCGTGCTCGTAACAGGACTCGTGTACGCGAGAGGCACCCGATTTGAGCGTCCGGTCCGAGTGGGGACGACGATCGGCGTTCTCCTTTTGGTCGTCTACACAACGTACGACGCGGCGGTCTACACGGCCTTTCAGCGAAGCGGCATCCTGTACGAGGACCTCCAGTTTGCCGACAACCTGACGTACTTCGCGTTCGATCTCGGCGTGGGGAGGGCACTTGCAGGAATGGTCCTGATTCTCGTGGGGGGTGGGGGGCTCGTCTGGATGATGCATCGCTGTGTGGGCATGGTGACACGGGCGGGGCGGCACGCCGCCTGCCGAATGGCCGTGGTGGCTGTTCACCTGGGGGCGTGGCCGCTCGTGATGGTCGTGGCCCCCGCGCAGCAGTGGGGCACTCCGAACCTCACGTACCAGACCACGAGCGAGCAGGTGCGCTACCGGACCATCGCCACGAAGGCGTGGGCCAATGCGCGAGCCTCCCTCCGGCTTGATGCCATGCTCGATTCGCTCGGCACCGCCCCGGTTGACTCTGCGTACTTCGCCTACGACGCGCTCACGCTCGACCAGCGTCCGTCCATTTATCTCTTTGCGGTCGAATCTTACGGGACCGTGCTCGATCGCCATCCCGAGTTGCGCGGGCCGTACCGACGGGTCCTCCGCCGCACGGAATCTGTTCTGCAGACGGCGGGTTGGCACGCGGCCTCCGCTCGGCTCGACGCCCCGGTGCGGGGGGGACGGTCCTGGCTTGCCATTGCCTCTCTTCTTACCGGCGTGCGCGTGGATCGACAGCTTGTCTTTAATCGATTTCAAGGGAATCCCGACGGGGTGCCGCACCTCGTCCGTTTCCTCGACCGGCAGGGGTACCGGACGGTGGCCCTCCAGCCCTTCACCTTCGAGCGGCCTGGCCTCCCGGTGCGCAACCTCTACGACTTCGACATCACGCTCTACCGGGACGATCTCAACTACGACGGGCCGCCGTTTGGTCTTGCCGACGCCCCCGACCAGTACAGCCTGAATTTTGCGCACCACACGCAGCTGGCGCCGTCGGGAGAACCCTATTTCCTGTTCTTTGAGACGGTGAGCTCGCACGCCCTCTGGAACTACGGGCTGGCCCCGGTGCTTCCGGACTGGCAGTTGTTCAATACGGTGAAGGGATCGACGTACGAGCAAAAGCAGCAGCTCAAGAAGCAGGGGGCTGCCCCCACGCCGTTTCTGCCGGACTCGATCACGGCGCCGCGCATCTATGACCAGCCGATGCCCCGGCGCTATCTCCAGCACATCGCCTACGACCTGGGGGTGATTCGCGACTATCTGACGGACAAGGCCCCCGAGGGGAGCCTCGTGCTCCTCCTAGGCGATCACCAGCCCCCGCTGCTTAACACCCAAACCTCAACGGTGCCGCTCCACATCCTCAGCACCGACTCGACGCTCGTCGAGTACGTTCGACGGCAGGGGCTCACCGAGGGCCTGACGCTCACCGACGCAAGCCCGACGCTACGGCAGGAGGGGCTCTACTCCTTTCTCGTTCGTCTCCTCGCCGCGCAGAGCGCTGGGGCGGAGGCCGACTCTACGGGGCTGCCGCCGGACCGCCCGAGGGGCGTCTCGCCGTCTCTGCTGGTGCGGTAGCGGGTTCCCCCGACGATGGGGGCGGACCGTTTTACGAGCGGCCGTTTTCGTCCGTCCCCTTCTCGGGCGTTCGCATCGCCTGGAGGGCCGAGTGGAACTGTGCTCCTGCCTCCGCCCACGTGGGAAACGACTGGCTGCGGGTGCGGGCGGCCTGTCCCATGCGCACTCGCATCGCCGGATTTGCAAGGAGCGGCCGCAGGGCCTCGGCCAACCCGCCCGGCTCGTCGGGGGAGACGAGCCGGCCCGCCTGCACATCCCCAAAATTGTCAGGCATCCCGCCCACGGCGTAGCCCACCACCGGAAGGCCGCGGGCCATGGCCTCGCGGGTGGCCATGCTACACGTTTCGAAGCGGGAGGGCAGGACGAACACGTCGGCATGGTCGTACTGCACGCGGAGCTCCGACGGCGGGAGGGGGCCCGTTATCGTGACGCGGTCGGCAATTCCGGCGTCGCGGATCCGGGGGCGGAGCGCAGCGGCAAAGTCAGGGTCGAGCGTGTCGTCGCCCACCAGGGTCCAGTGCCAGTCCGCGTCGTCGAGCGCCCCCAACACGTCGACGAAATCGAGCAGGCCTTTGCCGGGGAGGAGGTTGGCGACGGTGAGCAGATTGGCGGAGGAGCTATGGTCCCGATCAGGGGACGGGGCCCGGTACGCCTCGTCGAGGCCCGGTGGCACGGCGTGTACCTGTGCTCTCGGCATCCCTTCGTCCATCAGTGCCTGCCGGGCGAACGTGCTCGTCGTGACGGCGCCGTGGAAAAGGGGGAGGAGGGCGCGCTCTCGCTCGGCTGCGTCGGTGGACTGCTCGTTGGGGTCGATGCAGTGCAGGTAGTGGGCGAGCAGAATGAAGGAGGCGCGGGGATGTGCGTCGCGTAGGGATCGAAGAGAAGCGTCGTGGCAAAGGAGGAGGCTATCGACAAGCAGCACCGGATCGTCGTGCAGGGACGGGGAGGACGCACGCCCCGACCACTCGATTACAGTGGCGGCCTCATCCGAAAATTCCGTAATAATCCGACGGTTGTAAATATTGCCACCGGTAGGGCGATCGTGAATAGTCGGAACCAGGAGCGTGACGTGCATGGGGCAGGACAATGGGGAACATCAATCTGCTAATTTCCACTCATTTCCTATTAAGCCTGAATTTCGGCCCGACGGTCTACTTCTTGCGCACGAACGGACAAACGCTCCTTTGGGATCAGCTTCGGTGCCATGTCCTTCCTTTCCACGTCTCAGAAGGCCCTCATTGATCGTCTTGGCAACATCCTAGACGACGTTGAGGCGCGCATGATGTTTGGAACGATCGGGGTATTTTCAGACGATCAGCAGTTTGGGATTCTCGACGACGAGGATCTCTATCTGTGTGTCGATGACGACAGTCGCGCTAGTTTCGCCGAGGCGGAGACGAGTCCCTACAGCGCGGCCTCCGTTCAGCAGGCAGCATACTTAGAGGTTCCGGACGACGTTCTCGAGGATTCAGACATGCTGGCGGCGTGGGTGCACCGGGCCATTGATGCTGCCGACTAGCGAGCCCGGACTGTGGAGGCACGTCGAGAGAGGGGAGCGTCACGCCGCGTCGGTCTCCTCCAGTAGGGCCGAGAGGGCCTGCTCGTGGATCTCCAGGTCACTGTTGCTGAAGAGCACGAAGCGGATCAACGCTACGGAATTGAGACGCGGGGCCCAGTCGAGCATCGTCTGCAGGGCGATACGAGCAGCCTCATCCATGGGGTACCCGAACGCGCCGGTCGAGAGGGCGGGGAATGCGATTGATTGAATCTCGTGCGTCTCCGCTTCCCGTAGGGCATTCTCGTAGCCGGTGCGGAGGAGTTCATCGGAGGGCTCGTCGCGTCCGTAGACGGGGCCGAGGACGTGGATGACGTGTTCGTTGGGAAGGGCGTGCGCCCCCGTCGTGACGGCCTCGCCGGGTTGGATGGGGGCCAGGGGCTGCGTCTCCTTCGTGAGTTCGGGGCCGGCTGCGCTATGAATGGCACCCGCCACCCCTCCGCCCGTTCGCAGTTGGGCGTTGGCCGCATTGACGATCGCCTCCACGTCGTCCTGCTTTACGATGTTGCCCTGGATCAACTCAAGGGAAACGCCGGCTTCCGTGTGGGTCATGACTGCAGTTGAAGAACGATGAAAAGAGTGAGGCGGAATGCAGATCGCACGCGTCTGGGCGTGGATGTAATCTCGCTCGTTCGTTATGTTTTGCAAATATCCGACGTTCGTGGAGATACGTCTTTTCCGTTCCTGCGCCTCTTCCTCGGTAGAGGAACGGTCTCGGTGCGGCACAAACGGAATGGGACGTGCCTTGAAGAGCCCCAAGTGCCTCCGTCGGCTTCGCACGTCGAACACCGCTGCGGTCAACTTGTTGATCCCGATCGGCGCATCGGCTTTTGTCCCGGTGGTGGGGCCCGAAGGATCGGACCCAATCAAATTACCCTCAGTATTGCTCTCGTAGCTTCTTTCGATGGCCGGTTAGACACACGTCGCCTAGCGACTATTGCCTGTTGGGCTTCTGTTTTGGTGTGACACGACGGAGGGGCAAGCGATCCTACCGCCTGCAGATCGTCGAGGGCCGCGCTTCCTCTCTCCGATGTTCCAGACGACCGAAAATCAACACAGTCTCTTCGGACTGGTTTCGCTTCGCTTTTTCCTCTTTGAACTGTTTCCCGACCTATGACCGTCGACGCCATCATGAGCCGCGACGTCGTGACCGTTTCGCCGGACACGGCCCTCATGGAAATTCGAAGTCTACTCCACGACCGTGGGTTTCGCCACTTGCTGGTGGCGGAGGCGGATGATACGCTCTGTGGGGTGATCTCGGACCGCGACGTGCTGCGAGCGTTGAGTCCGTTCCTCGACACCTTCAGCGAAGAGCATCGGGATGTGAAGACGCTCACCCAGCCGGCCTCGGAGGTGATGCGCACGGACCCGATCACCGTTGGGCCCGACACCACGATTGAGGACGCCTCGCAAACACTGCTCGACAACAACATCTCGTCGCTGCCGGTGGTGAAGGACAATGTGCTGGTCGGCATCGTGACCACGAAGGATCTGCTGGAGCACTACACGAACGAGACGTAAGCCTTCGTGAGGAACGGGCGCCTGACGATTCGGCCCGATCCCTGCCGGCTCCGAGCGTCCTCGGAGCTATTTACAAATGTCATCGGACATATTAGACTGTTTGGAGTTCACACGATGGCGCCTCTAGCAGACCATGTCGATTGTGGGTCGTTCAGTTTCGTCCATTGGTCCATTTTCTGGACAGTGGTGGAGAACACTATCGCTAACCAGACCTCCCAATCGCAGAACGGTCAAAAATCAACATACCAGTCTCTAAGAGTCTGTCTATGAAGTCTTATTCACCAGCACTTTCGTCGCTCCTGGACATCTCAGATGTCCAAATTTGATCAAGGCAAGTCTAGATTACCAAAGCCTATCGAAGAGACTTGTGAGGCCTCACCATCCATTGGGTAGGCTCTGAGTCAAGTTCAGGGCGACTATGTAGCCAAAATTTGGCTCAAGGCAACTTCATAGGCGCATTCTAAGAATGGGGGGCAGCCCATAAGGAAAGCCCAGTCGGGAGGTGAGGCTCCCGACTGGGGAGGCTGAGCCGCACCCACTCACAAGCCTGTAGGGGCGCGACCGAGGCCGCCCGTTATGTCGTGGAAGAATCCGTTACTGGATTTCGATCTGACGGCGCGTGTTCTCCTCTGTCTTCGGTACGTGAATCGTCAGCACGCCGTCCTCGTAGGCGGCCTCGATGTTGTCTTCGTCCACCGCGTCCGGCAGACGGAACGTCCGGTGGAAGGTGCCGAAGGCCCGCTCAACGCGGACGTACTCTTCATCCTCCTCCGTCCGTTCGCTGGTGCGCTCGCCGCTCACGGTGAGCGTGCCGTTCTGGAGGTTGATGCTGATGTCCTCTTTGCTCATGCCCGGCACGTCCAGGCGGAGGTGGAAGGCGTCATCCTTCTCCACCAGGTCCGTTCGCGGCGACCACACCGCCGAAGTGCCCTGGTCGTCGCCGGAGCGGTCAAAGAAACGGTCGAACAGGCTGTCGACCTCGCGCTGCAGGGTGCGAAGCGTGCGGTTCGGGGAGCGACGGGTCATCTGAGTCATCGTGATCACCTCGTGCGATTTGTTCAACAGGTTGTGTACGTGGGTCGTCGGCAAGTCAGGTCGGGGCTGAGCATCGATAATGCTCAGCATCGATAATGCTCAGCGATGTTCGCATTTCTGTCAACGTCATTTCCACCCACCGAATCTATCAAACTGTGTGCCACCCACAGGGTTGGAGAGTGCAGTCCGCAATCCCGACAGGTCTTCTCTGTCGCCGCGACAGAGAAAACTGTAGTTCTGACAGCGAGGACTTGACGAAGTGACTGAGCCGGTCTCTCGCCCTCAACTCGTGACCGGGCGTGTGGGGGCCAGGTTTTCCAGCTCGGTGTCGGTAAACAGCCGAGACTGGACGACGAAGCGGAGGCCGAGCGGAATTTCCAAAGAGAAGCTTGTCCCGCGACCGTCTTTCACGTCGATCGTGAGCTGCATGTGCTTCCAATACTCGAACTGGTCGCGGGCCATGTAGAACGGGCAGCCGTGAATGTCGCCCAGGTAGACATCGCTGTCGCCCAGGCGAAAGTCGCCGTCCTCAAAGCACATCGGTGAGGAGCCGTCGCAGCACCCCCCGCTTTGATGAAACATGAGTGGGCCGTAGCGCTCGCGTAACTGATCGATTACGGCTCGAGCGTCTTCCGTTGCGCGGACCCGTTCGGTAGAAGAAGGCATGGGAGTCACAGATATTAGGATAGGTGGTGTTATTGGGTCCATATGGAATAGCGTTTCACCGCCAGAAAAACACCATCGTCGCTCCTGGTCGTCTCGGATGTCCAGGCCCATCCAAATGATTGGGGAGAGGGCTTCCCGCTCATCGGATAGGTTCGGTAATCCAGATTGCCGGAGTCAAGCTCAGGGCGACGAAGGTGCTGTCACCTAATGAAGGGAGACTATTTCAATAGCACCAGTCGTATTAGGAAAAAGGAGTACGGAGGCTACACCGCGCCGTTGGTCAGGTCCAGGACGACGCGGCCGGCAATGGTGCCCGCCCGCATCCGGTCGAAGATGTCATTGATGTTCTCCAGGGGTTCAACCGACTCGACGTGGGCTGTTACCTGCCCGTCCGCCGCGAAGTCGATGGATTCTTGCAGGTCATTTCGCGTGCCCACGATGGAGCCGCGAATGGTGATGCCGTTGAGCACCGTGTCGAAGATGGGCAGCGGGAAGTCGCCGGGTGGGAGGCCGTTGAGGACGAGGGTGCCGCCGCGCCGCAGGGTGTCGAGGGCCTGGCGGAAGGCTGCCGTCGAGACGGCGGTGACGAGCGCTCCGTGCACGCCCCCAATTGCATCATTGACGGCCGTGCCTGGATCCTGTTTGCTTGCGTTGACCGTGAACGCGGCGCCAAGATCTTCAGCCAACTCCAACTTCTCGTCGGCGATGTCGACAGCGGCCACCTGCATGCCCATCGCCCGGGCGTACTGGACGGCCAGGTGCCCGAGTCCGCCGACGCCGGAGATGAGCACCCACTGGCCGGGGCGCACGTCCGTCATTTTGAGGCCCTTGTAGGTCGTGACGCCGGCACAGAGGATGGGCGCGAGCGCCGTGAAGTCCGGATTGTCCGGCAGCACGCCCACGTAGTCCGGGTCGGCAATGACGTAGTCGGCGTACCCGCCGTCGACGCTGTAGCCGGCGTTTTCCTGTTTGAGGCAGAGCGTTTCCCAGCCGCCGCGGCAGTGCTCGCAGATGCCGCAGGCGCTGTAAAGCCAGGGCACGCCCACCGCGTCGCCCTCCTTCACGTGGGTCACGTTGCGCCCTACGCCCGCCACGTAGCCGACGCCTTCGTGGCCCGGGATGAGGGGGAGCTTGGGTTTGACCGGCCAGTCGCCCTCGGCGGCGTGAAGGTCGGTGTGGCACACGCCGCTGGCCTGCACGTCGACCAGGATCTCGTTCGGGCCGGGGGTAGGCGTGTCCATGTCTTCGATAGAGAGGGGAGTCCCGAATTCGTGAACGACAGCAGCTTTCATGGTATTCTAGAGGGGCAGGTAGGGAATAAATGTACAGGATGGGTCTCTGAGCAAGGCTCGATGCGATGAGGCGAGGACCACGGGCGCCGCCGCATTCAGGGCGAAATAGAAGGAGGACAGGCGGCCCGGCCAGCCTGTCCTCCATTCCGTCGAAGAAGGGCGGGGGCGCGCGCCCCGATGCCCGGCAGAGGAGGTTAGAAAAAGCCCATCGGCTCCTTGTCGTAGCTGACGAGCATGTTCTTTGTCTGGCGGTAGTGGTCGAGCATCATCTTGTGATTCTCGCGACCGAATCCGCTCTTCTTGTAGCCCCCAAAGGCAGCATGTGCCGGGTACAGGTGGTAGCAGTTCACCCACACGCGGCCCGCCTTGATGGCGCGGGGCACGCGATAGAGCTGGTGTGCATCGCGCGTCCAGACCCCGGCCCCGAGGCCGTAGAGCGTGTCGTTTGAGATCTCAATGGCCTCGTCCTCGTCCTTGAACGTTGTGAGGCTCGTGACTGGCCCAAAGATCTCTTCCTGGAAGACCCGCATCTGGTTGTGGCCGCGGAAGATGGTGGGCTCGATATAGTATCCCTTGTTTGCGGGCTCACCGTCGCCGCCTGCCGGTACCGGCATGCCCTTTGCCTTCGCCACTTTGCCGCCCACGAGCACCTCGGCACCCTCTTGCCGGCCGACCTCAAAGTAGTTTTTGATCTTCTCGTACTGGTCGTTGGACGCCTGCGCGCCGACCTGCGTCTCGGTGTCGAGGGGATTTCCGACGCGGATCTGCTTCACCCGGTCGACGACGGCCTCGGTAAATTCCTCCGCGATCGACTCTTGCACCAGAATGCGAGATGGACAGGTGCACACCTCGCCCTGGTTGAGGGCAAACATGGCTGCGCCCTCCAGCGTCTTGTCCCAGTACTCGTCGTCCGCGTCCATCACGCTCTCAAAGAAGACGTTCGGGCTCTTGCCGCCCAACTCCATCGTCACCCGCGTCAGGTTCTCCGAGGCGTACTGCATTACAAGGCGACCGGTCGTGGTTTCGCCGGTGAAGGCCACCTTCGCAATACGATCGCTTTTGGCCAGTGGCTTTCCGGCCTCCGGACCGAAGCCCTGTACGATGTTGAGCACACCGGCCGGCAGAAGGTCGGCCTCGTGAACCAGCTTCATCCACTCGATGATGGAGACGGGCGTCTGCTCGGCAGGCTTCACGACGGTGCAGTTGCCCGCCGCCAGCGCCGGGGCAATTTTCCAGGCTGCCATCAGAAGCGGGAAATTCCACGGAATGATCTGTCCGACCACGCCGAGCGGCTCGTGCACGTGCATGGCCACCGTGTCCCGGTCGAGTTCCGACAGGGACCCCTCATCGGCCCGAATGACGCCCGCAAAGTAGCGGAAGTGGTCCACCACGAGCGGCAGGTCGGCGTTTAGCGTTTCGCGGATGGGCTTGCCGTTGTCGATGGTGTCGACGAGGGCCAGGAACTCCAGATTTTCCTCAGTAATGTCGGCAATCTTGTTGAGGATGTTTGCGCGTTCAGTGGCCGATGTCTGGCCCCACGCTGCCGAGGCCTCGTGCGCGGCGTCGAGGGCCGCCTCCACGTCCTTGTGGTTCGACCGGGCCACACGGCAGTAATTTTCGCCGTCGATGGGGGACGGATTGTCGAAATACTCGCCATTGACGGGACCGACGAACGTGCCGCCGATGTAGTTGTCGTAGGTGTCCTGGAGGATGGGGCGATCGTAAATCATGGCATTGGATTGAAGAGGTGAGAACTTTGACGAATAGGGAGAGTCGAAGGTATCGAAGCGCTTCCAATTTGTGCTCCCGAATTCGTCCGAGACGATATCGGGATCGTGTCAATCCGCCGTCGTCAGTCGATTTTCTTTCCTCTATGCGTCCGTTATGCCCCTCGTCCAATGTGTCTATGACGAGTGTCTCCCGGTCCCCCGTCGACGGGCCTGCTCGTTGTCGGTTTACTCATCCGCCCGTCTCTTTCGCAGGCTCAAGGGGAGGCACGATTCGCTACTCTACTGGGGCGTCGTGAAAGGAAAAGTCGGCATCAAATTGGAGCATCAGTCACCGTTGACGATTCATCCGGGGGTCTCCCTCGTCGTGCGTTCCGGACACGCATTTTCTCTGATTCGTCCCGCGTCCTCGTTCACTGTGCTTGGGTTGGCGGTCGGTGCGGAGGTGGGGGGATACCTTGCGCGCCAACTGTCAGCCGATGGAGATCCAGAGAGCGATGACTCGATCGGTGCGACTCACGCTCACATCGAAAATTCCCCATTGCTGCAGGCGAGTCTTCAGACGCTCACGTTGCTTTCGGGGCACGAGCATCCGCGCCGAGACGACCTTCTGGATCTCAACGTCACGCAGCTTCTTCTTCACCTCCTCCAGACCACCGCTCGGCCGCTGCTGCTTCAGGCAAATGAACCTACGTTCAATCCGCCGGGCTTGGCCGCCGCTGTTCGGCACGTGCGACGCCATCTCCACCGCCCGTTTTCTGTCGACGAGTTGGCCGAGCAGGCGTGTATGAGCCGTTCGACGTTTTATCGGCATTTCCGGACGACCTTTGGGGTCACGCCCCTGCAGTACATTACTCGCATGCGAATTGAACATGCCAAGGCTCTGCTTCGCGAGTCGGGCCGCACGGTCACCGACGTGAGTCTGGATCTCGGCTTCAGCAGCGTCAGCCACTTTATCGACCTCTTTCGGCGTCGGGTGGGACGCACCCCGCAGGCGTACCAGCGATCGCTTCGTACATCAGGCAAGGACTCCTCTCGGGAGCGTGATTCCCTGGAAGACGATTGACTGCGCACGAGAGACGCCACGTAGAACCTGCGCCCCGTCCCGAGAATACCAGGAGATGCCGTTTGTCTCATTTCTGTCTTGTCGTGCATGTCTCGTTCGTCTCTCCTCCTGCTTTTTATTCTGTTCTGGACTGGTTGTCAGTCCCCGCCTTCCCCCGAGACTCCCTCTGATGCACAGTCGTCCCCCGACGCGCTTCTCCAGACGTATGCAACCGTCTCTCTCGACATCGATCTTCGGTCTCTCTCCGGTCCGCAGGCAGAAATAGCCCAGCACCTGATCGAAGCGGCTCAGTCGATGGACGTGATCTTCTGGGAGCAGGCGTACGGCAATCGAGACTCGCTTCTCCAGACGATCGGCCCTCCCCAGCGGCGGCGTCTGGTGGAAATCAACTACGGCCCGTGGAGCCGACTGAGCAACTTTGACCCCTTTGTAGACGGAGTGGGACCGCGGCCGCCCGGGGCCAACTTCTACCCTGCGAGCGTGACACGGGAGGAACTCGAGCAGGTCGGGGCCTCCACCGAAGGCATCGACGACCCATACACGATGGTCCGGCGGTTGCCCGACGGCTCACTCACGGCGCTGCCGTATCACCGCTTCTTTGCCGAACCGATGGCGACGGCGGCGTTCCAGCTGCGCGATGCAGCCCGTCTCGCCGAGTCGGTGGTCCTTCGGACGTTTTTAGAGCGGCGCGCCGAGGCGCTGACGAGCGGCAATTACGCGACGGAGCCGCCGGGGGCGCCCACCGCCCTCGACATTGTCATAGGTCCGGTGGAGGCGGGAGAGGATCGCCTGCTTGGGGTGAAGACCTCGGCGGCGGCCCTTGTCCTTCATCACACTTCGGACGCACAGGAGCGTGTGGACGCGCTCGTGGGACAGGTTCCGGCGCTTTGGAACAAACTGTCACTCCCGGGAGGGGGCGAAGCGAGGCTGCCTGATCCGATTCCGTCCCTCGGAGTGTACGACGTGCTGTACGCGGCCGGAGCAGCAAATGCCGGGCCGAAGCCGCTGACCCTCGCTCGGCTCGGGGACACACCTGGTGCAGAGGAACGCCGCATTCTCTTTTTGAACCTTGTGCAGGCCCGGGCCGACTCAATCCTGCGGCCGCTGGCCGACGCGGCAATCGCAGTGGAGCAGCGGTCGCACGTGACGGCCGAAGCGCTGTTTGCACAGACGACGTTCCAAGAGGTGGCCCGAACCACGCGCCCTGATGGGGACTCCGATTCTGCGCTGGCCGTCGGAGCGGTGGACGCGCTGGGCCGCTCACTGGCGGTGCTTGCTGGCGGCGCGGGCGACGAGGGGCCGATGGAGGCGTACGCGACGACGCTTGCTACGCTCCTCCACACCCTCCGCTGTGACACCAGCAGCGTGCGGGGCCGCGCCGCCTTGATCCAGTTCAATGTCCTTCGGGAACGCGGGGCCATTACGTACGAGGAGGCGACCGGGACCTACGCCGTGGCCCCGGAGAGGATGCGCGAGGCCCTTCCCACCCTCACCCGTCGCCTGCTGGGGCTCCAATCGGCCAACCGGGACGAAGTGTCGGCATTTCTGAAGTCCCACAATTCCGTGCCCCCTGAGCTCCGCACTGTGCTTGCCCGACTCTCCGATCAACCCGCAGCCCTCACGTTCGAGCAGGGATCGTCTGTGCTGGCGGGCCGTGGATCGGGAGGACGCTGATTGTCGGGCTCTTACCCTCAGTGGCGTGAAGGCGGAGCAAAAACCGAAATGGGCGTCTTCTCGGGGAACCTCCGAAAAATTGGTTCGGTTTAGTACAGTCCAAAATTGCGCGAGGCACTGCCTCGCACCGAATAGGGCAAGTCCCGCACGGCCAGCTCCCTCTGAACCCCGTCAGGGCCGGAAGGCAGCAGCGGTAGGAGGTCGCAGCGGCGCGCTGCGGGTCGCTTGCCCTTTTTTCTTTTGGTTTTCCCGAGTCTCGGCCGGGATTCGTCGCCACCGGCCCGAACGGGGCGTCGTGCCCTGCGTATATCCGCCGAAATTGCGTGGCATTCTTCTGCCCCGTGTCGTCCAGTGGCTTATCGAATTGAGAATCTTTCCGTTCATGCTCTCTGTGTTTCTTCCTGCGTTCGCGCCCGTCGTGCTCATGACCTCGTCCGGTGGAGGCTCGGGGGGAATTATGGGACTGCTCTTTCCTCTCCTGCTCATTGGGCTTGTCTTTTACTTCTTTATCTATAAGCCGCAGAAGGATCGCGAACAGGAGCACGAGGAGATGGTGGCCAACCTGGAGCAGGGAGACAAGGTCGTGACCATCGGGGGCATTCACGGCACCATCCAACGCATCGACGAGGACAGCGTACTCGCGCAGGTGGATAGTAAAGGCACGAAGCTACGCATCGACAAGCAGGCCATTGCCAGCAGCGGTGAGGACGACGATGAGTAGTGTGTCTCTCCTCTCCCGTCCGCTCGATGATCCTTCATACTGACCCATGAGCAACGCCCGCTCTGTAGACGCCACGTTCGACCCGATCGAAGATGCGATTGCTGCCGTGCGAGAGGGGCGGCTCGTCATCGTGGTCGACGATGAGGATCGCGAAAATGAGGGGGATTTCATCGGGGCGGCAGAGGCGATGACCCCGGAGCTCGTCAACTTTATGACGAAGCGGGGGCGTGGGCTTCTCTGCACGGCCATCACGCCGGAGCGTGCCGATACCCTCGACCTCGACTTGATGGTGGAGTCGAACTCGGCGGTCTATAACACCCCCTTCACCGTGTCGGTGGACTACAAGGAGGGCACGAGTACCGGCATCTCGGCCGACGACCGGGCAACAACCATTCAGGCCCTGGCCGATCCGGACGCGTCGCCGTACGACTTTGGGCGGCCGGGTCACGTGTTTCCCCTCCGTGCCCGCAGTGGGGGCGTGCTGCGCCGGGCCGGCCACACAGAGGCGGCGGTCGATCTCGCACGCCTCGCGGGGTTTGAGCCGGCGGGCGCGCTCGTTGAGATCATGAACGAGGACGGTAGTATGGCCCGCGTGCCGGAGCTCCGTCCCCTGGCCGACGAGTTGGGCGTGCCGCTGATTACGATTCAGGACCTGATTGCGTACCGGATGCAGAACGAGCGCCTCGTCTCCCGTGAGGCAGAGGTAACGCTCGACACGGCGTTTGGGGTGTTTCGGGTCGTGGCCTACCAGGAGACGCTGACGGGAGACGTGCACCTTGCGTTGCTCAAGGGGGAGTGGGACGAGACGGAACCTGTTCTTGTGCGTGTGCACTCGCAGAACGTGCTCGGTGATGTGTTGGCGGCTCGCCGGGAGGAGTACAGTGAGCAACTGGCCGAGACGCTGCTGCGAATTGAGCACGAAGGGCAGGGGGCTGTGCTCTATATGATGCAGCGCGATCACAACGAAAGCCTTTTGTCGAAGCTCCGCCGCATGGAGCGGCAGCAGTCGCAGGACGAGACGGATCCGGCCGACGCGTCACTCAACATGGACCATCGTGACTACGGCATTGGCTGTCAGATCCTCCGTGACCTCGGGATCCGCCGTCTGCGCCTGCTCACCAACAACCCCCGCAAGCGCATTGGACTGGCCGGCTACGGACTGGACCTCGTCGAGCAAACGCCGATCGAACTGCCGGAAGAGGCATCCGAGCAACTGACACAGCTTGCGGCGGACCGGCTCACGCCGCTTCTCATGGAGCTTCTGAAGCCGGGAGCGTAACGGAATCGATGACTTCTCTTCTGTATGTGCAGCCATGGACCGAAACCAGGTTTTTAAACTCATCTATGCGGGGCTCGCCATTTTTGCCACCTACCTGTCTGGGGTTCGTTTTATGGCGGGAGATTGGGTCTCGGCGCTTTGGCCTTTAATCATCGTCGCCTTCTGCGTGTATCGTCTCGCGACGATTGACGAGTAGGTCCCCGCAAGGGGAGTACGTCCGGAATCTGGAGGGGCACAAAGACTGAACATATATCCCTCCCGCTTCCCGGCAGTTCACCTTGACGTTGCCGGGGGTAATGATTATCGTGCTGTATCCCTATGGACACCGGGCGCCGCACCATTCTGAGCGGGAGAGAGAAGGAGTCTCCCGCACCGGACGGCCTGGAATCCTCAGCTATGCACGTCTCCACACACGGAGATCGGATCGACGAGAATGCCTCCGTACGCGGCCTGTTGGCAATCTGTGAATAACTGGCCGCCCCGCGACGTCTTACGGGCGGACACGGAACGGTCACGGACTGCCGATAGGGCTTGAGGAGCAAAAATTTCCCGTAACCCCGTGGCATGGAAGGGGTTATTGGGTTGTTGAAAACCTGTTGATAACTTGTTGAAAGTTTCGGGGCGCCGAGGAAGCGTGGTTACAATTCCTCGGGCGGCCGGTGTGGCATGTGGATAAGCCTCCGGCCTCGTTCCGTTTGCCGGGATCTTTTTCCCTTTCCTGTAGCGGGCGTTGGGATCGTTCTCATCGTTCTTTGCCGCAGCTATAGCGGTGTCGTCCTGCCTCCGGATGGGACGTTGGGTCGGGCTCACGGCTTCTTCGAGTACGATGGTCTCCTGGCGCTGGTGGGGGAGGGGGCGTGCAGGCTGGTTACATTCCCCGCGTTGCTTTTCGACACCCCGCCGCGAGTGCTCATTGGCTCGTTCGGCGGTTTCCTTTTCTTGGATATGGATCAGTCTGCCGACCGCGTTTGGGAGGAGTGTCTCGGAATCATTCGGGACAACGTGACCCAGCAGAGCTTCAAGACGTGGTTCGAGCCCCTGGAGGCCCACTCGCTTGAGGAGGAGGACGGCCTCCAGAAACTGACAGTCCAGCTCCCGAGTCGGTTCTACTACGAGTGGTTGGAGGAGCACTACTTCTCGCTTCTCCGAAAAACCGTCACGAAGGTGCTGGGGAAGAATGGGCGCCTCTTCTACGACATTGTCATTGAACAGGACAAACCCGACGGTTCGGGGCAGGGGACTTCGATGCAGTTGCCCGCTCGGCAGGCAGACGAGGATGCGTCATCGTCCCCATCGCCGCGGGAGGCGTCCCCCGACTCACAGACGAGTGCGTCGTCTTCCTCGGGTCGAGCGTCGTCGGTCTCATCTCCAGACCCCTCCGCCGACGCCGATTCGCCGTCTCCTCCGTCCGGCAACGCCTCGGAGGAGGCATCTCAGGAGGAGCCCAGCGAACCGCCGGTACAGAACCCGTTTGCAATTCCGGGAATTCAGGAGAAAGAGGTCGACAGCCAGCTCAACGAGAGCTACACCTTCGAGCGCTTCATTGAGGGGGACTGCAACCAGCTGGCCCGAAGTGCCGCCTGGGCCATTGCGCAGGAGCCGGGCGGCACCAGTTTCAACCCGTACTTGGTGTACGGTGGCGTTGGGCTTGGCAAAACCCACCTCATCCAGGCCGTCGGGAACTACGTGACTGCACACACCCCTGCCAAGACCGTGCTCTACGTGTCGAGCGAGCGGTTCACGACGGAGTTTGTGCAGTCGATCCAGCAAAATCGCATCAGCGAGTTCTCGATGCTCTACCGGCAGGTCGACGTTCTCATTGTCGACGACGTACAGTTCTTCAGCGGCAAGGAAAAGACGCAGGAAGAGTTCTTTCACATCTTCAACGCCCTTCACCAAGCCGGCAAGCAGATTGTGCTTTCGGCCGATCGGCCGCCCCGAGAGATTGACGGCATTGAGGAGCGATTGCTTTCCCGCTTTCAGTGGGGACTGTCGGCCGACGTGCAGCCGCCCGGCCTCGAAACGCGCATCGCGATCCTTCAGCGGAAGGCCGAGGACGACGGCATCGACCTTGAGCAGGACGTGATCGAGTTTATCGCGCACAATATCAAGAGCAACATCCGCGAGCTGGAAGGGGCGCTCATTCGCCTTCTGGCCCATGCGACCCTCCATCAGCGCGAGCTCAACCTTGCCCTCGCGAAGGACGTGCTCCACGACCTCATGGAGGACGAGCAGGTCAACCTCACGATCGATGAGATCCAGCGGATTGTTTGTGAGTACATGAACATCGACGGAGATCGAGTGCGCGGCAAGACGCGCAAGCGGGAAGTGGTGCGCGCCCGTCAGATTGCGATGTACTTCTGCAAGCAGTTTACACAGAACTCCCTCAAGACCATCGGGCTTCACTTTGGGGGGCGCGATCACTCGACGGTCATCCACGCCAACAACACTGTCGAGGACCAGATGGAAACCGACGAGCAGTTTCGCAATACCGTCCAGGAGATTGAGCGAAAGATCGAGCTTCGCTCCCGGTAAGGATTCCTGAGTGAAATCCAGGTACGTCGGGTTATTGGGGATCTGCCCCGCCCGTTGAACGTATGGACGACGTCAACCATGACCGTATCTTTTCACGCACGCTCGCCCATCGACCGACGATCCACGCCATGAAGTTTACCGCCTCCAGCGCCGACCTCCTTGAGGCGCTCAACACCGTCAATCGGGCCGTTCCGTCGAAGAGTACGATGCCCATTCTGGAATCCGTACTCTTTGAGCGAGAGGGGGATACTCTGCGGCTGAGTGCGACTGATCTTGAAATCTCCATTGTGCAGACGGTGCCCGTGCAGTTCGAGAAAAACGGGACACCGGAAAACACCCCGATTGCGGTGCCGGCCCAGCGTCTCCTCGACACTCTACGGGCCCTGCCGGACATGCCGATTGAGTTTTCGGCGGACAGTGACTTTGAGATCCGAATGGAGACGGATCAGGGGCACTACAAGATGGTGGGCCACGACGGTGAGGATTATCCGGAGCTGCCGGATCTTGACGAGCAGCACGAGATCAATGTGGAGGGCGGATTGCTGGGCCGCGCCATCGACAAGACGGCGTTTGCCGTAAGCCAGGATGCGCTTCGCCCCGCGATGATGGGCGTGTATTTTCAGATGGGCGAAGACGAGACGCGCGTGGTTGCGACCGATGGGCACCGCCTGGTCAAGCTCGACCTCCCGGAGTTGCAGACCGACGCCTCGGTTGACTTCATCGTGCCGGAGAAGGCGACGAAGCTCGCCGGGCGCATTGTGGAGGATGATGAAGTATGCACCATTCGGGTCGATGACGGGCACGTGAGCTTTGCGTTCAAGAATGCTCGCGTGCTTGCGCGCCTCATCGACGAGACGTATCCGAACTACGAAGCGGTGATTCCCGACGAGAACGACCGCGATCTGGTGGTCAGTCGTGAGGACATGCTCAACGCCGTGAAGCGGGTGGGGCTCTATTCGTCCAGCATGACGAACCAGATCCGGCTGGACATTACGAGTGACACCGTTACGATCTCCGCCGAGGACGTGGAGCGCTCCAGCGAGGCGGAGGAGACGATCCACTGCGACTACGACAGCGAAGACATGGAGATTGGCTTCAACTCCGAGTACCTCACCGAGGTGCTTAGCAACGTGACCAGTGATGAGGTCGTGTTCAAGTTGAGTTCGCCCAATCGGGCCGGCATTGTTCTTCCGCAAGAGCAAGAGGAGGGCGAAGACATTCTCATGCTCATCATGCCGGTGATGCTCAACACCTACGCGTAGGGTCCAGTCCTCATCTTAGAGAGGAGTGCGGGTGCCGGCCTCGGCTGGCGCCCGTTTTCTATTTGGTTACGAGCTGGCGCCGTTCGTCTGGTCCGGATACTCCTCGCGCAGGGTCTCCAAGATGTTCTGCGCTTCCTGGGCCCGGCGGCCCTCCAGTTCAACGACAGTCGTGAAGCAGGCGCGGGCGTCCGGTACGCGTCCCTGCGCGAGGTATGTTTTCCCGAGATAGAATTGTGCTTCGAGGGCAAGGAAGGAGTCTTGGGCTGTTTTCTCCAGTACCTGCGTGAGCGTCGACTCAGCCCTCTGAAGCGAGTCGGAATTGTAACTCGGGAACAGCCCAAAGGTGGAGGTGCGTGCGTCGCGAAGCGACGACAGAGCACGGAGGTACAAATCGCTGGCAGAAGCCGTATCCGAGGTTGGCGTCGCGCTACGGGTGTTTGCGGTGTAGTAGCTCTCCACCATTTGGTCGCTCATCTGCACCGTCGCGAGCCGATTGAGGGTCGTCTGGGAAGAGATGCTAACAGCGAACAGCACTGCGTAGGTGCCCAGCAATAGGACTGCGGCTGCCCCCCCCAGCCGTAGGGCGAGGGGAAGTTGGAGGAGATGGTCGAGAAGCGATCGGGAGGCAGGGGGCGTATTCCGGTCATAGGCGCGCTCAGTAGCCGAGAGTGCTTCGGCCGCGTTTTCCTTCCCTGACTCGTCGGGGACGAGGGAATGTCCGGTCAATTCCTCAAAGTGAGAGGCGGGGTCGAGCTCAGCTTCTTTCGTCTCCAACTGCTGTCGGAGTTCGTCGGCGCGTACGCGGAGGGCCGGGTCCTTATCGAACCGTTCTTCCAGGCGGCGAAACGCCTCCTGTAGGTGGGAGGGAACCGTGTCGGGGTGAAAGTGCTGGACGGCGACGTATGTCGACAGAAGAGAGGCATCGTCGGGGGCTTCTGAGCGCTCGCGACGGAGCGACTCCAGGGAGCGGACGTCACGGAGAAGGGGAGCCCACTCCGGATGGTCCTCGACGTAGGCGTCCACTTCACGCTGTTCTTCGATGGAAAGGTTTGAATACGACAGGATCTGCTCCTTGACATCATCCATGAGCAGGAGAGGCGCTAGGCAACAAAGATGGAAAAATGTCCCGGTAGATCATGCTCGTTTATGCAGAGGAGCCCCGGCGAAAGTCGGGAATTCTCAAAGCAATCCTAAACATCTCGGAGCGGTTCAAGACATTTCCTCAACGGATTATGAGGACTCTTCGTACAGTGTGGGGGCGGTACGAACAGGGGGATAATCCGGCAACGAGAGATCTATCTGGACACTTCGACGCAGAATCGAGACGCAGAATCGAATCTCAGGGAGAGAAATAGACGTCAGAACCCACGTTGTAAGAACGTGTTGTTAGAACAGACACATTGCGAGATCCGACATAACCTGTCTTGAGAGGACTTCATACTTTTTTGCATTAGGTCGTCTGGTCTACGTATTCGCGCAGGGTGTCATCTTTCCGGAGCTTCTGTAGTGCTTTGTGCTTGTAGGTGCGAATGGTGGGAACGGCCTTTCCAACCGCCTCACTGATTTCCTCGAATTCCATGTTTTCTAAAAAGTAGAGCCGGGCGGGTCGTTGGAGGTAGTCGGGAAGGCGGTCAATGGCATCTGCGAGGGCTTCCCGCACGAATCCGTATTCCGCAGTGGGTTGCGGTTCGTTGGCCCGAAGGGTTGGGCCCCGCTCCTCGTGGATCGACTCTGCCGTCCGGTCGTACCGGGTGTGGTTCAAAAAGGTGTTTTTGCAGACCACGCTGACCCAGTTGGCGTACCGGTTGGGGTTCCGTACCTCGTCGCGTTTCTCCTGCACCTTTTCGTAGGCTCGGGTAATGAGCTTGGACGGAGCAGCGACACTGTCGAAGGAATCGCCGGTGGACTTGGTCAGGAAGTAGCGACAGACGTAGCAGTAGGTCCACATGTCCACTAGGCGTTCGGCATCCGGATCTTTCCCCTCTGTCCAGCGCCGAAATGCCTCATTGGCAGCGTCCGTGTTCTCCACCGAGAAGGGGAGCTGGTCGAGGACGGTACGGAGGTGAGAAGAGGGGGTCGTCATAGCGAAGGGAGCACGTGATCGCAGGGGACCCGAAATAGACTCATAGAGAACCGCCCCCAATCGGGACAGAAAACATTACACAATAAGAGACCATCACGCCTCCGTCAACGCCAATTTCTCCGTCAAGATTGCAGGAATCTCTTCGTCAGTGAAAACTTGCCCTCTCCCTGGCCGTGCTAAAGGCTTGCCGTTGGGCCTCGGCTACGGACGCGGCGACGACCGCCGTTTTCGTTTGCAGGACGGACAGGCGAGAGCGGCCGTTCGTCCCTGTGGCCATTTCGGCCTCACCTGTACGCTTCGACCCGAGTGACGCGACTGAATTATCGATGGACACGCAAAGCTTCAAGACTTTCCAGGCCAAGCCCAGCACCATTGAACACGAGTGGTACGTGGTGGACGCCACGAACCGCGTGGTGGGTCGTCTGGCCTCCGACATTGCCCGCGTCCTTCGCGGCAAGCACAAGCCGACATTCACGCCCCATATGGACACGGGCGATTATGTTGTTGTCGTGAATGCCGAGGAGGCACGCTTCACCGGCCGCAAGGAGCAGGACAAAGAATACCTCCGATACAGCGGGTATCCGGGCGGCGACCATACCGAGTCTCCCGAAGAAGTGCGAGAGGATCGTCCCACCCAGCTCATTGAGCGGGCCGTACAGGGGATGATGCCTCAGGGCCCTCTCGGGCGCAAGATGATGAAGAAACTGAAGGTGTACACAGGCCCCGATCATCCACATGAGGCCCAGCAGCCTGCTCCCCTTGAGGAAGCATAGCACCTTGCTGACGAGATTCTTTTTGACGACTGCACGACCTTGCCATGCCAACGATGACGCAATTCCAGGCCATCGGCCGTCGAAAGACCGCGACGGCGCGGGTCTATCTGCGCCCCGGCGATGGATCCAGCTTTGAGATCAATGGGGACGACGCGGACGAGTACTTCCCGAATCCCTGGCGCCGCCGCACGCTCGACCAGCCGTTCGACGTGACTGATACGATTGGTCAGTTCAACGTGAAGGTCAATGCGTCCGGGGGCGGACTGACCGGCCAGGCCGAGGCCATTCGGCTCGGCATTGCCCGGGCCCTCGTGGAGTACGACGAGGAGCTGCGCGGCCCGCTCCGCGATGCCGGCTATCTGACCCGCGACGACCGGATGGTCGAGCGCAAGAAGTACGGCCAGCCCGGTGCCCGGAAGAAGAGCCAGTACAGCAAACGTTAGACAGTGGCGAATTGCGATTTTCGAGTGTCGAATGGGTTCAGTTCGACACTTCGCCACTCGCAATTCGAAACTGCACAAAATCAATCATACGGCCCGATGCGTCAGTGGGTTGACCGCGCCTGAGTATGAGGGCGTGGGAGCACGGGAGCGTGTGGGCACTCCTTGCATTGCCCTCTCGCCCTCTCTTCCCACTCCCCCGCGCTCTCCTGCCCAGCGTGCGGTTTCGCTGCGCAAATGACGGTCGTAGTAGTCTAAACCCAATGTCTATTTCCTTTTCCGACTTTTATGGCTGACGACACAACTACGCAAGACCCCGACACAAGTCCCGACGAATCCTCCGAGGAGGCAGCTGCCGAGGCATCCACGGCGGAGGCCGAGTCCTCAGAAGAAGTGGAGACGGACGATCAAACGGACGACCAAGAAGCACAAGAAGCAGAGGCGCCCGACGCGGGCGAGCAGCAGCCGGACACCGGCGACGCTGCGACCGATGCTGATTCGAGTGGCGAGGCGTCCGACGAAGAGGGCGAGTCCGAGCAGGAATCGTCCCACCGCGTAACGATTGAGGACCTGCTGAAGGCGGGGGCCCACTTTGGGCACCTCACGAGCCGGTGGAATCCGCGCATGGAGAAATACATCTTCATGGAGCGGAACAACATCCACATCATCGACCTGATGCAAACGCAGGTCCTTCTCGACAAGGCGGCCGAGGCGGCCAAGCGGTTCGCCCGGCGCGGCAAGAAAATCCTGTTTGCCGGTACGAAGAAGCAGGCACAGGACATTGTGCGGGAGCACGCCGAAGAGTGCGGCATGCCTCACATGGTGGATCGTTGGCTTGGGGGCACGATGACCAACTTCCAGACGATCCGGAAGTCGATTCGCCGCATGGAGGAGATTGAGCGGATGGAGCGGGATGGCACGCTCGACAAGCTGAAGAAGAAGGAGAAGCTGCTTCGCCTCCGTGAGCATGAGAAGCTGGAGAACACGCTCGGCGGCATTCGCGACATGGCGAGCCTGCCTGGGGCCATCTTCATCGTTGACGTGAAGCGCGAGGAGATTGCCGTAAGCGAGGCCCGCAATCTCGGCATCCCCATCATCGCCATGGTCGACACCAACGGCAACCCGAAGAAGATTGACTATCCGGTGCCGGTGAACGACGATGCGCTCAGCTCCATCGAGCTGGTGACGTCTACCATCACGGATGCGGTCATGGAAGGGCTCCAAGAGCGCAAGATGAAGAAGGAGTCCGCGTAACTCCGTCCCCTTTTCCCTCGCAAACGTCCCACGGAAGACCTTCACCCCCCACAGACATGAGCATTTCTGCGAAACAGGTAAAAGAGCTGCGCGACGCAACGGGCGTCGGCATGATGGACTGCAAAGAGGCCCTGAAAGAGGCTGACGGCGACTTCGACGAGGCCGTGAGCATTCTGCGGAAGAAGGGGCAGGAAGTGGCCTCGGACCGTGCCGCGAAAGAGGCCGATGAGGGGCTCGTCGTCACGGCCCTTTCGGACGATGCCTCGGTTGGAGCCATTGTAGAGGTCAACTGCGAGACCGACTTCGTGGCGCGCAACGACGAATTCCAGGAGTTTGCCAACCGCGTGGCGGAGCTGGCGCTCACGGAGCGTCCCTCTGACCTCGACGCCCTGAAGGCGCTCACGTACGAGGACGACGCTACAGTCGAGGATGAGCTGGTGGCACTCACCGGGAAGATTGGAGAGAAGCTGGCTGTTCGCCGGGTCGATCTGCTGGAGAGTGACGATGGCCGCATTATCTCGTACATCCATCCCGGCTCCAAGCTGGGCGTCCTCGTTGATGTCGAAGGCGACGGGGATCTGGAGGAGGCCGGGCGCGACGTGGCCATGCAGATCGCAGCACTCGACCCGATTGCCGTCACGCGCGACGAGGTGCCGGAAGAGGTCACCGAAGAGGAGCGCGAAGTGGCCCGCGAAGCCGCGCTGAATGAAGGCAAGCCCGAGCACGTGATTGATCAGATCGTGGACGGCAAGCTCGACCGCTTTTACGAGGACAACGTGCTCTTGGAGCAGGCCTTCGTAAAGGACTCCTCGGTTTCCGTGCAGGAAATGATCGACGATGCGGGGCTTTCGGTGAACCGGTTTACCCGGTACGCACTCGGAGACTAAGCGCCGGTTCGTCGCCCCAGCTTCGATTTCGTGCTGTTGGGGGGCTCCCGGGCACGAAGGGGTTTGCTCGGCGCGACCATCTTCGCCGGGTTGTGACTGCTTGGCCCGCATTGAGTTCATGACTGTGGGGCCGAGAGCACCGTCGATGCGCCGGTGCGGCTCGGCCCCTGCGTACGTCCTCCCTCTTGCCTTCAATTTCCGCTTTGCTCATGAGTCCCCCTTCTGCAGACAATGGCCATTCGGAGCTGCAATACCAGCGTGTTCTGCTGAAGCTCAGTGGGGAGGCCCTTCTTGGGGGGGAGCGTGAGTTTGGCATCGACGAGGCCGTGCTCCGGTCGTACGCCGAAGAGGTCCGGAAGGCCGTGGAGATGGGAGCCGAGGTGGCAATCGTCATCGGGGGAGGAAACATTTTCCGGGGAGTGGAAAATGCGATGGAAGGGATGACGCGAGCGCACGCCGACTATATGGGCATGCTGGCCACCATGATTAACGGCATGGCCCTTCAGGATGCGTTTGAGCAGGTGGATCTCGTGACGCGCCTGCAGTCGAGCATCAAGATGGAAGAGATCGCCGAGCCGTTTATTCGGCGGCGGGCCATCCGCCATCTCGAAAAGGGACGCGTCGTGATTTTTGGGGCCGGCACCGGGAATCCCTACTTCACCACCGACACGGCCGCGGCGCTCCGCGGTCTCGAAATTGATGCCGACGTCATTCTGAAGGGGACCCGCGTGGATGGGGTGTTTACCGCGGACCCAGAAGAGAACGACGACGCGGAGCGGTTTCTTCGCATCCACGGGCAGGAGGTCATTCAGCGGAACCTGCGCGTGATGGACATGACGGCCCTCACGCTCTGCCAGGAATCGGAAATGCCGATCATCGTGTTCAACATGGGACGGGAGGGGAATCTGCCGGACCTGCTGGCTGGAGAAACCGTGGGGACCCGCGTGCATTGGGATGGGACGGAAGCGACGGCTGAGCGCGTGCCGGCGTAATACAGTACCCCGCTCTTTTCTCGCCACTCTCACGCATTCGCCGCACAGACCTATGCCCGACGACCCGATTCAGGACCTGCTGGATGAGGCCGACGAGCGAATGGAGGAAGCCGTATCGTATCTGCAGTCGGAGCTTAAGACGATTCGTGCCGGACGGGCGTCCCCCGGCATGCTCGAAAACGTGACGGTGGACTACTACGGCTCGCAGACGCCCCTTAACCAGGTGGCCAGCGTGAGTGCCCCGCAGCCCGACCTGCTTGTCGTGCAACCCTTTGATCGCAACGCGATGGAGGACATTGAGAAGGGCATCATGAAGGCGGACCTGGGCCTCAATCCGAACAACGACGGGGAAAAGATCCGCATCCCCATCCCGCCCCTTTCGGAGGAGCGGCGCAAGGAGTTGGTGGAGACGGCCCGTGAGCGTGCCGAAGACGCCAAGATCTCGATCCGCAATATCCGTCGCGACGCCAAGAACGAGCTCCAGCGCATCGTCGAGGATGAGAACTTGTCGGAAGACGTGCGGTACGGGGGCGAAGAAGACCTCCAGGAGATCACCGATGCGCACACCGATCAGGTGGACACGCTTCTCGAGAAGAAGAAAGACAAGATTATGGACGTGTAGCGAATTTGTAGTTCGGGAGTGGGGAGTGCGGAATTTTGGAGATTCTCCACCGTCAACGTTGAACTCCACACTCCCCATTCCGCATTCCTAATGTACACATCCGGAGGGGTGACCGAGCGGTCGAAGGTGCTCGCCTGGAAAGCGAGTGTGCCCCCTTGGGGTACCGAGGGTTCGAATCCCTCCCCCTCCGCCCTTTGTGTTCACGGAAGGAGCCGAGTCGATTCGAGGCTCGGCTTTTTCTGATTGGCCTCGTGGGGCGCCCGGCGTTTTGCGTTCTTGGGACGTATGCGCCCCACAACGCCTGCTGCTCTGCTCCCCAACGCCTATCCCCTCACTGCAACACGCTCCTTCAGTATGATTCGCAGCATGACGGGCTTCGGCCATGGTCGGGCCAGTGGGGAGGGGGCCACGGCCTCCGTCGAACTCCGCTCGACCAACAAGCGCCACCTCAACGTCTACGTCCATCTCCCTGACCCAATGGCCGAGGCGGAGGCAGAAGTGCGCTCTCGGATCCAGGACGCCTTTGAGCGAGGGCAGTTCGACGTGGACGTGAGCGTGGAGCAGGCCGATGCGGAGGCGTTGCCGGATGCCATCGATGCGGACGCCGCCATGCGCTACAAGCAGCGGCTAGAGCAGCTCAGTGCCGCGGCTCAGATTAAGGAGCCCGTTCGCCTCGACCACCTGCTCCAGTTCGAGGACATTTTTGCCGCGGAGGAGGAGTTTGAGGCAGCCAAGATCCAGCGTGCGTGGCCCCTTGTGTTGGAGGCCTTGGACGCGGCCATTGAGGACCTGCAGCAGATGCGGGCGGACGAGGGCACAGCCCTCCAGGACGATCTCGAGCAGCGAACCCATGCGATCGATGAGCACCTGAACGCCATCGAAGAACGGGCGCCGGAACGGGTGGAGGAACGGCAGGCGCGCCTGCGAGAGCGGCTGGAGGAGCTCATCGAGGATGATCGGGTTGACTCGGACCGGATCGAGACCGAGATCGCCATGCTGGCGGACAAGCTCGACGTTACCGAGGAGTGCGTGCGCCTGCATTCCCACCTTAAGATGTTTCGGGAGGCCCTCGACAGCGACGACCCCTCTGGGCGCAAGCTCAAATTTATCACGCAGGAGATTCACCGGGAGGCCAATACGATTGGGGCCAAGGCCGACGATGAGGTCATCTCCCGTCATGCTGTGGACATGAAGGAGGAAATCGAGAAGATTAAGGAGCAGATCCGAAACGTCGAGTAATCCGTTTTGCGTTGCAGGCTGAGCGTTGTGCGTTTCGATACGTACTCCCAGACGCTGCCCCCTCAACGCTGCTGACCCCTTACCGCCCCATGCCCGACCAGAACGTCATCGTTCTCACCGCGCCCAGCGGCGCCGGCAAAACGACCATAGCACACCGCGTGCTGGAGCAGATGCCGGAGATGCAGTTTTCCGTCTCGGCCACCACCCGTCCGGCGCGTCCGGATGAGGTCGACGGGGAGGACTATCACTTTCTCTCAGTTGACGAATTTCAGCGGCGCATCGACAACGGCGACCTGCTGGAGTACGAAGAAGTGTATCCTGATCAGTTTTACGGCACCCTGCGGTCCGAAATCGAGACGAAGTCCGAAGAGGGCCCGGTGCTTCTGGACATTGACGTGGACGGCGCAACAAACGTCAAGGCGGCGTTTGGCGACGATGCACTCGTGCTGTTCGTTGCTCCGCCCTCGAAAGAAGAACTGCGCAGTCGGCTCCAGGGGCGAGGAACGGAAAACGACCAAGCTCTTGCCGACCGGCTGGCGCGTGCCGACCGCGAGCTGGAAAAGGCAGAGTCGTTTGATGGGGTCGTCGTGAATGATGATCTGGAGGAGGCTGTGCAGGAAACCTTGGACCGAATCCACCAGTTTCTAGAGTTGTGATTGTTCTGCCTCCGGGGATTGCCTGTCCAACGAGGCGGAGCCGCACGGCATGAAGAGGAAGTCGTGATGTGCACGCCGTGAGAGTGTCTTTCCCGGTCGTACTACGAGTCACTGCGTCACGCTACATCCCGCGCCAATAGAGCAGGAAGAGAGCGTCCGGCACAACCGACCACTGAAGTAGTCCCGATTGATTATGGCCATCGAAACCCTCGACATCGACGAACTCGCCAACCGCACCGGCAATCTGTACGAAACGGTGGCGATCCTTTCGAAGCGCTCGCGCCAGGTCTCGTCCGACATGCGGTCCGAGCTCGAAGATAAGCTCTCCTACTTCGAGGGCTTTGGTCCCGAAATGGAGGACGTGCGCATGAAGGAGGAGCAGGAGAAGGTCTCGCTCGAATACGAGAAAAAACCTGAACCGACGGAGATCGCGATTGACGACTTCCTCGAGGACAAGCTTTATTACCGCAAGCCCGACGAAGAATAGGGCTGCGCCCCACTCCTGGGGGAATTCCCCCCAGCGGGTAGAATCATCGTCCAGTCTCGACGATGATTGAGAATAGCGGGCCTTACAGTTGAGCCTCACGCCGAGCAGTGATCGAGGCGGTCGGAGGCACTGGGCAGAGGGGGCGCGCGCACCCGTCAACTGGTTTTTTGGATCCTCCCCGTTCTGCGCGTCCGATGAGCGCGTCTCCCCCCGATCTTACTGGACGGCACCTTCTCCTGGGCGTGACTGGGAGCATTGCTGCGTACAAGGCGGCGCCCCTCGTTCGGCTGTTTAAAGAGGCCGGGGCCGAGGTTCAGGTGCTCATGACGCCCGATGCCGAGCGCTTCATTACGCCGCTTACACTTGGCACCCTGTCGGAACGGGAGGTGCTAACGGAGATCTTTCCGGAGAATGAGGAGGGCAGCTGGACGAAGCATGTGACTCTTGGGGAATGGGCGGATCTCTTTGTCGTGGCACCTGCCACTGCGCACACGGTCGCAAAGCTTGCGCGGGGCTTCTGCGATTCCATGCTCACGGCCACCGCTCTTTCGGCACGGTGTCCCCTGCTGGTGTGTCCGGCGATGGATCGTGAAATGTACCGGCATCCGGCGACTCAGGACAACCTGGAGCGCCTTGAGGAGATGGGGTACGCGGTGATGCCGGCGGCGCACGGCGAGCTGGCCAGTGGGCTGGTGGGACAGGGGCGCATGCCGGAACCGGATGCCATCCGGGAGCGGAGTGCGGAGATGATCGATCGGGCGGAGCAGTCCACCGCTGCATCGAGCGCTTCTTTCGGCGATCGCTCGCTACAAGGGGAATCCGTGCTCGTGACTGCCGGGCCGACCCAAGAGCCCTTTGATCCCGTACGGGTTCTCACCAACCGCTCCACCGGCACGATGGGCCACGCCTTGGCCCGGTCCGCTGCCCGACGCGGAGGCACTGTGACGCTCATAACGGGACCGACGACGCTTGCTCCTCCCGAGGACGTGGACGTGGTACGCGTCGAGACGGCCGAAGAAATGAACCAAGCCGTGCAGGCGCATCGGGACACCGCCGATCTCGTGTTTATGGCCGCTGCTGTGGCCGACTATACTCCTGCCGAACGGTCGAACACGAAGTTGAAGAAGGGCGACGATTTCGTGTTGCACCTTCGTCGGACACCCGATATCCTGAAGACGGTTGGCGATCACAAGCGCTCCGGGCAAATACTCGTCGGGTTCGCAATGGAAACCAATGATGCCTACGAGAATGCCCGGCGCAAGCTGGAGGAAAAAAACCTCGACTGGATCGTATTAAATGACCTCACGGAGGAAGGGGCCGGATTTGGGCCCAACACTAATCGCGTTACGCTCCTTTCGCGTGACGGCGCAAGCGAGGATCTCCCCCTGATGGCAAAGTCGGACGTGGCGGAGGCGATTCTCGATCGGGTGCTGTCTGCTCACTCGGAAAAGGCTTCGTGACCGCATCCTCCTTAAAAATGAAGAGACTGTCCCGTGAGGCGTGACGCGTGAGGTCTTCCGTTTTGCCTTGCGGATACGCAATCACGAGTCACGAAATACGCCTCATTCTTCATGCGCGACCTTCTGCGTGAGTTGCGGAGCATCGTCGAGCACGAGCAGGCCCTCTACGGCTCTCTCCTTCCGCTCGACGCCTCAGAGTCTTCCCCGACCGCCGATCCCGGTGCGTCCACTGCTGCTCCGCCCCCGTCTTCCGACGTTGAAGCCACTGGGGCCAACGCGTCCGAGTCCCAGACCGTTGAACGGGCCGATACGCCCGACTCCCCTTCGTCCTCATCTTCACCCGCTGCCGACTCGCCTTCCGACGACAACATGCCCAACAAGGATCTCTTTGGTAACCGGACTCGTCCGCCCGAGGAAGACCCGACTCTTCCGCCCTGGGAACGAATTAATGCCCTGGTGCCCGACGATGCGCCCTACAAGGATGCTGATGCGCTCGATCAGGTAGAGCAGTATCTTGCGGAGACCGTGCTCGTCCCGATCGACGAGGATCGGGAGAACCCGGTGTTTGGCGTGGGCGATCCGGAGGCCGACCTCGTGATCATTGGGGAGGCGCCGGGCCGCGATGAGGACAAGGAGGGCGAGCCGTTTGTGGGCCGGGCCGGGCAGCTGCTCGACAAGATCCTCGACGCCATCAACTTTACGCGGGAGGAGATCTACATCACCAATATTCTGAAGAGCCGCCCGCCCCGAAATCGGGACCCGAAGGCCGACGAGGTGGAGGCGCATCTGCCCATTCTCTACAAGCAGCTCGCCCTCATCCGTCCCCAGATCATTCTGGCAGTGGGGAAAGTGGCCGGCAACACGCTGCTGGACCGCAGTTCGTCTCTGTCCAACCTGCGGGATCAGGAGCACGACTTTTACGGCATTCCGCTGATGGTGACGTACCATCCGGCTGCTCTCCTTCGGAATTCGCAGTGGAAGCGGCCCACCTGGGAAGACGTCAAGCTACTTCGCACTCGCTACGATGAGCTCACGGACGAATCGGAGGCGTAAGACAGAGTCCACCTGTGCGCGTGCTGGGCTGAATGTGACCGTTCCTCTTCATGGCCGACAACGACAATTCTCAACAAGACCTGAGCATCGACGACTCGTCGTCGCCGTCGTACCCCCTGGACAAGATGCGGGGGCGGCAGAGCGACCGTCGACGTCAACAGGCCGAGCAGGTACACGAGAATTCCGGTCGTGTGCCCCCGCAGGCCACGGACGTAGAGAAGTCGGTGCTGGGGGCGATGCTGATCGAGCGGGAGGCCATTCCGCAAGCGATTGAGGTGCTGCCGCCGGATGCGTTTTACAGCAGCAAGCATCAGAACATCTACGAGGCCATCCTGAGCCTCTTTGAGCGTGGCAATCCGGTGGACCTCGTGACGCTCACCGAGGAACTGAAGCGTCGCGATCAGCTGGAGGCCGTGGGTGGGTCCTACTATCTGACAGAGCTCACCACGCAGGTGGCCTCTGCCGCCAATGTTGAGTATCACGCCCGGATCATTGCGGAGAAGTCGCTGCTCCGCAAGATGATCGAGACGATGACGACGATCGTGGGGAAGGCCTACGACTCCAGTGCCGATGCCTTCGAGCTGCTGGACGAGGCGGAAAGCCAGATCTTCCAGATTTCCGACTCGCAGCTCCGCAAGGCCGCCGCTCCGATGAACGAGGTGGTGAAAGATACCTTCGAACATCTGGAGACGATTCACGGGCAGGACGGTGGCATCACGGGTGTGCCCAGTGGCTTTCCGAAGCTCGACGATCTCACGAGTGGCTGGCAGCCGTCCGACCTCATCATTATTGCGGCTCGGCCCTCCATGGGGAAAACCGCATTTTCTCTGGCCTGCGCCCAAAACGCCGCCACGCACCCGGAGCGCTCGACCGGCGTAGCCGTCTTTTCGCTGGAGATGGGGGCGCAGCAGCTCGCCCAGCGGATGCTTACGTCCGAGGCGCGGGTGGATGCGCACAAGGCCCGCACCGGCCAGATGAACGACGAGGATTGGCAACACCTGGCCCGGGCGGCCGGCAAGCTCAGCGAGGCCGACATCTTCATTGACGACACGCCGGGCCTCAGCGTGCTGGAGCTGCGGGCCAAGACGCGCCGCTTGAAGGCCGAGCACGACATCGGCCTCGTGGTGGTCGACTATCTGCAGCTCATGCAGGCGTCCGGCGCCAATCTCCGCAGCGGGGCCAACCGGGAGCAGGAGATTGCTCACATCTCGCGCTCGCTGAAGGGGCTGGCGAAGGAGCTTAACCTGCCGGTGATTGCCCTCTCGCAGCTCAACCGGGCCGTTGAGAACCGGGGCGGTGACAAGCGCCCGCAGCTTTCGGACCTCAGAGAGTCGGGCTCGATCGAGCAGGATGCGGATGTGGTGGCCTTCATCTACCGGGCCGAGCGCTACGGCATCACGGTGGACGAGCAGGGCAACTCGACGGAAGGGATCGGCGAGATCATCATCGAGAAGCAGCGTAACGGCCCTATCGGCAGTGTGGAGCTGGCGTTCGTGAAGCAGTACGCCCGCTTCGAAAACCTGACGACGCAGTTCGACGGACAGGGCGGCGGTCCGCCTGGAGGCGGCGGTATGGGGCCGGCGCCCGGCGACGGAGCGGGGTCGTTCGAAGACGACGCGCCGTTTTAGCGCCCGGGATTCCAAGGGCAGCCGTGTTGCGCTACGCCTCGGGCCGAAAGTCGTCCCGGAGCAGGCCGTAATACAACACGTCCACGAGATCGCCGTCCTTCTCGCGGTGCTTGCGGAGACGCCCCTCCCGTTGGAACCCCAGCTTCTCCAGCACGCGGGCCGACGCCTGATTCCATGAGAAGACCTCAGCGGTAAGGCGCACCACCTCAAGGTGATCGAAGGCGTATCGTGTGTACCGACGCGCCGCGCGCGTCATGAGGCCTCGTCCCCAGTACGGCTTTGCCAGCCAATAGCCGAGATTGGCCCGATGGGTGGTGCCCACCTCTAGGTCGTCCGCCCCAACCACGCCGATGAGCTTCTCGTCCGGATTGCGAAGCGCGAAGGTCACCTCGGCCGGCTGGTCGCGACGATGATTGATCCGCCCCTCGATCCACGTGTCGGCGTCTTCTTCCGTATAGGGATACGGAATGTACAGGGTATTCCGCCAGATCTCGCGGTCCTGAAGGTGCTCGACGATCGCGTCGCGGTCGCTCCGTTCCACGGGGGAAAGGACGAACCCGTTGGAGAGGGGCAGTTCCGGCATTGAGCAGGACGGCCGAGTGACGAAAGACGCGCACCACAAAGCGAAAGCGCCCACCGAGCAGAGACTCAGTGGACGCCTAGAGGTGACGGGCGGATTCGAACCGCCGTAGGAGGCTTTGCAGGCCTCTGCCTGACCACTCGGCCACGTCACCGAATTATGTTCAGTCGATTAAATTGACCGGATTGAGGGCAAGTTCCTCCTCATCCCGCTCGTCGGATCAAGAGTCCGTAGAAGAGACCGGCACGCCCGGCAGGATTCGAACCTGCGACCTGCAGATTAGAAGTCTGCTGCTCTATCCAACTGAGCTACGGGCGCAGGTTGAGAACCCCATTGGCAGCCACAGAGCAGAACTCGGGGCGAGTATTGCTGAGAAATGTCGGGGCGGCCGGATTTGAACCGGCGACCTCCTGCTCCCAAAGCAGGTGCGCTACCGAGCTGCGCCACGCCCCGCAAGGTCGGGACCGGCGTCCGAACAGACCCGCTCCCGTAAGGGGATGCGCACTACGACACCTACAGCTCCGAGCCTAGACGAGAGGACTGCTGAGCAGTCGCCGGCGGGGACAAAGAGGACAGCCCCATGCGGGCGAGAGGCACAGTCAGCGCTCCGAGATTGTCGGGCTCTGCCGAGTGCATTCGTGCACAACGTGTGTTACACACACTAGTTTTGTTCTTTGGCAGCCTCCAGTTCCTCCTCTACATCGTCGAGGGGGACAATTTTCTGGCGGAAGCCGTAACTTCCGTTTTCTCGCTTTTCTGCTACGACGAGCTTCGCCATTTTCCGCGAGGCCGTACTCGTGTTGTTTCCATTCGCCATGGCTTATTTCGTCTCTCGGTGAAGGGTGTGTTTCTGAAGAACAGGATTGTATTTCATCATCTCGATGCGGTCGGAGTCGTTCCGCCGGTTCTTCGTCGTGTGGTAGCGGGACGTCCCCGGCTCTTCCGTGCACTCGAGCGTGACTTGCACGCGGTCGCCTGTAGCCATTGGACTATGGGGATAAATTCAACAAACCAGTGCGCGAGGGCGTACGGGACACTCGTACGTCGGCACGATGATCCGGGCGGAGGGGCCATTTCGAACGGCGGCTCCATTGGGACCTCAAAGGCGCAGTACGCTCCGTTCCCTCTATGCCGTCGGGAGGGAGGGGCCTACACGTCGTATCCCTGCTTGCGCGCCTCCTTCAGCACCGCCTCAATGCCCTTTTTGTTGATTGTCTTCAGGGTTTTGGCCGATACCTTCAGGGTCACTTTGCGGTCCTGCGACGGAATGTAAAACTTCTTCTTCTGCAGGTTCCGCTTGAAGCGACGATTGGTCTTTTGGTTGGACGGCGATACACTGTTGCCGGTCACCGGGCCTTCGCCGGTAATATCGTCTTTACGGGCCATGGTGTACCTCTACGGTCAGTGAGTGTCAGCAAGCAATAGAGGGCAGGATGTTTTCAGTCGTCTGCCCGAATTCGACAGTCGAATTATAGATCTAATACCGATTCTTTGTTCGTGAAGACAGCGCGATTTCAATCGGGCCGAGCGGACGGGGCGTCCCCAGACGGAGCCAGGCAATACATAGGAGGCAGAAGAAGCAATCACTGGTCCATTTGGACGGCCCGAGCGGGTTCGATGGCGGCAGCCCGAGCGGCAGGATACAGGGAGGCCAGCACGCAGAGTCCAAACGACACGACGGAGATGAGAATGATGTCCAGCGGGTGAATCGAAACGGGATAGGCGTTGATCAGAAAGGATTGGGCCTGGGCCATCGGCACGAGCTTAAAGTGTTTTTGGAGAAGGGCGAGGCCCAGCCCGAGGACGAGGCCGACCCCAGTGCCGACCGTTCCGATCAGTCCGCCTTCCAGAAGGAAGATGCGGCGGATATTGGAGGGGGACACGCCCATGGCTTGTAGCACACCCACGTCCTGCCGCTTCTCAATGACGACCATCGTGAGAGAGCCCACGATGTTGAAGGCCGCAACGATGACGATGAGGCCCAGGATGGCAGAGGCGCCCCACTTTTCCAGTCGCATCACGTCGTAGAGCGACTGTTGCAGGTCGTACCACGTCTGTACGGAATAGTGGGTCGCAGGAAGACGCTCACGGAGCTGCGCCTTCACGGTACTCGCGCGGTCGAGGTTGTCGAGCCGAAGATCAATCCCCGTGACCTGCGAGCCGGTTTGGAAGAGACGCTGCGCCTCATCGAGTCCAATGAAGACGCGTCGTCGGTCGGTCGCGGCCCGCATTTCGAAGAGGCCGCGCACTTCGAATCGCTGTACAGGCGGGCTGGCGAACACCTGGGTGAGGGTGCGTTCGATCGCAGGGGCGGAAAGCAGCCCTACGGTGCTCGACGAAGTGCCGTCCCGGCTTGGGGCGAGGGCGAAACTCTGGCCAATCGACACGTCCATGACGATGCCTGACGGTCCCGCCGCGCTTGTCTCCACGTCGAAGGTGCCCGTTGCCATGCTGGGCGTCGTTTGGCCCATGGCGGCCGGATCGATGCCGCGGACCTGCACGACCTGGTTGGCGCCCGCGTCTTTTGGGGAGAGCAGGAGGGCCTTGCCTTCTACGTACGGCGCCGCGGTTTGGACGTGGTCCACCGAGCGTGCCACGCGCAGGAGCGAATCGGCGTTCGTGATGCCACGCTCTTCGGTGTTGACGATACGAACGTGTGGGTCCACCGACACCAGCAGATCCCGCACGAAGTCGTAGAAGCCGTTCATTACCGAGAGGACGACGATCAGAGCCGCGACGCCCAGCGTGACGCCAGTCATCGAGATGCCGGTGATGACCGAAATTAGCGACACCTCGCGACGACTCGCGAGATACCGACGGGCAATTTGGAAGCGGTAGTCCACGATAGGGCCGTCACGTGAGAAAGGAGTTCTCCGGAGCGGATGGCTCTACTGTCGTCCCCTGGTCAATGTGCCCAAAGAGCAGGTGAAAGGGAAAGAGAGGCGCGGCCACGCGGGGCACGGATCGCTCTCGCGTCAGTTCGACGTCGGGTCCAGCATCGGCGTCGGCGTGGAGAAGGCCCCGTCCGGCGAACTGGAGGGCAAGGCCAGCTCATTCGTGAGAATGGCAGTACGTCCGCCCACAGCCTCCTTTCGGGTCGACAGCGTCACCTCTCCCTCCGGGGCCGTGAGGGTTGTGTCGTTGGTCCAGTTAAATGCCTGGGGCGGCTGCTCGTCCTTCATGCCCTGCAGGTGGAAGGCCCAGCGGTCCAGTGCCCCAGTTTCCGAGGAGACATAGAGCCAGTATTCGTCCCCGGGCGTGAGGCCCACCTCTCCGAACGTAAGGTGGAGAACGTCATGCTCGGCGGTTGACGAATCCGGTAGGTAGCGTCGGTTCACTCCCGGATCGAATGTTTTAAGCGGGGCCAGGAGCCAGTAGGTGTCGTTGATAAAGCGCCCATAAGCCTCCTCACGGGCAGCCTGAGCACTCGTGCCGTCGAGTTGAGATCCATTCAGATACGCATTTCCGGTCGGCACGCCGTTCGTGACCTCTCGGACGTTGACGATTGCGACGTACGAGGAGTCCGTCCCCTCGCTCCACTCCACGCGATATTCTCCGGTGGATCGGTTCCAGAGGTGCCGTGCTACGACTTGTGTGCCCTTTGGCGACTCGACGGCAAAGTTGAAGCGCAGATACGGGGCCGAAGCGAAGGCATTTGCTCCGTGCGCCTCCAACAGCCGGGCGGCCACAGAGTCGGCCTTCGTATCGAGGGTGAGCGTATCGGTGGGGGCGGGGGCTGAGCGAGTCGGCGAGTCGGAGCTCGACGAGCATCCTAGTCCGAGCAGGACGAGGAAAGCAACGGCAAAAAGTGGGCGAGCAGAGGTCATAGGCAGGCGCAAAGAGGATCAGCAGTACATGCGAAGTGGCCATGCACGCGGGCGTGGATAGGGCGGTCCAGGCATCGTGCAGGAGTTCTTGCTCCCGGAACGGAGCGGGAGAAACGCAGCGGGCACGATGGACGACCCGTCGTGGAGGCGCTGGAACTTGCGCACACGTGCAGTGCAGACACACCAAAAACATAGGGGGCAGGACGCAGAGGTGCAGATTCTCAGGGAAGAGGGAGAGCAACGGATCTGTAAGACCTCTTGCTCCGACGCCGATCTGTTGCGTGCGCAGGAGCACGAGAGCGAGGAACGGAAATGCGCCAGACTCGATGGAGACTGGTCACAGGTACGTCTGGGACGGGTTCACTTTGCCCCCCCCCCCCCGAACTGAAAAGCACCCATGCTCCAATGCGAACGGGAGTGCATTAGTGGTACGTCATGGTTTCCATGTCGGGTCAAACCCCGGCTTGTGGACCGTATTCAGGCCGCAGAATGCCGTATTCAACACAGCGTGTTCAATTCGACAGCCGGCATCCTCAGCTTGACTGACCACTAGTCCCGTCGGTTTGGGGGGCGTGCGGGACGGAGGGGAGGCGGTGTATCATCGAGACACGAAAGGTCCTCGGGCGGCTGGCCCGGGGGAAGAGGCCGAAGGTACGGAGAGCGGTTCGAAGAGGAGGTCGGAAGAGAAAAGCGAGGAGGAGTCGACATAGAAAAAGGGCGAGAAGTCGAATGAGAAAAGAAGAATTGAGACACGCATCCCTTTGCGATCGTTAAGATCGGGGGAACGGAACGGTAGCGCGCAATGGATCTGGATAAGAGAGGATAGGGATTTGGCTGAAAGCGCTTCCAGATTTGGTGGGGAGGGGCAGGGGCCCCGATGCTCGCAGGCCTACCCACTCAGCCAAAGAAGGGCAATCAGCAGGGCGAGGGCCCCGCCCCAGAGCACAAGAGCAAGGCGGATGGAGGTGCGGGCCTGCTCCAGGTCACGCCAGTCACGGGGGCGTACGCCCATGACGAAGAACGTGCACACGGCGGCCAGATTCAGAGCCACAATATTCGTTGCGGTGAGAAGCCCCGCTTGCAGGGCTTCAGTCAGATGACCGGCCCCCAGTAGTAGTCCCAAAGCCACAGCAGGTGGCAGCAGTGCCACCGCCACCATCACCCCAACCAGGCCCGTGGCCTGGGCACGGGTCATGGCCAGTACGCCCGCCGCTCCGGCGGCCGCAGCAAGGGCCACGTCAGGCAATCCGATCATGGTGCGGGCGGCGATCTCCTCAATTGTAGGGTCGACCGGAAGCAGAAGACCCATTCCGAGCGCTCCCCCGAATGCGAGGCCTCCCCCGAGAATATTGGCCCAGAGCGACCGACCCAGCAGCGACCGGTCGCCGAGCGTCGTGCTGAGGGCCAGGGCGAGGCTCGGGCCGAGGAGAGGCGCGATCATCATCGCACCAATCACGACGGCCGTCTGATTGCGAAGCATGCCCCCAGCCGCCACGATGGTGGAAAGAAGGGTAAGTGCCACGAACGAGCCCGATACCGAAGTAGCATCCCTCGCATCCTCGTACAGCTCCGCCCGGCTAATGCGATTCACCGACACCGACTCGTCTTCCGCGTCCGGCTCCGCCTCGGATTCTTCGTTTTCCTCCTCCGGTTCGGGGCGGGGCAGCGTCGCCTCGACCGATTGGAGCACGACCCGATGCTCTACGGGAAGGGCGTCGTCCACCCAGTCGAGAAAGGCTTCGGTCTCTTCCATCTCCAGCAGCACGCGGTCGACGCGCTGATTCTCATCCAGGGCGTACGTCCAGTGCCCGAGGACCGTATAAGTATTGTCGGGCAAATTGAGCGAACCGGCGTCGTCGGGCCGGTAGATGTCCACGAGCCGAAGGGCCACGGCGCTTCAAAAACTAGATGAGGGGCGAGGCGGCGAGAGGCGCGCGGCCGTGATTGGCGGCCCCTTCACGGGCCCGCGCCGTCCCGTATACGGAGGACCCGCGCAGAGAGTGCCGACGGCCCTCTCGACGAGGGGGCGTCCTCGACGCGTCATGGGAGCGTACAGGCGTATTGTTACGGTTGTTGGCTCTGGCACCTGGTGGTAGAGCATGCACGAGCAAGGGCAGGGACAAACTCGGGCCCCATGAATTGGGACGGTGGGCGACGATTCGTTCTTCGGTTTGCTGACGGTGGGAACGGTACGGCCCGAGTCGTGTGCTCACGGCACAGTCTAAAACTGCTTCCTCCCTGGAGATCCCAGATCTCCTTGGTCAGGGCGCAGTCTGAAAGCACTTGTTCGCTACGCTCACGGCGCCTCGGCGACGCTTGGGGACTGGGAGGAGGCAGGAGGCGGAGAAGGAGAGTCGGACGAGGAGAGGGAGGGTTCAGGCAGTCCCCAATGGACGAGGGCCGCCATGAGGACCATCGCGAGGGCCCCGGCCATAGCGTTGCTGGTGTAGCCGAACGGGCCGTAGGTGAGGCTTGCCACGAAGCTTCCGATCCCGAAGCCGCCTTGTCCCAGGCTGATCGCCATTCCCATCAGAAGCCCGCGTTTGTCGTCCGACACGAGGGCCGTCATGAGGGACTGGAGGGGGCTGATCCGGATTCCGACTGAGATCATCGCCAGGAAGAAGAGGATGGAGGCCGACGTAAAGCCGACGATCAATGCAGGGGCCACCGCGCACAGCAGGCCCAAGGCCAGGCACGACCACACCACCAGCGGTTTGCGCCCCACCTCGTCGGAGATGCGTCCCGCGAGGGGCGAGGCCAGCACGTTCGCCGTGCCCCCGATGGCGAAGAGGAGCGCGATGCTGTAGCCCGAGATGCCAATTTCCGTTTCCAGCCACGTCGGAAGAAACGACGTAAAGAGGCCGAAGCCGCAAAACATCAGGAAATAGGCGAGGACGGCGGCGACGATCTCGGAGCCGCCGAGGAGGTACCGATATTTCTGGAGGAAGCGGCGGGGGGTAAGGGGCTCTTCGTCCAGGTCCGCGTTCGGCTGTGGCACGAAGAGCCAGATGAGGACGGTGGCCAGGGCCATCGTAATGGCAAACATCAGAAAGGGCCACCGATAGCCGAAGCCGGTGGCCAACACCTTGCCGAGAGGCACGCCCAGGACCTGGCCGAAGGCAGTTCCGCTCATGACCCAGCCGTTGGCCCAGCCGCGCTGCTCGTAGGGAAAGTAGTCACCCACGTACGCCACCGTACCGCCGCTCAGCATGCCGCCACCGATGCCAGCCAGCAGGCGCATGAGGAGGAGCAGCTCGTAGTCGGCCGCCACGGTGTGGAGGGTGAGCGTGACGGCCAGAATGCCGGAGCCGTAGAGCAGAATCTTGCGGCGGCCCACCCGGTCGGACGCCGGGCCCGTGATGAGGGCCGAGGCACCCAACGACAGGGCGTAGGCCGTAAGCAGCATCCCGCGCAGGACGGCATTTACTCCCAGAGTGTCCGCAATTTCCGGGAGGATCGGCACCATGATGATCAACTGGCTGCTGGCCGAGAACATCATCAGCCAGAGCGCAAAGAGGATCAGGTATGGATTCGCCGTCTTCGAATTAGACACAGAGAGCGGCGGACTGGATGAGCAAGGGCATATGCACCGGATTCTCGGCCGCGATGGAGAGGGCTCCGCATCTCGTGGGGGCGTCTCGGATGGCGGAGTGCGATCCTGGTCAGGGAGCTGCCCGTCACGACCATCGGGCCGCTGTACCATAACACTCGGACCGGAAGGAAAACCAACGGGTGGGGGCCAAAGATGCAGGGTCGAACCTCGTCATCCAGGGCATTCGGCTAAATCTTCGTCGAAATTCATCGGGTGGGAGGAGGGCGGACGGGAATGGAGAAAAGGTGCAAACTTAAAAAACAGATTGCGTGAAGGCACAGGAAAGATCTAGTCGTTAATAGAAGGGTAATGTCGTCGTAATGGCGGGGTTACATCCAGGTCTTATGGTGGAGTACGGATCCTCGGATGCCTCTTGGGCGGGGCAAACGATCTGCCCAGGAGCCGTTCCGCTCGCTATCTTGACACCGACTCCCTTCCGTACGCATGGTCGACGACTGCCTGCGAGGCGTTACCAAACTCGCGATCGCCATTCTTCTCGGGTTTGGACTCGCCACATCTCCGGCCCCTGCGCAGGATCCTGCGTCTCAGAACAAACCGAAGACGGGGACGGTGGCGGGCGTGATCGTTGATGCCCAGCAGGGCGAGCCGCTGCCCGGGGCCAACGTTTCGATCAAGGGCACCACGACCGGCACCTCCACTGACCTCAACGGTCGGTATCGGTTGACCGGCCTGGAGGCGGGGACGTATGATGTCTTGTTTTCGTTCGTCGGCTTCCAAGAGAAAACCGTGACGGGGGTGGAGGTGACGGCCGGACAGACGACGAAGATCGATGTCACGCTGTCCGAGCAGACGGCGGAGCTCGATGAGGTGGTGATCGAGGCGGAGGCCGCCCGCGATTCAGAGGCAGGGATGCTTACCGATCGAGCCAAGGCCGCGTCTGTCAGCAATGCCATCAGCGCCGAGGCGATTGGGCGGGCCGGGGCAGGAAGTGCGGCGAGCGCCATGGGGAATGTGACTGGAGCCTCCGTCGTCGAGGGCAAATACGTGAACGTGCGCGGCCTGCAGGGGCGATACGTGACCGTTCAGTTGAATGGCACCACACTTCCGAATGCCGATCCCGACGGAAACAGCGTGGCCCTCGACATTTTTCCGTCGAGTCTGATTGACAATATTGTAACCACGAAGTCCTTTACTCCCGACAAGCCCGGGACCTTTACGGGAGGGGCGGTCGACATCACGACGAAGTCGTTTCCGGACGATGTTTTCCTTACGGCGTCGTTTTCGAGCTCCTACAATACGGAGGTTGGCATTGGCGGCAATATTTTGCGTCCCCCAAGCGGATTAGAGGACGTGCCGGCGATTGCAGATAGTGATCTCCTTCCCCCCAGTCCGTCGTCCGTTCCTGAACGACAGGAGGCCTTGAACCAGCTCACGAGGGCGTTTGCGACGGGCATCTCCCCGAGGGCGAACGATGTGCTTGGAAATCGAAGTGGAGAGGTCGCCTTCGGCAACCAGTTCTCTGTGCTGGGCGACCGATCGCTCGGCGTGATTGCCTCGCTCTCATACGACGAGTCCTTTTCGGGCTACAGCGGCGGGACGACGGCCCGCTTTTCGCAAACGAGCATCGACTCGGAGCGGCTCAAACCGGAAGCCTCCTATACGACGCAGCGCGGAGTGGAAGAGACGCTTTGGGGCGGGCTCGCCGGAATGTCGTTCCAGGTTGCCCCCAACCACGAGCTCGGCGTGCGGCTGCTCTACAACCGCGACGAGGAGCAGATTGCCCGTTCTGAATCCGGCATTCTTCCCCGTGACAATATCTCCGGGGATCGGCGGTTTGAGACGCGAGTGTCCCGCCTCATCAGACGTACGGTGCGAACCGGAGAGATCGAAGGAATGCACCAGTTTGGCAGTGGGCGGGAGGGCGTTCGGCTCGAATGGAAAACCGCTCTTTCGGTCGTTGGACGAGACGAGCCGGACGGTCGCTTTTTCCCCAACGAGTTTTCCCCTGAGGCGAACGACACGTCGTATGCAATCTCGGGGCCGGTAACGGGGCTTCCGACCCGATACTTTCGGGATCTCACGGAGCAGAATTGGTCGAGCGAGGTCTCGCTCAAGATCCCGGTCGGGGCGGCCATTCTCGAAGCTGGGGGCAGTGTCCAGACGAAGACCCGCGAGTTTCGGGAACGCATTTTTAAGCACGATGCCCCCATTGGGGTCGGATACAGTGGGAGCCCGGACGAATACGTAGGTGCGCGAGCGGGCATCCAGGAGGACGGAAGCTTCGGGACGTTCGTGACGGAAGTACCCTCGCAGGGCGGCAATTACGACGGCAATCTGGACCGCGGCGCCGGCTACCTTATGACAGAGACCCCGGTCCCGGGCCTGTCGTCTCTTGAATTTATCGGGGGCGTCCGGTTGGAGTATACGGACATGGCGCTGAGCACACTCGACAACGCCACACAGGGCTCATTTTCACAGCTCGATGTGCTCCCCTCCGCCAATCTCGTGTGGTCGCTTCGAGAGGACATGAACATGCGAGCGGCGTACGGACGCACCATCGCATTGCCGTCCTTTCGAGAATTTGCTCCGTTCCAGTCGTTCAACTTCATCGGCGACTTCACCGAACGCGGAAATCCGAACCTCGACCGCACGACCGTCCACAACTTCGATCTGCGCTGGGAGTGGTTTCCGCGGCCCGGCGAACTGCTGTCGGCCAGCGTGTACTACAAAGACTTTACCGACCCGATCGAGCGGACCTTTGTCACAGAGTCTGTCGACCAGGGGATTATCACCTACAGAAATCGGGAAAGCGCAACAGTCTACGGGCTGGAACTGGAAGCGCAGAAGCAGCTTGACGGCCTCGCCTCCTGGCTGGAGCACGTGCAAGTCGGCGGCAATCTCACGCTCACTCAGTCTCGCATCGACCGCACGGAGGCGGTTCTGGGGCTTCTTCGGCAGTTTCAGGAGAACCCGGACGAGACGCGCCAGCTCCAGGGGCAATCGCCTTACCTTGTCAATCTAAATGCCGGGTACGACAATCCGGCGTCGGGCACGAGCGTCAACGTCTTCTTCAACCGGTTTGGGGACCGGCTCCAGACCGTATCGGCGAACGGCGCGAACATCTTCGAGCGGGCCCGGAGCACGCTCGATGCCAACGTCTCGCAGCGACTGATCAGGGGAGTGACGGCGTCGGTGTCGGTCAAAAATATTTTGGACAGCGAGGAGATCGTGTCACAGACCTTCAAAGGAAATGAGTTCGTGAACGACCAGCGTCCGCTTGGGCGCAGCGTGTCGGTCGGCGTGTCCTACCGGTACTGAGGACGCTGTTGCCTGAGGCCGGACCAGGGCTCTTTCGTCGTTCCGGGCGCACCACGACCAACACTTACATCCACACCTCGAAGGGGCGAGCCGCAGTGTCGGCTCGCCCCTTCGGTGGTTCGTGGGAGGGTGTTATGGAATTAAAAACTCCGCTCCCACGCTGCATCGTGTACTCTCTCTTTAAGACCACACACGGATAATGAAACTTGCACACAGATTTGCGTCGAAAGCAGGGACATCGCTTCGATGGATGCTCCTTCTTCTCTTCGTGCCGGCCCTCGTGTTCGTCACGGGGTGCGACTCGAGTGGAAATGGAGGCGTCGGAAATGGAGACGGAAATGGCAATGGGGACGAAGAGGTGGGACTCCTTGAGCCGGGCCCCGTGGACGAATCGGATACCATGGTTGAGGTGGATTCGGATGACGATGGGACGGCGGAGCGCGTTCGGGTGACCGACGTGGGAAATAATGGAGTGGTACCGCCAGACGCAGACGGCAATTCGGTCACGTGGTCGAGCGACAAGACCTACGAGCTGAATGGATTTGTCTTCGTGAATCCGGGCGACACCCTCAATATCGAAGCCGGCACCGAAATTCAGGGACGGCTCGGCGGCGGCGCGGATGCGTCGGCCCTCATTGTGGCGTCCGGCGGCGTGATTCAGGCCGAAGGGACGGCCTCCGATCCGATTGTGTTCACCTCGGTCCGAGCAGAGGAAGAGGAGCTTGGTCGGGACGACCGCGGACTCTGGGGCGGTGTGATCCTTCTCGGCGACGCGCCGACCAACAACGGGTCGCAGGTTGCGGTTGAGGGAGTACCGGACAACACCGGGGCCCGCATCCTGTACGGCGGCCAGAACGCCGATCACAGCATCGGGACGTTCAAGTTCGTCTCCATCCGCCACACGGGCACGCAGCTCGGAAACGGAGATGAGATTCAGGGACTCACGCTCGGGGGCGTCGGTGCCGGATCGACCATCGAGTACGTCGAGTCCTACGCCAGTGCCGACGACGGCTTTGAGTGGTTCGGCGGAACGGTGAACACCAAGTACCTGATTACGGCCTACGAATCGGACGATGCCTTTGACATCGACCAGGGATTTCGGGGCAGTAACCAGTTCTGGCTCGCCGTTCAGGGCGGAAATACGGCCGGACGTGCCTCTGAGATGGACGGGGCTGGCTCGCCGGAAGGGGCCACGCCGTACGCCGAGTCGATCGTTTCCAATGCCACGTACATCGGCATGGGCCCGAGCGTGAGCGATGTGTCGGGCGATGCGAATGATCCCTTCATCATTCATCGCGACAACAACGCGACGTCCTACCACAACAGCATCTTCACCGGGGGGCGAACCAACGCGGGCATCCAGATTGAAGACCTGGATGGCGACGAAGACGCTGCCAATCGCTGGGCCGCAGGGGAGCTGGAGCACCAGGACAACCTCTGGTACAACATCGGTCCGGACTTTGGGGACCAGACGACGTTCGAGAGCCTCATCCAGCTCACCACGGGCGACGACGGCAATCCGTCGGGCGATCGTGGCGAGGCCTTCCGGACGAATCTTGCCAACTACCTCCGCGCCGAGAGCAACGAAATCGTGACCGACAGCCCCCTTGCGAGCATCACGCGGGAGGGCGGCAACGGTGCGATTCAGAGCTTCACCCCGGCGCCGGCCAACGCCGCAACCAGCGGGGCCAACAAGCCGAGCGACTTCGGAGCGAAGTCGCCGGGCGTGAACGATAGCTGGACCGCTGTCGACTTCCGCGGCGCCTTTGGTCCGGGAGCAGACTGGAAGCTGTCCGAGGGCTGGGCGAAGATCACGCAGGACGGCACGGTGAACTAATCCGCTGTGGAGTGACCTGTAGGGTCTAGACGACCACACACGCCGGGCGTCCCGACTATGGTCGGGGCGTCCGGTGTTTTTTTGCCTTCGCCGGACCATTCTCTCAATCCGTGAGGGGCGGCGGGGCGTTACGTTGACTATGAATCGACTTGCTTCCCCCATGCACTTTGCTGTACGTGTCTTGTACATTTTCTTCGCTGCGTTTGGGCTGATGACCCTGCCTGCACAGGGGCAGTCCGCGGCCACCTACGACACGACCACCGTGGATGGCCAAAAGGCTGTGGTAATCGGCACCAGTACCGCCGGTATCGCGCATCCCACCCACGGCCCGGACGTCACCTGGACAAGCGACTACGTCTGGATTCTGGATGACCTCGTGTTCGTCGACAAAGGGCAGACGCTTCGGGTCGAGCCGGGCACGGTCGTGAAGGGAGATGCCGGGGACGGGGCCGACGCCAGCGCGCTCGTCGTGGCTCGCGGCGGTACGATCTTCGCCGAGGGCACTGCGGAGAAGCCGATCATTTTCACGAGCATCAAGGACGATCTAACGACGACCGAGGATCTCCCTGACGACTTTCGCGGCGGGTGGGGCGGCGTCATCATTCTGGGTCGGGCCCCCATCAATACCGCTGCCGGTCTTCATGACATCGAGGGCGTGCCGCCCGATGCCTTCCGAAATGTGTACGGCGGGGACGATCCGAGCGACAGCTCCGGGGTGCTTCGCTACGTCTCTATCCGTCACGGCGGGACGGTGCTCAAGGAGAACGAGGAAATCAACGGCCTCACGCTCGGGGGCGTCGGGCGCGGCACCACCATCGAGTACGTCGAGGTCTTCAACAACAAGGACGACGGCTTCGAGTGGTTTGGCGGGACCGTGGACGCGAAGCATCTGGTCTCGGCCTTCGCCACGGACGACTCCTACGACATCGATCAGGGCTACCAGGGACGCGGCCAGTTCTGGCTCGCCATTCAAAACAGCTACTACGCCGACCACGCCGGGGAGCACGACGGCGGTGAGGCGAATTACGGAGGGGAAGACAGTAAACCGTACTCTGCTCCCCAGCTCTACAATATGACGTACGTGGGGTCGGGCATGCAGGGCACCGGCAGCACGGCGCTCAACCTCCGTGACAACTTTGCCGGGGCGTACCACAACTCGATGTTCGTCGACTTTCCTCAGAAGCTCGTTCGCATCGAAGACGTATCCGGCACCGAGACCGGCGATAGCCGCGCGCGATTCGAGGACGGCACGCTCCAGCTCGAAGGAAATCTCTTTGGTCAGATTGCCGGTTCGTTTGTGACGGGCAAGGGCGTAGCAGCGAGTGGCCTCGTCGTGAACGACGGAGCGTTCGGTGAGCGGGTGGCCGACTACCTGGCCGACAACAACACGCTCACCGGCCAGGTGCCCCTCCAGACCCTCTCGCGGAGCTCCCGCGGATTTTTGCGGGCGCTCGATCCCCGCCCCACGCAAGAGGCCCTCGTGGTTTCCGGCGTTCCAGAGCCGAGGGGCGACTTCTTTGAGGCGGTGGATTATATCGGCGCATTTGGCGAGCAAGAGAATTGGGCGCGCTCCTGGACGTACGTGGGGCGAGGCGGCAGCGAGTATCCGGGCCTCGGCCTCATCGACGGTGGATCCCCTGAGACTTCGGAGACGTCCACTGAACAAGAATAATGCAGGAGCGAAGACGGGACGGGCACTTCGGGATGAGCGCAATCAGGGAGGGCCTCTTGTGGGAAAAAGAACCGGCGACCGTCTGGGAAAGAAGGACGGAATCCTGAGTAGGTTCGTATTCCACTGGCAAATACACCCCAGCGGGGGACAGGGGCGGCGTCTTCCGAGAGGGGAGACAACCCGTGCGTCGGGTGGGGAAGACACGTGTTGGAGGGCGACTTGGCAGCAAGAAGGGCGAAATGCGGGGGGCGGACGTGTCTGAAGTGGTCGGGCGATCGCACCCGACCATCGGGACGCGTCACAACGTCGAGGACGGTCTTGCCGTACAGTGCGACGAGAGGTATGCCGAAGCCGGGAAGGGGAAGAATCAGTAAATAGAACGGGCGGCACATTGAAAAGGAACGTAGATTGTCTTTTGCATAGGGAGGGCATCTGCGTATTTCCTTCCTTCAGCCTCCAGGTACGCCGATCCCCGCTCCCTGCGGGGAATGCCGAAACGATAGTCGTGCGCAGCTCCGCGGCTTCGCGAGGGGCCATTGCGCCGCAGACTTATGAACAGGCGTCGTTTCGCGCGAAAGGTCACGTCTTCTTTCTCACAATTCATCCCGTACCATGGCAACCGATACCCTTGACGTTCAGAACGCGCTTGAAGAGCTTCAGGCCATTGATGGAGCCATCGGTGCCGCTATCGTTGACTACACAAGTGGCATGACGTTGGGCACCATCGGGGGGCGCGATCTCGACATGGAGCTTGCCGGGGCCGGCAATACGGAGGTCGTCCGTTCGAAGAAAGACATTCTCCACGACCTCGATCTTGACGACGAGATTCAGGATGTCCTGGTGACGCTTGAGCAGCAGTACCACCTCACGCGCATGTGCGGAAATCACGAGGACGTGTTTATTCATCTCGTGATCGATCGCGATGAGGGCAATCTGGGCCTTGCCCGGCGTTCGATTGATGAGATCGACCGGCGGCTGGAGCTTGAGTAGGCTTCTCGGCCGTATGGTCGTCGACCTCCCGACACGGAGTGGAAGTCCTCTCAGCGAGTAGGAGGGGCGTTTCCCACGGGGGGACCGAGACCGTAGAAATGATGTTGGATCTTGCGGCAGTGGACCGCTGTCGTGAACTTGCCGTGCGCAGGCGGGTTTTCAGTACTCCGTACATCCCTATATTCCGGGCTCGGTCATGCAATACGGTTTCCGTGTGCTGTTCTTTGTGGTGATGGGGCTTGCCGGGGCGGGCATGATTGCTCCTGCGGTGGCTCAGGAAGACGCCTCCGTTCAGGTGGCCCGGGTAAAGTACAGCGGGGGAGGCGACTGGTACAGCGACGAGGAGTCGCTGACGGAGCTTCTCGCGTTTGTGCGACAGCATACGCTGCTCGACGTGAGACCGCAGGAGGCGGTGGTGGAGTTGACGAGCGACAAGGTCTTTACCTATCCGTACCTCTATCTCACCGGGCACGGCAACGTCACCTTTTCCCCGGCCGAGGCCGACCGACTGCGCCGCTACTTGCAGCAGGGCGGGTTCCTGCACATTGATGACAACTACGGCCTCGACGAGTACATCCGCGAGGAGCTAAAGAAGGTGTTTCCGGAGAAGGAGCTTGTGGAACTCCCGTTCGACCATCCGATCTACAGCACCCGGTACACCTTTTCGGACGGCCTGCCCAAGATTCACGAGCACGACGGCGAGCGGCCGCAGGGCTACGGCCTTCTCCACGACAGTGGACGTGTGATGGTCTTCTACACGCACGAGACCGACCTTGGAGACGGGTGGGAACCGGCGTCGGTGCACAACAATCCACCGGAGAAGCGCCGTGCTGCCCTTCGAATGGGGGTCAACATCCTCACCTATGCGATGACGCACTAAATCTGGAGGGAGACGTGTGGGCGTAGGAAGGGAGGAGAGGGCGAGAGATTCCTTGCCACAATTCGTCCAGACCTGCTTTTACACCGCCACGCCCCACAGCGCGAGGACAGCAATTGAATCCGATTTCGTTTTTGAGTTTAGAATGCAGTTTCGGTTGTCGGCCTGCTGTCGTAATTTCAATAGACCTGCGATGCCAGAAGCCGTTTCGGCGGATTGGAGGGAAGAGGCCCCGCTGACCGTGGACGTGGTGGAGGAGCCTCTTCGTTCAAACGTCCATTCCTGGATCGAGCCCAGGACGGATCCTCCACAACGTCCCTCCCCCATGGAGCTGGAATGACACGTTCGACGCTATCGTCCTCAAGCCATTTCCCCTGATGAGTCGTCTTTCCACGCAGGACCCCGAAGTCTACGATGCCATCCAGAAGGAGGTGCAGCGCCAGAACGACGGGCTGGAGCTCATCGCCTCCGAAAATTTCGCCTCCCCCGCCGTGATGGAGGCGATGGGCACTCCTCTCACCAACAAGTACGCTGAAGGCCTGCCGGGCAAGCGCTACTACGGCGGCTGCAAGTACGTGGACGTGGCGGAAGAGCTGGCGCAGGAGCGTGCACAGGAGCTCTTCGGCTGCGACTGGGTGAACGTCCAGCCGCACGCCGGTGCGCAGGCCAATGCGGCGGTCTACCTGACGCTACTGGAGCCAGGCGATACGTTCCTCGGCCTCGACCTTTCCCATGGCGGCCACCTTACGCACGGCTCCCCCGTCAACTTTTCCGGCATCCTCTACAACGCCGAGTACTACGGGGTGGAAAAGGACACCGGGCGCATCGACATGAACAAGGTGCGCGACCGGGCCAAGGAGGTACAGCCGAAGATGATTTCGATCGGGGCCAGTGCCTACCCGCGCGACTTTGACTATGAGGCGTTCCGCGACATTGCCGACGAGGTGGGGGCCTATCTTTGGATGGACATGGCCCACACGGCCGGCCTCATTGCGGGGGGCGTGCTCAACGACCCCATGCCCCACACCCACGTCGTCACCACCACGACGCACAAGACGCTCCGCGGCCCGCGCGGCGGCATGATCCTGCTGGGCGACGACTACGAGAATCCGATGGGCAAGACGGCCCGCAAGAGCGGCCGGACGAAGATGATGAGCGAGCTTCTGGATTCCGCTGTCTTCCCCGGCACGCAGGGCGGACCCCTCATGCACGTGATTGCCGCAAAGGCCGTGGCCTTCAAGGAAGCCCTGCAGCCGTCGTTTGACGAGTATGCACAGCAGGTGGTCGACAATGCAAAGGCGCTCGGGGCGGCGATGACAGATCGAGGCTACGACCTCGTGTCCGACGGCACCGATAACCACCTCATCCTCATTGACCTGCGAAATAAGGGCATCACCGGCAAAACGGCCGAGACGGCGCTCGAAGAGGCGGGCATCACCGCCAATAAAAACATGGTGCCGTTTGACGACAAGAGCCCGTTTGTAACGAGTGGCCTCCGCCTCGGCACCCCCGCCATGACCACGCGCGGATTCGGGACCGACGAGTTTGCACACGTGGGTGCCCTCATTGATCAGGTGCTGCAGAATCCAGAGGATGAAGAGGTCCAGCAGAACGTGAAGCGAGAAGTGAAAGACCTCTGCGACCAATTTCCGCTCTACGATGCTGCCGTAGCTTAGCTACGGCTCCATAGCTTAGATATGGTTCCGCTGCGCAACAATGGCCCCGTAGCCTAGCCACGGCTGCATTGCTTCCCGCCGCCGAGGCCTGTTCCCTTTTTCCGTAATCCCGTTGGGTTCTAACGACACTCCGAGGTCATTGGTATGAGCCGTCTGGAGCGGAACGCGCCTGTACGCTCGACAGTTGACATCTTCTGTTCAGCCCTCCGCGGCCCTTGCCTTCCGACCCCCCTCCGTTTCCCCATGATTGGAGTGTAGATTCAATGCCGTCGATGGACCGAAGCACATTGAGCTCCTCGGCCCGGGCCGATCTGGTCGAGCTCGGTCGTCGTCTCTACGACCGAGCCCTCATTCGGCGCGAGGACGAGTTGATTACGGATCCGCGCGGGCAGCCCATTGGCTGGCTGCTGGACACGCGCATTCCGATGCTCGACGGAGAACTCTTCAGCGAGGTTGGGGCCGTGTTGACGCGGCGCCTCCGTGACCAGGACGTGCACCAGGTCGTAGGATACGGCTTTGGGGCCTATCCGCTCGTGTGCAGTGTGCTGTCGGGTCCCGAGAGCGACGCGTTCAAGGGCGGACTGATTCGAGATGAGCGCAAGGAGCATGGCCGGCGCCGGCTTGTAGAAGGACCCATTGATCCGGAGCAGCCGGTTGTACTGCTCGACGACATCATCAACAGTGGGCGCAGTGCCTCACGGGCCCTGCATCTGCTTCGGCGGGAGGGGTTGGAGGTGGTCGGCCTGCTTACACTCTTCAACTTCACCTGGAGCAGCGGCCAGACGCGCATTGAGAATGAAGGGCTCTGGGTCGATTCCCTTCTCGACCTAAACCTGCAAGAAGGCAAGAGCAGTGGGTCGGATAGTGCCTAAGTGAATCCTGGAGCCCGGGGGGATGAAGCGTCGTGCGGTCCAAATCGGGACCGTGTTTCCTGTCACGTTACAGTCGTAATCGGATGCCAGAAGTCCCTTCCCCAGAGACGGAGATGTCGCCCGGCATGCAGGGCGACGGGGCGGCAAACGAGGCCGCAGCGCCCGATCAGCAGGGAGTGATGCCCTTCCTGGACCATCTCGAAGAACTGCGGTGGACCCTGATTAAGGCCGGTGCGGGAGTGCTTACCACCACCATCCTCTGCGCCTTCTTCAGCGAGTGGATCGTCAATCGCGTCCTCATCGGGCCCACCCGGCCTGATTTCTTCATGTATGGGCTGTTGGGGATGCGTCCGGAAGAGCTGAACCTGCTCAACCGTACAATTACGGGTCAGTTCTTTGCGGACATTGGGACCATTATCGTCGTGGGCCTTATCGTGGGCTCTCCTGTCGTCGTCTACTACTTCTGGAAATTCATCGAGCCGGCGCTTTACCCGCAGGAAAAGTCGGGCATGCGCTTTGCCGCGGCGTTCGCTGCGTTCTTCTTTCTGCTCGGCATCGCATTTGGGTACCTCATCCTCACGCCCCTGGCGCTTCAGTTCTTTGCGCAGTACACCCTGTCGCCGCAGATCGAGAATCATTTCGACATCATGACCTACTTCAGCATGGTGTCGTTCTGGGCGCTGGGCACGGGCATTCTGTTCGAACTGCCAGTGGTAGTGTATTTCCTGGCGAAGGTGGGGATTCTGACGCCGGAGACGATGCGGGCGTATCGCAAGTATGCCCTCCTCGTGGTTTTGGGGGTGGGTGCCTTCCTCACGCCGCCCGACCCGATCTCGCAGATCATTGTGGCGTTGCCGCTGCTAGGCCTTTATGAGCTCTCGATTTACATTGCCGCGTGGGTGACTCGCAAGCGTCGGCAAGAGCTCGGCATGGAAGGAGAGTAGTGGCCTACGGGGAGGGGACTGTTCGCCGGCCGATGCCTCCCGGCGGAACTTAATGCGCAGATGCAGGGAGCACGTGCTGAACTGATGAGGTAGACTGGCCATGATCTCCAAACGACTAAAAGTGTCCCTGATCGTTGTCTCGCTGGTCTCCTCCCTGATGCTGGGGATTGGGGTTGGAGCCTGGATGCCGCCGGACGACGACTATTTTGAGCTTCGGAAAAACTTCCGCATCTTTGGGGCCGTCTACGAGGAGCTCGTGACCAGCTATGTCACGCCCGTAAGTCCGAAGCATCTGATGCGGACGGGCATCGAGGCGATGCTGGATGAGCTCGATCCCTACACCACGTTCCTCGACGAGGCCGACAACGCGAACATTGATATTATCACGGAGGGACGGTACGGCGGCGTGGGGCTAAACATCGGCACGCGCGGCGGCAAGATTACGGTGGTGGCACCGGTGGAAGGGGCCAGTGGATACAAGCAGGGCATTCGTGCAGGCGACGTGCTTCGGCAGGTGAACGAGCAGCCGGTGGCGCCGCTGTCGGTGGAGGACGTGCAGACGCTGTTGCGGGGCGAGCCGGGCACGACGGTGCGCGTGACGGTCGAGCGGGAAGGGGCGCCGGCGCTCCTGGAATTTTCACTCAAGCGGGAGGAGATTGATCTGGAAAACGTAACCTACAACGGTCTCGTGGGGGAGGCGTCGGATGTCGGGTACGTAAAACTGGAGCGCTTTACCCGCAACGCGGCGGCGGAGGTCGAGTCGGCCCTGCAGGCCCTTCGCGAGCAGAACGACCTGCGCGGGGTCGTTCTCGATCTGCGGGACAATCCCGGGGGATTGTTACGTGCAGCGGTTGAGGTGTCCGAGCTCTTTCTGCCGAACGGAGCGGTGATCGTGTCTACCGAAGGGCGGCTGTCCGAGGCCAGCAACACGTACCGGAGTGACCGCACGCCTCTCATGCCCGATGTGCCACTCGTGGTGTTGGTGAACGGCTACAGCGCGTCGGCAAGCGAGATTGTGGCCGGGGCTGTTCAGGACCACGACCGGGGAGCGGTCCTGGGAACGACCACCTACGGCAAAGGGCTCGTGCAGGCCGTTCGTTCTCTCCCGCACAACACCTCGCTGAAAATCACGACGGCCCAGTACCACACCCCCAGTGGCCGGAGCATCCAGAACCTGGATCAGAGTCCCTTCCGCGACACGACGACCGCCGGCGACACGACAATGGTAACCCACACGACCACGCACGGCCGCACCGTACGCGACCAAAATGGGCTTCGGCCCGATGTGACCGTGCGGATTGCCGATACGAGTGCACTCGAAGCCGCGCTGAAGCGTCGCGCTGCGTTCTTTTACTACGCCAACCACTACGCCGCCTCGCGGGACACGCTGGCCGAGGATTTTGCGGTCACCGGCGGCACACTGGAGGACTTCCGGGTGTGGCTCCAGAAGGAGGAAATTCGGTATCCCACCGACGCCGAACATGCGGTTCGTCAGCTCCGGCAGGAGTTTGGGGCCGACACCTACGAGGCGGTCAAAGAGGAGGTGGCGGTACTCCGGGAGGCGATTCGAGCCGAGAAGCGGGATGCCTTCCGTACCCATGCGGAGGACTTGAAGCGGCACTTGGAACGGGAGATTCTCGCCCGGTTCGTTACGGAGTCGCAGCGTACGGCGGCCTTGCTTCCGCAGGACCGTCAGGTGGAAGCGGCGGTGCGGCTGCTGCACGACGGCAATCGGTACGAGGAGATTTTGACGCCGAAAGAAGAGTAAAGAGGCGAAGGGCGAGAGACGGAGGGCGAAATGAGAGCGTAGGATTCGAGGAGTAGCGGGAAACGGATGACGGTGATGCAGGCGGTGTGGTTGGCAGTCGCAGGGCTCGGGGCGGGCGTGTTGGCAGGGCTCGTCGGGATTGGGGGTGGTGTGATTTTTACGCCGGTGTTGTTTGCCGTGTACGGGGTGCTGGATGTGCCGGAGGCGGTGCGCACTCCCTTGACGGTGGGGACGGGACTCTTCTGTACCGGCATTGCGGCGGGGGCGAGTGCGGGCCACCACCTGCGCAAAGGGGCTGTGTGGCCGCGTATGGCCCTAGGGGTGGGGATGGCAAGCGCAGGGGCCGTAGGCGTTGTTTCTCGCTTCGTTGTCACACAATCGTGGTATGACAACAGTCTCTTCCAGCTTCTCTTTGCGGCGGTGCTGCTTGTGGTGGTCGTGCGAATGGTACGAGGGGCGCAGGAAAGTGGAGAGAATGCAGAGGCAAATGCTCCGGAGCCGCGCTGGGGGCGGTGGGTAGGGACGGGGTCGGCCGCCGGGGCTGTCGCCGCAGCGGTGGGCGTGGGGGGCGGCGTCGTGCTCGTGCCTGCGTACAGCCGGTGGCTTCGGTTGCCACTCCACCGGGCCGTAGGGACGTCCAGCGCCACCATCCTGGTAATCTCGACGCTGAGCACGGCGGCGTACGTGTGGCTGGGAGTGGGGCTCGACGGCCGGCCGGCCCTTGCGCTTGGCTACGTTGATGTGGGCACCGGCCTTCTGCTGGCGGGGCCTGCCGTTGTGGGGGCGCAGGTCGGCGCAGCGCTTGCCCATCGATGGGCGACGCGCTGGTTGCGATGGGCGTTCGCGGCATTGGCTGTCGTTGTGGCGGGGCGGCTGGTGTGGGGGGCGTTCGGATAATCACTGCTGGTCGTTTGGAACGGCGGTCCCTGTAGAGGGAGCGGCTGTGCTCGGCCTTTTCCCGAAAGGGGGGCACGCGCTTGGCGGGCGATCCCATGATAGTCGACCCATTGTGTCCACTGAGGAGGATGACATGAGTGTCTACCAGAAACTCTTCGCCCACGGCCTCGCCCTGGGCGACGAGGCGCAGCATCGGATCTATGGTTCCCGTAAGCGACAGCTCTTTTCCCACATTGCGGGAACCGTCGTGGAGATCGGGCCAGGGACGGGCGTGAATCTGCCGTACCTGCCGGACGACATGCACTAGATTGGGCTGGAGCCGAATCCGCACATGCACTCTTTTCTCCAAGAGCAGCTGGCTGAACGGGACATGGAGGGGGAGCTTCGCACCAGCCCTGCACAGGACACCGGTCTGCCGACGGCAAGTGCCGACATCGTCATCAGCACACTGGTTCTGTGCTCCGTGCCCGACCTCGAGGAGACGCTTGCCGAACTCCGACGTATTCTAAAACCCGGCGGGCGCCTCCTCTTCATCGAGCACGTAGCCGCGCCCCGCAACACGGGAGCGGTCCTGGATGCTGCGGGGTTCGGGGCGGTGACGTACGAGCGTTTTGACACGGGCCTTCCGGTTGTTTCTCCACACATCATGGGGACGGCCACCGCGAGCGAGGAGGGACGATGAGCGGAACGGGAGGGGAGTTACGCGGATTCCTCGTCGGACGACATGATGCCGTTCTGCCACGCCCAGGCGATGGCTTCACGGCCCGACTCTGCGCCGATCTTGCGGTACAGTTGGGTGGCGTGCTTGCGGATGGTACTCTCCGCCAGATTCAATTCGTCGGCGATGCCTGCGTTGGAGTGGCCCTGGGCCATCAGGCGCAGAATTTCCGTCTCCCGGCGGGTCAGGTCGGAGGAGCGAGGCGACGAGGGATCGGGCTGGACGAACCAGCGCACCTCTCCCCGGGCGACAGCCCGCACGGCTTCGAGGATAAGCTCGGGCGCGTGCTCTTTCGTGAGGTAGCCGGACGCGCCGTTTTGGAGGAGGCCCTGCACGTACTCCTGCTCCTCGTAGGACGAGAGCGCCAGGAGCCGAACAGGGTGCGATTTGGCCTGGAGGCGCTGGGCGACCTCGACGCCCGTTAGTTCCGGCATCTCCATGTCCAGCAGGAGCACGTCCGGATGCTCGTCCTCTACCAGATCGAGGGCCTCCGCTCCATTGGTGGCTTCTCCCACGACCGTGATGTCGTCGGCCCCGTTGAGCAGGTCGCGAATGCCGGCGCGAACGACCGGGTGATCGTCAGCGATGACGACGCGCACAGTGGCCATTGGGTTGGAGAGGGTGATTCCAAAGACGGAAAACGAAAGGACATTAGGCCGAAACGGAGGCCGGGGTGTCGCCCGTCACCGGTCCGCGAAGGCAAATGTGGGTGCCCTCGCCGGGGGCCGCGCTGATGTCGAGGTCGGCCCCAATGGCCTCCGCTCGTTCCTGCATGCCAAGGAGGCCATAATGATCCTGATCGGCAAGTGTGTGCCAGTCATCAGGGGGCGTAAAGCCAACCCCATCGTCCTCCACATCAAGCTCTACGGTGTCGTCCACACACTGGAGCCGGACCCGAATGTGGTTGGCATTGCCGTGCTGCACCGCGTTGTTCATCGCCTCCTGAGCCACCCGAAAGAGGGAGAGGGCGACGGGCTCTGGAAGGGACGGGGCCTCGTCCGGGAGGTCGAGGTCCACCTGCAGGTCCGACGTGCGGTCGCGCAAGCGATCGGCGTGTGAGCGGAGGGCGGCGGGCAGGCCGAACTGCTGAAGGGCCGGCGGGTGCAGGTCGGCGCTCATGGCTCGAAGCTCACCCGTGACGCGCATCAATTCGTCGCCAATCGTTTCGAGCTGATCGCCGTTGGTCCGGGCCGCCGCATTGAGCTGCATGTGGAGCCCATGAAGGTCCTGTACGGGGCCGTCGTGGATTTCCTGGGCGAGACGTTCCCGCTCCTTTTCCCGGCCCTGGGCCAGATAGCGCCGCGACCGCGCGATCGCAGCTCGTCGGCGCCGCTCCTTCGACAGTTTCCACCAGAGCCAGGCTAGCAGGCTGCCCCCGACCAGCACGACGACGATCAGCGTGCCGAGCACGTAGAGATCGAAGCGCTGAGTGAACTGCAGCACGAGGTACTGATCCTCGTAGTGGAAAACGAGATTCTCACTGTACCAGTCGGGCGTCAGTATTTGCTTTTCTACCTGCCGATTGATTTGCGAGTACGTATTCGCTGGAAGTACAATGCCGGCGGTATCCGTGGAGGGACGCTCCTGACGGACGAGCACTGTGCTGTCGGCATCAATGCGATAGTAGTAGAGTCGTCTCGTTGGCTGATGGAGCACTCTCCCTTCTTCCAGCACTTGAACAGAGTCCTGGGCCTGTATCGGGGATGGACGGAACAGCCCGAACGCGAGAAAGAGGCAGGAGAGTCCGATAATCCACCGCTCGCGTTGTTGCTGAGGGAAAGGCACGGCAAGGGAATACAAGTCGGGAAAAAGGTGGGGGACGGTAACATAACGAGAAGAGTGAAGGGCGAAAACAGGCGGGGGGATCCTCGCACGAACAAATCTGCGTGTTGAGATCCACAATCCGATCTGTTTTTCCACGATCCGATCCGGAAAAACGGTCGGATGCTCTGATTGAACGAATATGGGGGCACTATACCTTTGAAATGAGACGTGGAGAGGCAAAGCCGCTCCCCTAGTCCCATTCTTCAGAGCTAAAAGGTTAGTGCCATGACGTTTTCCACTGCTTCGATTGTCTCACATGGTCGACGAGCGGTCCAGCACGCACTTGTGGTGTGTACGGTTGGAATTGCTTTTGGGCTGCTCACGGGGTGTGATGCCGTGAACGTGCATTCGTCCACTTCCTCCGACGCTCCGAGGCGGCAGTCCTCCGAGCTTCGAATCGAAGCCGAGGCCCTCAATGAAGCAAATCTCTTTTTCGAATCCGGGTCCATTTCGGAAGGGGAGACCTTTTCAATCGAGCTCATTGACGATCAGCGGGGCGAGCCTGTGGCCCGAATTACTCACGAAGGGGTTGAGAGGGGACGGAAGTTGGTGAAGACCGACTTTGAGCAGATGCAGCCTACGTCGGTGACCATGGAGTGTCGGAACCGCGGCGAGGTGCTGTACAGCCAGGAGACGGACCTGACGGGAAGCCCGGACGAGCCGACCTACAGTGGTGGGAGCGAAGGGGTAACGACCATGCAGGAGCCGGACTCATATCACTACGTGGACAACGGAGAGTCTGTGCTGGTTGCAGTCGACTATGAGGACGATACCAAGTCGAACACGATGGAGGAGCGAAGTGCAGCGTCCGTCCAGTTTACGTCGTCCTCCCAGGCGCTCCAGTGCACGCATATTTACTTCACGCTCGACGGGGTGTCGCCTTCCGTTTCGGCGGACGGGATTCTGTTCAGCGGCAAGACCGAGGGGCTTCGAATGAAGGAGAAGAAGCTTCGGTAGAGGTCGTTGAGCCGACAGAACTGTATTGTTGACCCCAAGAATCCACCCAAGATTTCCGCCATGTCTTTGACTGCTGCCATTGCCGACAACCACGACGTGACCCGATGGGGCATGCGTTCTGCCATTGAAGGAATGCAGGGACGCGTGGTGGCCTCCGTCCAAACTGGACTGGACGCCGTATCGGCGGTGGAGGAGCACGCCCCCGAGGTGCTCGTGCTTAGCCTTCGACTACCGCACCTGAATGGGCTCGACGTGTTGTACTATCTTCAGGAGAAGTCCCTTCCGGTAAAGACCGTAGTTCTCACCACGTCGGAGAAGGAGCGCCGTGTGAGAGAGGTGTTCGGGCGCGGGGCTCATGCTTACGTACGGAAGCGCGATTCACTGGAAGAGATCTGTGCCGCGATTACGACCGTGCGACGGGGGGAACGCTATCTAAGCAATGCTCTTCCGAAGTCCTACATGGCAGAGGCAGGGGCGCCGGAGGCGCTGGAGTCCGATCCGTATCGGGTTCTCACAATCCGGGAGCGGGAAGTGGTGCAGATGACGGCGGAGGGCTATACGAGCCGAGAGATCGGCGAGCAGCTCGGCATTAGTCCCCGGACAGTGGAAAAGCACCGAGAGAATATTAAGGGGAAGCTCGGAGTTCGAAGCATAGTAGAGATGGCCGACCAGACATATCAGCGCGGCTACGTGCCAGGGCCGCGTGTACTTCGTTCCCGGAATCGCGAATCGAGAATGGCATAGCGTCGGGGCGGATCCCCGGTTCCAGTTTGTCGGACGTTGTTCTTATAGAGGCGCACGGGGCAAACCCCCTGCTCGTTCGTCGGCCTTCCCTCCTCACCGACGGTACGAGCGGGGGGTTTGTGTATGAAGGGACGGAGTCTCTTCGCTCCTTTGTCGGAAGAGAGGCATCGGGACGGGACGGCCGGGCGTGGGGCCATACGGCTTCTATTCCTGTTGCGCCTCCACGTACTCGGAGGGAGGGCAGCCGACCATTTTCCGGAAGGATTGGGAGAAGGAGGACGGCGACCGATATCCCACTGCGTAGGCCACTTCAGCCACCGACGTTGTATCGGAAGCCAGGAGGGTTTTGGCCCGCTCGATGCGCAGTCGATAAATCACGTTCCCAGGCGTTTCTCCCACCGCCTTCTTCAACCGTCGGGTCAATTGCCGGCGGCTCAGGGCCATCTCTGACGCCAGGTCGCCCACCGTAAAGTCGGGATCTTGAAGCCGCCCCTCCGTTGCGTCGACGACCCGCTCTAGGAACGACTGCTCCTCGGCGGTCGCGTTCAGGCCTGCGAGGCTTACCTCCTCTCGATAGTGGGACTGGAGGTGACGACGGGCCGCCAGATGGTTCGCGATGCGCTGCCGCAACTCTTCCACATCGAACGGCTTGGCTACGTAGTCGTCCGCACCGCACTGCAGTCCTTCGCGGGTGGCCGTCTCGTCCGCCCGTGCCGTCAGGAGCAAGACCGGCGTCACGCGGAGCTGCTCATCCGCTTTAATGCGACGGCAAAGAGCATAGCCGTCGGTCTCCGGCATCATGACGTCACTGAGCACGAGGTCGGGCTCGTTCTTCTGCACCTGTTCCCATCCTTCTTCACCGTTCGTCGCCTCGAGTATCCTCCACGAATGCGACAGCTGCTCGTGCAGGTAGGCACGCATTTCGGCATTGTCCTCCACGACGAGAATCGTCGCTGCGTCGCTCGGCGGAGTCGCGTCGTCGCGGGAGGAGCTCTCGATCTTGGAGGCGTCCGGCGCGGAGGGGCGGTCGACGCCGTTCGCTCCGGCCTCGGTTGAGGGATCGTCCTCCGGTGTGGTTGTACGCTCGGACGAGGGGGACGGCGCCGCCACGAGGGGGAGCTCCACGACAAAGGTGGTCCCTTCCCCCGGCGTGCTGTTCACGTCAATCGTTCCGCCGTGGAGCTCCACCAGTTCTTGGGTCAAGGCCAGTCCAAGACCAATGCCGTCGTGGGTTTGCGTGCTGGAGGCATCGGCTTGCTCGAACCGGTCGAAGATCGTTTCTTGCACGTCGGGATCGATGCCGGGTCCCGTGTCGGACACCTCGAGGCGGACGGTGCCATGCACGGCGTCCTCCGCGGTCGGAGGGGACATCGATTGGGCATGTTCGGTCGTGTCGACCCGGAGGGTGACGGTGCCGCCTTCCGGTGTAAACTTGATGGCGTTGCTTACGAGATTGGTCACAATCGTCTCCATCTTCTCCGGATCGAAGTGCGTCTCGATCGGGGCGTCCGGCACGTCGACCTGGAGGTCGATGTCTTTTTGGTCGGCTTTTGAGCGGAAGGCTTCGGTGCGCCGACGGACGAGACGCGCCAGGCGGCCGGGTCGGCGGTTCAACTCCATGCGACCGGCTTCCAGGGTGGCAAGGTCGAGGAGCTGGTCGATGAGGCGTTGCAGGCGGCGGGCGTTTTCCGTCATGCGGCGGGCCTGTCGACGTCCGAACGAGACCGATCCATCGCTGCGACGGAGCTGCTCCTCCAGGGGGGTGAGGATGAGGGAAAGGGGCGTGCGAAACTCGTGGCTGACGTGAGCGAAGAAGCGATTCTTCGCGTCGTCCAACTCCGCGAGGCGCTCGGCCTGCCGTTCGGTCTTTTTCTTCTCCTCGACCAGTTCTTGGGTTCGATCTTCGACGGCGGTCTCCAACTCTTCTTGTCGCTTCCGAAGGCGAGCGGTGCGCCACCGGTAGATGCCGAGGCCGCTCCCGATGACCCCCAGCACGAGGAGAAGTTGAAACCACCACGTCTCGTAGAAATGGGGGGGGATGGTAAACGTGTAGGTTGCCACCGGGCCGGGCGGGTAATTTTCCAGCCGTGCACGCACCTCGAACCGATAGGTGCCTGGCTCCAGATTCGTATATCGGACGAAGCGTCGCGGAGTCGTTTTCCACGTTGTGTCCCGAGGCGAAAGCCGCACCTCGTAGTGGACGCGGTCGGGGTAGAGGAGGCTGGCGCCAGTGTAGGAAAATCCGACCGCGCGCTCCTCCTGTCCGAAAAGGGAGTCCGACGGTAAGGGACGGTTGTCGAGGTTGATTTCCAGTCCCGTAAGGACGGCGTGGGGCGTTGGGGGCGTCCGAAAGAGCGAACTGGTTGGGAGGAGCGTGAGGCCCGACAGATGGCCCACGTAGAGGGTGTCCTCCATCATGAGACTGCCGTTCACATCGTTCGACAGGAGGCCATCGGCCTCGGTGAGGTGACGTCGGAGGGAGCCGGTTTGGGCATCCAGCAGATAGAGGCCGTTCTTGGTATTGACCATGGCCAGACTGTCGCCCCCCAGGGTGACTTTTTCAACGATCGTTCCCTTCAGAAGCGTCTGCGTCGTTCCGCGGGACGGGTCCACGCGGAGCAGGCCGCCGCCGCGGAAGGGACACCAGATGCGGCCGGCCGAGTCGATTTGGAGGCGACGCCCCTGCGATTGGACGTGTTCAGGAACGAAGGCAATGGTGTCAAGCACTGCGCCGTCCGGACGTCGCAGGCGAAGGAGGTGGCCTTCGTCGAATAGAATGAGGTCTCCGTTCGGAGCGGGGCCCATCAGGTGGTGCTGGGAGGTGCCGACGGACCAGGGACGGAGGCGGGTGCGCTCCGTCGTGTCTCCGGCAGGCACGTGACGGTACAGGCCGTCGTTATGCCAAAAGTAGCCAGTACCGGAGGAGTCGACGTAGCCCCGGACAGCATCCTTTGCAAATCTCATCAGGTTCCATCCGTTGGAAGTATTCCATCGGTACCACCAGCGGCCCGGACCTGCGAGGGCGTGCAGTTGGCCGTCGTGGCTGCGAGGGAAAACCCACCGGGTCCGTCCGTCAGGGGCCACGCGCCTGCGCTCAGGGCGGAGCTGGAAAAGGCCGTCTCCCCACGTGCTGACCCACAGCGTTGAGTCTTGTGCCCGAAACGACGCTCCGGTTTGGAACGACACGCCGTCGACGGCTTCCACGTGCCGCGAGGCTGGATTCATAAAATGCAGGAGTCCGTTTTGGGTCCCCACCCAAAGGCCGCCTTCCCGGTCGTGAAGGAGTGAAGTTGTCGCGGCGTTGGGCGCCTCCTGCGCCGGGCCAATGGAAGGCCGTATCTGACGAGCTTGTGTGTCGTACCGAAGAACGGACGGGGCCTGGGTGAGGTGGGCCACAGTGCCGTCGTGGCTAATCTCAGCGAGGGGAGGAAGTCCATCAGAAAGAGGGGTCAGCGTATGCGCTTCGGGGTCGAACCGAAACAGCCGGCGGGCGCCGGTGACCAGCGCGGTTCCATCCGCGAGAAAGTGGAGATCGGAAAACCCTGTTTGAGGCTGAGGACGATCTGGGAGGGAGAGGGGAGGCTCGGAGAACTGAACCCGTCCATCCGGTCGCACGCGTCCCGGTCCTCGTCTTTTGTTTACCACCCACAGCCGTCCTTGGGAGTCTAGGTCGGCCCCTCGGACGAGCGTCACGTCCGACAGGGTGTCGTACCGGAAGCGGGTACGAGTTGGACGGCGGTGAGAGGACGGAAGGCTCCACACGGACCGATCCGTGACGAACAGGATTTCGTCGTCCCGCTTTAGAATCTCGCTATGCAAGTGAGGGCCGAGCAGGAGCACCCGGGTGATCCCGTGCGGGGCCACCCGGACAGCATCGTGACCAATTCCTGCCCACACCGATCCGTCCGGCATGGGCTGGAGGGAAATTACCTGCTTTTGGCGCACGGAGTCCGGCATAGGAATCGTGCGGAACTGGTGGCCGTCGTAGACTGCCAGTCCGTTCCGGGTACCGATCCAGAGGAGCCCATTGCTCGTTTGGGCAAGGGCCGTGATGTCTTTGCTGGGGAGCCCGTCGTGGGTAGCATAGCGGAGGTAGGGAGCCGTGTCCGCCCAGAGCGGCCGTGCCCCCGAGCCGAGGGCCACCGCCACGACGAGAACGAAAGCAGCATACCGCACGGACGTCATGGTCGATGCGGTGGGTAAGGACAGAGGAGAACCGGGGGGGCAAAATGTACAAAATGGAGGCCAAAAGTCCCATCTCCATCCGTTCGTGTAGGAGCAAGGATACCTGAAGCAGAGCGGTATTGCTGGGAATGGGAATTTTTGTAATGGGAATGAAGAGATCGCCCCGGGAGGATGCTTATGCCGCTTCGTTTGGGAAGAGGGATCGTCGGCCGTACGGCACCGCGAGCGTGAGAAGCCGCCCGCCCATGAGCGTTGCGATGCCCCACCACACGCCCGTGAGGCCCCATCCCATCGGGAGGACGAGGCCGAGCACCGCGGCGGCGACGAGGGCGGTGCCAATCATGGCCTTTGCGAGGTACGGGAACGCCTCGGCGCCCATGTAGATGCCGTCTCCCACGAAGACGAGGCCATTGAGCGGTTGCAGCAGCGCGACGAAGAGATACACGTCAAGCAGTGCCGCGACGGTGTCCGGGTCGTCGGTAAAGAAATGGGGGAGGACGGGACGGAGGAGAAAGAACGCGAGGCCGAGGACGACCCCGACCGCGAAGCCCCATTGAAAGAGGCGGTCCGACACGGCTCGTGCAGTCTCGGGGTCATTGGCCCCCAGGTGTTTTGACACGAGGGCCTGCGCGGCTACGGCAAGGGCGTCGACCACAAGCGCGAGAAAGAGCCAGAGTTGGTGGGCCACCTGGTGGGCCGCGACGGCCGTCACTCCCACCCGCGCAGCCACGGCTGTTGCGAGCGTCATGCTGCCCACGAGCGAGCCGGTGCGCAGCAGGAGATCGCGTCCCACCTTGAGGAAGGGGACCAGGGAGCGAAGGGAAGGCCACATCAGCTCAACGCCAAGCTCGTCCCGCCGGGTGCCAAGGAGCAGCCCCAGGAAGACGAGGGCGCCGAGCCATTGGGCTATGGCGGTGGCGGCCGCCGCGCCGGCCACTCCCCAGTCGAGAACGAAGATGAGAATGGGATCGAGGCTCGCATTGACGATATTGAACCCGATGGTGACGAGCATCGGCGTCCGGGTGTCCTGGTAGCCCCGGAAGGCGCCGTGGCTGGCCGTGATGAGGAGCACAGCGGGCCCTGCCAGTGCGCGAATGCGCAGGTAGTTGAGGGCCGGGGCCATCAGGTCGTTGCTCGCCCCCATTAGAACGAGAATGGGGCGGGCCAGAAGCTGAAGGGCGATCAGTGCGAGAATCCCACACAGTCCGGCGAGCACGAGCGCCCGCACGACCGCCCGCCCGGCCTCTGCTCGATTGTCGTTGCCCACCGCGCGCCCCACGCGCGGGGTGGTCCCGTACGCAAGGAAGTTGAAGACGACAAACGTCATCGAGAAAATGGACGTGTTGACGCCGAGCGCGCCCAGGGCAACACTTCCCAATTGCCCGACGAACGCCGTATCGATGAGGGACACGAGCGGGTCGGCGGCAAGCCCCGCGAGGGCAGGCACCGCAAGGGTCAGAATATCGTCGTCGTGGGGACTGGTGAGCGAGAGAGACACTGGCGCCGAACACCGATCAGAAGGAATTGCGGATCGCCTCTCTGCACGATCCGCATTTGGAATGGGTTCGCCGTCCCTCCGATCTTTTCGTAATAGCCAAGAAGAGAGTGAGCGGTTCGCCTGGGCGAAAGGAAATGGTCTTTTCTTTTGAGGAGTGTTTCTGGAGGGAAATGGGAAAGAAAAGTGCTCGTCTTGGGAGCGGTTACAGCAAAAAATGCCTCTGAGGGCCGTGTAACCGGATTATGAAAAGAAGCGTTTTCAGGGAAATGAAATCGCTTCCTTCAAACTGCGTAGACAGAGAATGCATGTTTTCGAGACAGAAATCTGCCACTTTTCCGCCAACCGGTCGTAGGGGCGGGTGAACATGCTGGCGATCTCGGCTCGGCCGCAGCGACCGGCCAGGTCGGAACGGTGGGCTGGGACAGCCCGGGCGCCAGCCCCTGCGTTCGCATTCCGTATTCCCGTAGACGAATCCAACCGCACTCATGACTCGACTCCGACACGCACTCCCGACGCTCCTTTTGCTCCTCGCACTGCTTCCGATGAGCACGATGGCGATCCCGGCAGATACGACCGACACGCCACAAACGGAGACGGCTGCCAAGATGACGATCATGAACAATCTCAACAGTGGCGTCGTCGCCAAGCAGGCGGACGCTATCAGCCTCATCAGTCACTACGCCCACGTCGGACGGTTCGATGCCGACTTCTATAGCCTGATGGTCACGCCCCTCCACGCGCTTGTAAGTAAAGGGGAGACCGAGTCGCTTCGCATCATGGCGATTTCGGCACTGTATTCCATCGGTACCGACACGGCCATGCGTGGACTCAAGGCGCAGATGGACAGTTTCGAGTCCGAGCGGCTGACGACAGTGGCCGAGAATGCGATCGCGCAGTATGAGGCGGATCGCACGGCGACCTCCCAGGTACGCTCCAGTGAGTAGTGCCCTAGAAAGAGAAACGCGGTTCCTCATTTGCGTCGAACGTGTCCCCCGTTGGTTTTGGCCGGCGGGGGGCATTATTATGTGGGTGCAAAAAAACCGCAAAGGACGGCACGCCGTCCGGATGATAATGGTTCGATAACAACAGCCACCGTCATTCCGGTGTAAAATCGCCCGATACACCGTTTTTGGGATCACTTATCCCCAACGCCGTGAACGCACCAGACTTTGGCATGGAGGGCCCGACGGTTCTCGTCGTCGATGACGAAGAGGATCTGTTGAGCCTACTGGAGTATAACCTGGAGCAGGAAGGATACGACACTCTTCTTGCTCGGGATGGGGTGGAGGCCATTGAGCAGACACGAGAACATGAGCCGGATCTCATCATCCTCGACATCATGATGCCGAAAATGGACGGCATCGAGGTGTGCGAGCGTCTGCGAAAGGACGCCCATTTGCGCACCATCCCGATCATGATGCTCACTGCCCGTACCGAAGAGGAGGATCAGGTCGAAGGGCTCGATGTAGGGGCGGATATCTATCTCGGCAAGCCGGTGTCCGTGTCCGTCATCATAAGCCAGGCCAACGCCCTTCTCCGAAGTGCTCGGCGCTACGCCGACCCACCCGACCAAATCAAGGTGCACAACCTGCGCGTGGATCGGGACCGCTACTTGGTCTATCAGAAAAACGGGGAAGGGGACGAGGAAGAGCTCCGGATGCCCCGAAAAGAATTCGAGCTTCTGTACTTTCTAGCGTCCCATCCCGGCAAGGTCTTCTCCCGTCAGGAAATTCTGGATGAGGTTTGGGGACGGGACGTGTACGTTGTGGATCGGACCGTAGACGTGCACGTGCGGAAGATTCGGCAAAAGATTGGAAGCGAATACATTGAAACGGTGAAAGGAGTGGGCTACCGAATGAAAGAATAGCCCCACGGTGTGTGTCCCGGCTCGTCCCTCAATCCTGAGAGTGTCGGAATCTTTGGCATTCTCTATTTGACATGAACGCCCTGTTTCCGCAACTTCAACCATTCCATCCCCGACTTTCCACTCGAACGTCACCCATGATGACCTCGTCTCATTCCGCTGAATCATTGTTCTCTTCGCTCTGGGCGTCTACTGGAGGCCTGGGCGTGATTGCGTGTGCATTGGTTCTTGCGCTTGCTGGATGCGGCGGCGGGTCGGCCAAGTCGGTGAGCGTCGACGGCTCCAGCACCGTGTTTCCGCTCACGGAAGCCGTGGCGGAGGAGTTCATGAAGGAGACTCCGGGGGCCCGTGTCAATGTGGGAGTGAGCGGCACCGGTGGGGGATTTGCGAAGTTTCTGCGGGGAGAAACGGCCATCAACGATGCGTCCCGCCCCATCTCGCCCGAGGAGATCGAGAAAGCCGAAAGCAATGGCGTCGAGTATATTGAGATCCCGGTGGCCTACGACGGGTTGGCCGTGGTCGCGCATCCCGAGAACGATTGGGTGGAGTGCCTCACCGCCGAGGAGCTCGAAGAGCTGTGGCGTCCCAACAGCTCAATCGACCGCTGGAATCAGCTCCGCAGCGAGTTTCCGGATCGGCCGATTGATCTCTATGGTCCGGGCACGGCCAGCGGCACCTACGACTACTTCACCGAGGCGATTGTGGGAGAGAGCGGGGCCAGCCGATCGGATTTCACGGCCAGTGAAGACGACAACGTGCTCGTTCAGGGCATTAAGGGAACGGAGACCTCGCTCGGGTACTTTGGGTTGGCCTACTACGAAAACAACGCGGACGACTTGAAGGTGCTCGGCATCGACCCCGACCAGCGTGACAGCGGCGCGTCCTGCGTGACCCCGAGTGCCGAAACGGTTCAGAACGGAACGTACCGCCCCCTGTCCCGCCCCCTCTTCATCTACGTAAACCCGGCGAAGATCACGCCGACCGTCGAGTCGTTCGTCCAGTTCTACCTGGAAAACGCACGCACGCTGGCCTCCGACGTGGGCTACGTGGGCATGCCGGAAGAGGCCTATGACCTTGCGCTCCAGCGCTTTCAGAACCGCACGACGGGCACGATCTTTGGCGCCGAGGGAATGGATGTGACGGGCACGAAAGTAACGGACATGCTCCGTTCCCGGAGGGACACGACGGCCGCCGACACGACTGATGAATAAATTCTCTCCTCACTGGCTTCTCGCCGATTTGCGCCGCGCGCTATGAGTACGGAGTCCTCCACGGCCACAAACGCCCCTGAAACGACGACCACTGCGGCGTCGCGCCCGGCCGACGATCTCCGGCAGCAGATCTATAACAGTCCCAAGGAGCGGGCCATCAAGTACGTGCTTGGGGCCTGTGCTTTGGTGAGCGTGCTTACGACGCTCGGCATTGCGGCCGTGCTCGTCATCGAGTCGATTCCCTTCTTCCAGTCGGTGGCCCTCGGCGAGTTTTTCGGGGACACGCGGTGGACGCCGCAGTTTGCCAACAAGCACTTCGGCATCTGGGCCCTGCTGAGCGGCACGGTGCTGGTGACGGTCATCTCGGCGGTCGTGGCCCTGCCGGTGGGGTTGGCCAGCGCCATTTATATCTCGGAGTACGCCACGGACTGGGTGCGTCAGATTCTGAAGCCGGGGCTGGAGCTGCTGGCCGGGGTGCCGACGGTCGTGTACGGCTACTTTGCCCTCACCTTCGTAACTCCTCTGCTGCAAACCGTCATCCCGGGGTTGGGGGTCTATAACGCCCTTAGCGGTGGCATCGTGGTGGGCATCATGATCATCCCGATGGTCGCATCGCTGAGCGAGGATGCTCTTCAGGCTGTCCCCGACAGTCTCGGGGAAGCCGCCTACGCGCTCGGCGCCACGAAATTTGAAACCGTTCTCAGCGTCAACGTGCCGGCGGCGTTCAGTGGCATCATGGCGAGCTTCATTCTGGCTGTGAGTCGAGCCATTGGGGAGACAATGATTGTGACGCTGGCGGCGGGAGCCACGCCGAAGATGACGCTTGACCCCACGCAGTCGATTCAGACAATGACGGCCTTCATCGTGCAGGTGAGCAAAGGCGACACGCCACAGGGCACCATTGTGTATCAGAGCATCTTCGCCGTGGGGTTGGTGCTCTTCCTCATCACCCTTGCGATGAACATCTTGGCCAATCGTATCACGCGTCGCTACCAGGAAAAATACTAAGGTCGGTAAAGGTTAGAATGTTGAAGGTTGGATGTTAGCAGTGATGGACGCTTGTCGAACCTTCAAGCTTGAGCCTTCCACCCTTTACCCTTCACACAAATGGAGCCTTCTTCGAACGGCACATTTAACCTTCGCCGCACGCGCCGAAAGCGTCTCGGCATGATCCTGGCCGGGATTCTGTTTCTGGCCACGATTTTTGGCATTGTGGTGCTCGTGACCCTTCTGGTGGACGTGGCAGTCACGGCTGCGCCGTGGCTCGACGGGCAATTTATCAGCAGCTTTCCGTCGCGTCATCCGGAGGAGGCCGGGATCAAGTCGGCACTCGTCGGGTCGCTATGGCTCATGGGCCTCACGGCCCTCATTTCCGTCCCGCTGGGTGTGGCGTCGGCACTCTTCCTGGAAGAGTATGCAGCGGACGGCTGGTTTCTCCGGCTCATTCAGGTGAACATTGCGAATCTTGCCGGGGTGCCCTCAGTCGTGTACGGCATCCTGGGACTTGCTCTCTTCGTTCGGTTTGCCGCGTGGGGCAACAGTCTTCTCGCCGGTGCCCTTACGCTGAGTCTCCTCATTCTTCCGATCATCATCATTAGCACGCAGGAGGCGTTACGGAGCATCCCGAGTGGCATTCGCGAAAGCGCCTTCGCACTCGGCGCCACCCGCTGGCAGGTGATTTACAGTCATGTATTGCCCATGGCTGCGCCTGGCATCTTTACAGGGGTCATTCTGGCTCTCAGCCGCGCCATTGGCGAAACAGCCCCCCTCATTCTGGTCGGCGCTCTCACGTTTATTCCGTTCCTGCCACGGGGGGCGATGGATCAGTTTACGGCCTTGCCGATTCAGATCTTTAACTGGACGGCCCGGCCGCAAGATGAATTCCGGGGACTTGCGGCTGCTGCGATCGTCGTTCTCATGATTCTGCTGTTTACTATGAATCTCACGGCCATCCTGCTGCGCAACTACTTCGAAGAGCGCCGCGCCGGTGCCTAAACCAACGGCTGCCCACTGCTTTCGCACGACCGATTCTGCCTGCCATGCCGACCGACGAGCCCGCCGACCAAGCTTCTGCCTCGACGACTCCTGTGGATGATCCGTCCACCGACGAGTCCCCGGCGTCCAACAACGGGCAGGCCGCGGACAAGGAGGCGCAGACGGCCGCTTCTAATCCCTCAACGTCTGCCGTGCAGCCTAAGATCAATATTGACGATCTCCACTTCTGGTACGAGGACACGCACGCCCTACAGGGCATCTCGATGGAAATTCAGCCCGAGCAGGTGACGGCCCTCATCGGCCCGTCGGGGTGTGGCAAGTCGACCCTGCTTCGGTGCCTCAACCGCATGAATGAGCTTATCCAGGGCACCACCCTGGAGGGCAATGTTCACGTGGACGGGCAAGACATTTACGCAAAGGACACCGATCCGGTGATGGTGCGCCGCCGGGTGGGCATGGTGTTTCAAAAGCCCAACCCCTTCCCCAAGACCATCTACAAGAATGTGGCCTGGGGGGCCGAGATCAACGGCTACACCGGCGACATCGACGCCCTCGTGGAACGCTCCCTGCGCCAGGCGGCCCTCTGGGACGAGGTGAAAGACCGCCTTCACACCAGCGCGTACGATCTGAGCGGCGGCCAGCAGCAGCGCCTTTGCATTGCCCGCACCCTTGCGGTGGAGCCGGACGTACTCCTCATGGACGAACCGGCCAGTGCGCTCGACCCCATTGCCACCTCGAAGGTGGAGGAAACGATCACGGAGCTAAAAGAAGAGTACACGATCGTGATCGTCACCCACAACATGCAGCAGGCCTCTCGCATCAGTGACGAGACGGCGTTTCTTTACATGGGGCGCCTCATCGAAATGAATCCGACCGATCAGCTCTTTACCCGTCCCGAGAAGGATCGGACCGAAGCGTACGTGACGGGACGGTTTGGGTAGGGGGTCTCCAACAGTTGTTTTCAATGCCGAGAGGGCGGGCCCGAACAGAGATCTCGCTTTCCGTATTGGGTATTTTGGGCCTGGACCGGGCATCTACGCAATACGTAATACGACATCCACGACCTCGAAACTGCACAGTACAGCAGTAACGGTCTGTCCTGCTCGCTCACGTCGCCCTTCTCATCCCCCTCCCGGCCATGTCGAATCGTTCTTCTCTCGACCAGGAGCTCGCACTGCTTCGCGGCCTGATCGCCGAAATGGCGAATCACGTCGACTCCCAATTTGCCGACGCCATGAATGCCCTCCTGCAGGGCGATACGGAGCTTGCTGAGCAGGTGGTGGAAGGCGACGACGCCATCGACGCCCTCGAATTGCGTATCGACGAGCAGTGTGAGCACATCCTGGCTCTGCATTCGCCTGTGGCCGTGGATCTGCGCATGCTCATCATGGCCGTGAAGATCGATACGGATCTGGAGCGCATTGGGGACCATTGTAGTAACCTTTCCCGCAACGCGCGGCACCTGGCCGATGCGCCTGGCCTGCTGGCCCAAACACGGCTGCCCAAGATGGCCGACATGGCCCGCACGATGCTCCGGGAGGCAGAAGATGCGTTTCTGGAAAACGATCGTCTGAAGGCGCGCAAGGTCATTGCCCGCGATCTTCAGGTGAACCGTCTCCACGACGAGACTTTCTCTATGCTCGTAAAGATGATGGAAGAGGGGCACGAGCAGGCAGAGGCCCTCTCGCATCTCCTGACGGTGAGTAAGGCCCTGGAGCGCATCTCCGACCACGCGAAGAACGTGGCTCAGGGCATCGTCTTCATGATCGAGGGGCGCGACATTCGCCACCGAGGAGTGGACGAGGAAGAAGAGGCAGCGCCAAACAACGGGCAGCCCGACGCGTCGTCGGACGTGTCGTCCCGGGAGGCGTAGTGCGCGGGGCGTTTCCGTTTTTCGTATGATGTCCGCGTTCAGCGACGTGCTTCGCGCAGGTCGGACTCGACTTCTCGGCGAACCGCTTCTAGAGCTTTTCGGCCCGCGTCCTCGTCTCCCTGAAGGTATCTCTGGAAGAGGCGGTCGGTGGAAAAGTCGTAGTACGATACGGCTCCGCCGCTTTCTCCATTCTGACGGCGATTTTTATCCTGTGTCTCGTTGGGAGTATCCGGCATGGCGAGTGGGCGGCTTGGTCAGTTGTCCGTGATGTGGAATAGCATCGACAGAATGTTGGCGAGAACGATCAGGAAGGGCCGGTGAATCGCTTTCTCAAACTGATTGGGTGCACTGCTTGTAATTACGAGCACGCCGCGAGGATCCGAATCGTCACCGGAGGTGAGAGAAAAGATGGGAGCGGCCGCAATGGACACGTAGTGTTCATCGTCCGTTTCGGACTGGTCGTCTGCCATTTCTTCCGATTCGGTCACGTCGTGAGAAAGAACGGCCTCCCGCCGAATAAAACAAAATCCGACGTGTCCGAATCCCGGCTTCCACTCTCGATCTTGCCGGGGAATGTCTCGATGAACGTCTCGGTACAGCACGTGCAGAACGTCGCGCTCTGAATTGTACTGGTACACGGCAAAGTTGTATCGTTCGCCGGAGAAGCCGAAAATTTCTTTGCGGAGTCCGACGACTGAATACAGTGCTTCTCGAACGAGCTCTTCTAGATTTCCCTCGTTTTGCGCTTCGTCTGCCGACGTGAGGGCGTCGATCACCACCTACGAGGCGTTTCTCAAGGCCTGAATTCCATACACTGCGGCCCTGGATCGTTCTTTTTCGTTTTCGTACCGCGTCTCCAGTTCTTCGTACCTGCGCTGAAGGTCTCTATGCTCGAAGAATGCGGTCTCGCTCTTTCCGGTGGAGACGCGCACCAGGACGCTCAGAATCTGAATGAGGCTCGTCGTGATGATGACCGGCCAGAAGGCGTCGCTGAGGTCGTTCTTGTAGAGGATGGTGAGTGAAAGCAGGGCCGGGAAGCCGAGCCGGAGATACGTGGCCGCAATGAGCGACACCCATTGCCGCTCCTGCGCCCGCTGCCGAAAGTACTCTTCGATCTCTGAAATCGCTTCTGTCATTCTCCTCCTCCTGCAGTAAAGGTAAAGAAGGGGAGCACTCTCGTGAAATGGGTAGCCAGGATGGAGGGGAAGCGCAAAGCCTCCCTCGGATCGACACTGCTTTCAAAGACATTCCGGTGGCCATCGCCAATCGGGTTTTGTATTACTCCCACACTCGCATCAGCCCCTCCTGCGCCACCGACGCGACGAGTGTGCCGTCCGCGGAAAAGATCTGCCCCCGCACGAAGCCGCGGGCGCCCGAGGCGCTGGGGCTGTCCATCGCATAGAGCAGCCACTCGTCTGCCCGCACGGGCCGGTGGAACCAGAGCGCGTGGTCGAGAGAGGCGACCTGCAGGTCCGGCTGCACGAGCGAGAGGCCGTGCGGCCGCAGCGCCGTGCTTAGCAGGCCGTAGTCCGATGCGTACGCCAGCAAGCTCTGGTGCGTGAGCCGGTCGTCGGAAAGCGTGCCCCGCGCCCGAAACCAGACGTGGTTGGTGGGCGGGGTCGGGTCCGGGTCGAACGGATCGACGGGCGCCACGGGCCGAAATTCGATGGGCCGCTCCCGCGTGTAGAAGGAGCGCACGGCTTCCGGGATTTGGTCCTCGACGGCACGAATCAGTTCAAGCTCACGGGGCAGGTCGTCCGGTCCCGGCACGTCCGGCATCTCGGCCTGATGCTCCGCCCCCTCCTCTGGCACCTGAAACGACGCCGCCATGTTGAAGATGGCCCGTCCGTGCTGGATGGCCACAATGCGGCGCGTGGTAAAGCTCTTGCCGTCGCGCAGGCGATCGACCTCGTACACGATGGGCGCGTCCACGTCCCCCGGGAGAATAAAGTAGCCGTGCATCGAGTGGGGCACGCGTGTGTCCTTAACGGTGCGCTGGGCAGCCACGAGCGACTGTGCGAGGGCCTGTCCGCCGAAGACGTTTCCCGAGCCGATGTCGACGCTGCGGCCCCGGAAAATGTTATGCTCAATGTATTCGAGGTCAAGAAGGTCGTACAGGTCGTCGAGCTGGAATGCCATGGGCTGGGGGGAGGGATGGGGAGGATCGAGATGCTGATTCCGCCCGCGTTAGGTTTGTGCTCTCGTATTTCGTAGTGCGTATCATTGCCATTCCCGGTCGATTACGCACCACGAAATACGCAATACGAAATACGCAATACGAAACACGCACTACGGAATACGCAATACGGAGGACAGATACGTGAGTGGGGCGTCTCTCATTTCCGGCGAATAACAGTGCAGCCAGAGATTACCGATACCGAAGGAGGCGCAGGCCGTTGAGGGAGACGACGACGGTGGAGCCCTCGTGTCCCACCACCGCCAAGGGGAGCGAAATGCCGGTCACGAGAATGGACGCCACCATCACGGCAATGGCCCCAAACGCAATCGAGAGGTTGACTTGCAGCGTGCGGCGGGTGGCACGGCTTAGACCGAAGGCGTAGGGCAGCATGGAGAGGTCGTCGGCCATAAGGACGAGGTCGGCCGTCTCCAAGGCCACGTCGGTGCCGGCTCCCCCCATGGCGACGCCGACGGTGGCGGTGGCGAGGGCTGGGGCGTCGTTCACGCCGTCGCCCACCATGGCCACGTGCTCGTATCGCGATACGAGGCGACGCACGGTCTCGACCTTCTCCTCCGGCATCAGCTCGGCCTGCACCTCGTCGATGCCCACCTGCTCGGCGATCCGCTGAGCCACCTCTTTGTTGTCGCCGGTGAGCATGACCACGTGCTCAACGCCGAGGTCGCGCAGTGCCGCAATGGTCTCCGCCGCATTCTCCCGTACAGTGTCGGCAAAGGCGATCCACCCGATCACGTGAATGGAGTCGTTCGTCTCGGCGGTCACGAGGACGCTGGTTTTGCCCTCAGACTGCCACGCATTGACAGCGTCGAGTCCCTCGTCAAGGTGGGCGATCGGTCTACTGCCGAGCGTGTCGAAATAAGACGGATTCCCGATGTGGAGTGTCGTCCCGTCCACCGAGGCGTGCACTCCTTTCCCCACGCGGGCCTGGAAGCCGGCCGCGCTCGGGACCTCTAGACCTCGATCCGCAGCCGCGTCGACGGTGGCCTGGGCGAGGTGGTGCTCCGAGCGGGCTTGTACCGCCGCCGCGAGGGCGAGTAGGCGCTCCTCCGTGACGGTCGTGCCGTTGAACGTGGCCTCGGGGTGGACGGCAATGTCCGTGAGGTCGGTGTCCCCCTTCGTGAGGGTGCCCGTCTTGTCGAAGGCCACCGCGCGAATGTTGGCCGCTGCCTCGACGTGGGCGCCACCCTTGAAGAGCACGCCTCGCCGGGCCCCCGCGGCGATGGCCGACAGCACGGCGGCGGGGGTCGAGATGACGACGGCACAGGGGGAGGCCGCTACCATGAGGGTCATGGCGCGATAGAACGTTGGATCGAACGTCGCGCCGAACACGAGCGGAAGGCCGAGGGCAGCGGCGGTCATGCTCAGCACGCCGATCACGTACGGCTGCTCCAGCCGGTCGATGAGGCGCTGCGTCTGTGCCTTCTGGCCCTGCGCATCTTCCACCATGCGGATGAGGCGGGCGAGGGCGGACTCCTGCGCAGGTCGTGTCACCCGCACGTCGAGACTGCCCTCCTCATTCATCGTCCCGCTGAAAATCTCGTCGCCCTCGGTTTTGGGGACCGGTACCGATTCGCCCGTAAGGGCCGACTGGTCGATCGTGCTCTCGCCCGAGGCCACCACCCCGTCGAGTGGGATGCGGTCGCCCGGACGCACGACGAACACGTCCCCGGGCGTCACCTCGTCGATTGGGACCACCTCGGTGTCGTCGCCGCGTCGCACCCGTGCCGTTTCGGGACGGAGCGTCATGAGGGCCTCGATGGCCCGGCGCGACCGCCCGATGGCGTAGTGTTGCAACACGTTTGAGAGCGAAAAGAGGAAGAGCAGCATCGCGCCCTCAAACGGCGCCCCGATGGCCAGTGCGCCCATCGCCGCCAGGATCATGAGCAGGTCGATGTCAACAGCCCCCTCCCGTAGCGTCTCCAGGCCCGCCTTGAGGCCGTACCATCCGCCGAACACGTACGAAACGCCGTAGCTCGTCCACGCCACGGCGGACGGGGCGTCCAGCCATCCGGCGAGCAATCCGCCAACCATGCCTGCGAGGGAGAGGCCGACGAAGATGGATTCGCGCCGGAGTTGCGTTGGCTCGACCGGCTGTTCCTCTGGAGGTTCGTCAGACGGCGTCGGTTCGTTCTGCGCCCGTGGCTCGGCGGAGCGAGGCGCGGTGTGTTCTCCCAGGTTCTGAACGATGCGCGTGAGGTCGTCGGGGGACGTGATGGCGTCGTCGTACGTCACGCGCAGGAGACCGCTCCGAAACGAGGCCTGGGCGTCCCGGATGCCGGGGACCTCGCGCAGCCGCTTTTCGAGGGCGAGGGCGCAGGTGTCGCAGCTGCGTCCGCCCCGACGCCCGAGGGGCAGCGTACAGGACGAGTGCGGCTCGTCCACAGCCGACGCCATGCGGCGCATCAGCTGCTCAGCCTCGCGGGGAGACAGACGCGACGGATCGTAGTCGAGGGCGAGGCGGCCCCGGTCGGTGTCGAGCTCGACCCGGACGACGCCCTCAACGTCGCCGGCCGTTTGGTCGACGGCCTCGGCGCACGTGGGATCGGGAGGGGAGGAGGTGGGCATAGAGAGAAGAAGGCTAAGAGGATCGCCTCCTTACACGTACCGCCCCGGATCGAAGTTGCTGGTCGTACCCGTGCACGAACGGTCTCGTCTTTCCTGTGCTCGGAATGTCGGCACGGGTCGAGGGGCATTGAAAGCGTCGTTGAAGTCCAACGGCCCTTCTGATGCAGGCTCCAGCGGGACGGAAGCACAGGGCTTTGCGGGACAGAGCCGTTCGGTTTGGCTTCTGGATCTTCGTCAAACAAAAAAGCCCCACGGCTGAAGTGGCCGCGGGGCGAGGGCTGCCCAGGATGGATTCGAACCATCAGCCTCCCGGTCCAGAGCCGGACGCTCTGCCGATTGAGCTACTGGGCAAGACGAGTCTGTGAGCCGGACGATCAAGTCCGACATCGGATCAACAGAAATGACTCGGCTAGCCGCCCGGTTCCGTCGAGCCGGAGCGCGCAGACGGTTTGACGGACGCTTCACCCTCCGCTTCCGAGGACGAGGGCGGGGGCGGGGCGTCCAGCCAGTTCGTTACGGCGGCGTCGCTGTCGGAGAGGGCATCCACTGCGGACGGGTCTACACCCCGCCACGTCGCAATTTGGTCGATGATTTGCGCGCGCACGTACCGCTGCAGGGCACGAGCCTGATCGGGCGTGTAGGAACTCGTATCGATTGGGTCGAGGACCTTCACCCGAATCGTTTCCACGTCGGGGTTGAACCAGAGCGAATGTTTGGGGAGGGCCTCGTGTGTGCCGTCGACGGCGAGGGGCAGTACCGACACGCCCTCTTTAATCGCGAGACGGAACGCACCGTCCGAAAATTTCCGCACACGCCCGTCCCGCGACCGGGTGCCTTCCGGAAAGAACATCACGCTGCATCGATTGGACAGGTACGATGACGCCGTTTCGAGCACCCGAGCGCGGCTTCGCTTGTCGCGACGGTCTACCGAGATGTCGCCACTCAGCCGGAGGAGCCATCCGGCCACCGGCAGGCTGAAGAGCGCCTTCTTGGCGACCCACTTCATTTCCCACGGCACGCGGGCGATAATGGGAGGATCGGCCTGCGAGAAGTGGTTGCCCACCACCACGTACGGCGCGCGTGGATTGTCCGGAAATGGACCCTCCAGTTCAATGTCCCAGAAGGGATTGACGTACGTCATGGCACGTCCCAGCCAGCGCAGGGCAAGTCCCGTGTTGTACAGGGCCGGATCGCGGTCCAGGAGGCGGGCCACCAACATGACGGGAATCCACGCAACCAGGAGGACCCCGATGGCAAACCAGACCCAGAGGGAAAGCAGGACGGTACGCATGGCAGAGGGAGACCAGCCGGAAAAAGCGGGAAGACTCCGACGCCCACCCGTTCCGAATTGATTCGATTATTCGTCGTGGCGATACATCTCTTCCACGTAATCAATCACCATTCGCTTCGCGCTGAAGGGTGCCGTAAGGCCCGTCATTGCGTCCCGCATCTTAGAGATCCACTCCGTCGGCAGCCCGTCGTCGTTGCGATCGTAGAAGGTGGGAATGACCTCCTCTTCGAGCTGCGTGTAGAGCGATTCGGCATCCTGTTCGTCCTGCACTTCGGGGTTGGCCTCTCCGTAGTTGCCGGTCGGTTCCGGACCAATGGCCCAGCCGTTGTGCCCATTGTATCCTTCCGGCCACCAGCCGTCGAGGACGCTGAGGTTGAGCCCTCCGTGGGCCGCCACTTTCTGTCCGCTCGTGCCGGAGGCCTCCAACGGCCGGCGCGGATTGTTGAGCCACACGTCGCAGCCGGAGACAAGCATCCGCCCGATTTCCATGTCGTAGCCTTCCAGGAAGATGACCTTGCCCGCAAAGCCGCGCATCTGGCTAATCTCATAGATGCGCTGGATGAACTGCTTCCCGGCGTCGTCTTGCGGGTGTGCCTTGCCAGCATAGAGAAGCTGGATGGGCCGGTCGGGGTCCGTAAAGAGGGCCCGGGCCCGTTCGCGGTCGCGGAAGATGAGCGGGGCACGCTTGTAGGTCGCAAACCGGCGCGCGAAGCCGATGGTGAGGGCCTCCGGATCGAGGTCGGGCTGCATCGGCAGACTCTGCCCCTGCACGTGGGCATGCACGAAGTCGATCAATCGCTGGCGGAGGGAGGAACGGTAGTTCCAAAGGGTCTCGTCGCTCACGTTCGCAAGGCCGTCCCACACGTCCGGGTCTTGACGCTCGGTGAAGTCGCCGTCGAGATGTTTGTCCAGGAAGTCGCGGGCCGGGCCGGCGGTCCAGGTGGGCAGGTGCACGCCATTCGTGATCGAGTCGATCGGGATTTCCCCCAGTTCACAATCCGGATAGAGATCCTCCCACTGCTGCCGGGCGACGTGGCCGTTGAGCTTCGACACCCCATTGGCCGCCCGCGAAAGCTTAAGGCCTAGCACCGTCATCGTGAACTTCTCGTCCTCGTCGTCCGGGTCGACGCGCCCGTAGCTCAGAAGGTCGTCGTTGGTCAATTCGATCTGATCCTGAAAGCCGGACAGGGCCTCCGTGAAAAGGTCGGGGTCGAAGTGGTCGTGCCCGGCCATGACCGGTGTGTGGGTGGTGAAGACGCTCTTATCGCGAACCCAGTCTTCCGCCGTCGTCAGGTCGTCGCCCTCGTCGAGCCGCTCGCGCAGCAACTCCAGCATCAGAAAGGCGCAGTGTCCCTCGTTGGCATGATACACGTCCGGAGTCACGCCGAGCTTGCGCAGCAGGCGGAGTCCGCCGATGCCGAGAATGATCTCCTGCTGAATGCGCTCCTGGTCGCCTCCCTGATACAGCCGTCGTGTGAGGGAGCGGTATTGCTCCGGATTGCCGTCGAAGTCGGTATCGAGCAGGTACAGATCCGTGTGCCCGAGGTCCAGCTTCCAGGCCCGAACGTGCACGGGCTGCGCTCCAATGTGTACCGTTGCGGTGAGCGGATCGCTTCCCTCTCGCTCGGTCACCAGCGAGAGCGGGTGCTTGGCCGGGTCGAGCACGGGGTAGGTAGATTGCTGCCACCCGTTGGCGTTAAACGACTGCTCGAAGTAGCCCTCGCGGAGAAAGAGGCCAATGGCCGTAAACGGCAGTCCAAGGTCGGAGGCCGCCTTTGCATGGTCGCCCGCAAGCACGCCGAGGCCGCCGGAATAGAGTGACAAGCTCTCGTGGAGGCCGTACTCCATGCAGAAATAGGCCGTATTCGGAGCCTCCTCAAGCTCCGGCTCTCGGTCCATGTACGACATATAATTGTCGTAGACCGCATCGACTTCGGACTGAAAGTCCGGATCGTCAAGCACCTCGTCCTTGGCGAGGGCAAGGGCCGCCTGTGGGTTGTTGCCCGACGTGCGATACACCTCTGGGTTCAGGCGGCGGAACAGCGATCGAGCCTCGGGGCTCCAGCTCCACCACAGATTGATTGCAATTGACTGGAGCTTATCACGCGTATTCATTCGGGAAGAGGTGTTGGTTTGGGGAAAACGACGCAGGTGGGAAGACGCGGGGAGCGCGGTCGTCGCAAGTACGAGAACGTGCTCCGGGAGTCCCCGCAGACACATGGTCGGGGGGACCTCCCGCCGACGCCTATGCACCCGACCGGGGGGCAAGACGATGCGATTCCTCCCGGTCAGGGATGGACCCTTGCGGAACCTGTTCGGCGGATTGTCTACGGCCTGCTATTGTCGTGGATATCGTGCGGAAAGGCATCCACTGTGTCTCAGCATTGTTATCCATCCACTAAACAGGTTCGCAATCCACCATTCCTTTTACAAGGGTCGAGGTCGGGGGCGGATTTGCCAAGCGATTCGCGTGAAAAATCAGTTATGGGGAGGGCTGGACGGTCAGGTTTAACCCCACCCACATAAAGGGGGGACACAGGAAGCGCTTCGATGTTCGGGGCTACGGGTTCAGGGACGACGAGGACAGGCCCGGAAGGGGAGAGGCCGTGGCGTCGACCCGCTTGGCGAGCATCGTGTCGTAGATGGTGTTGAGCGCATCGGGGAGGCCGTACTGGGCCACTTCGGTGCGGATGCGGCGGAGTGTTGCTGCGTCCTGGCTTCGGAGGAGGCGACGGTAGAGGTAGGAGAGGCGGAGCAAGAGAGCAGTTGGGTCTACGTCGTCCTCCGAGCGCAAGTGAGCGGCGACCCAGTTCGTTCCGGGCCGCGCGTCGTGCGGGGAGGCAAGGCCCTCCTCGACGAGCACGGTGCGGACGGGCATCGGGACTGGTACTTCCAGCAGCCCGTCGTGGTGAAGCACGCCGATTGTGGCATCGTCTAGCTTGAAGGCGACGGCCCGGTCGGAATGGGGAGCAAGCGACACGTGGGTCCACGTCCCGGCCCGCTCGGTCAGTTTGGCGACGAGTGTGGAGGGACGAGAAGGAGTAGCGGCTGCGGCCATGTCGGGAGGGGGACGGGGAAAGGGGGCAGCGGGGAGAATAAACTCTCTCCTTCGATTCCTGGCTTTGGACTCGGTTCCAGGGGCGGCGTAACGATGCCGATGGGACGGACTATTCCGTTGCGGCGTGAACTTTCAACTCGGGCACGTGACCACGGGGGCTCCGGGTGGCGAGGTGAAGCATGCCGGCTGCCAGCTCGCGCGGCGCGATCCAGGAGGACGGGTCGGCGTCGGGCATCGCGTCGCGGTTGGCGGGCGTATCGACGACCCCCATCGGGTAGAGCACGCTTGTACGCAGGCCGGCCTCCTGCTCTTCTTTCCCGAGCGACTTCACGTAGGCGGCCACAGCGCCCTTCGACGCTCCGTACAGAGCAGCGTTCGCCTGGCCGTCGAGCCCGGCTGGGGCGGACACGCCAAGCAGAAAGCTCTGGTCTTGCTTCGTCAGGACCGGTAGGGCGGCGCGAGCCGTGTTGAAGAGGGTTTGGACGTTGAGGGCCATCATGCGATGATAGTCGTCCATCGTCGCGTCGGTGGCCGCCTGCATGGAGAATCCTCCCGCGATGGCGAGGACAGCGTCCAACTCCGTTGCGTCGTCGATCCTTGCGAAGGCCTTGCGGGTTGCGTCCTCGTCGGTCAGATCACAGTCGAACGTATGGGCGTCCGGAAATGACGAGTCGAGCGTGGTCTTGTTCTCTTCCCCGTAGTCAAGAAGCGCAAGGTTCCAACCTGCATCCTCGAACGTTTCAGCAGTGACCGAGCCGATGGCGCCGGCGGCTCCTGTAATGGCAACAGTCGGCATGGCAGGACAACAAATGAATGAGTGGGAGACGGAGTATCGAAAGTAGGCGCTACACCCGGCGAGGTCAATCCTCTTTGGTATTCGTAGCACTTCCGTTATGGAGAGTCGGTTCGAGCCGGGGCGGACGGAATGGGTCGTGTGGTTTCGATCCGACGATTTGTTTATGTACATTATTCATTCACATGGGCCCGACGAGTATTTTCCTTCCGGGCTTCTATTCCTCTCCTAATTCCACGATTGTTATGAAAACCGCTTTGACCAAAATCGTCACGCTTCTTCTGCTTGCAGGCCTGTCGGGCGTCGTATGTTCGACGGCTCTGGCTCAGCAACCCCCACCTGAGGGCGACGGCTGGGTCTCAATCTTCGATGGCGAGTCGCTGGAGGGATGGCGGGCCAGCGAAAATGAGAATACCTTCTCCGTTCAGGACGGAATGATCGTCGTAGATGGGGAGCGCTCGCACTTGTTTTACGTCGGGGAGGTTGCGGACCACAACTTTGATAATTTCGAGTTTCGGGCCGACGTAAAATCGATGCCCGGTGCGAATTCGGGCATTTACTTTCACACCGAGTATCAGGAGGAGGGCTGGCCGTCGAAGGGGTACGAGGCACAGATCAACAACACGTACGAGGGAGATCCGCGGCGGACGGGCAGTCTCTACGCGGTACAGGACGTGAAGGAGTCGCCCGTGGACGACAATGAGTGGTTTACGATGCACATCCGCGTCAAGGGCGATAGCATCTCCATTGCGGTGGATGGCGAAACGATGGTGGAGTACACCGAGCCCGCTGATGTGGAGCGCCCGGACAACATGAGTGGACGGGTGTTGTCGAGTGGCACGGTTGCCCTTCAAGGTCACGACCCCGACAGTGTCGTTCACTTCAAGAACATCTACGTGAAGCCACTGGACTAGGGCGTTGATCGTTTGGCGCTGGGCGCGTACTCGTGTGTGCACCGAATGGCTGGGTGCTCCGACTCCAGTTCCTCCAGGCGGGTGGAGTGGGGCTGCCTGTGACAGTAGTCGCGGCAGCTGTGCAGAATCTTGGGGGCGGTCTGCGCATATTGTTTTGTCCGTCGGCCATCCCAAGAATCCTGTCGTGTATGTCCGATGCCCCTGCTCCTCTCGCCACTCAAAACCTGACGCGCGTCGTGGACGGGACGGCGCTGGTGCGAGACGTGAATATCGAAGTGGAGGCGGGCGATGTGTTTGTGGTGTTCGGGCCGTCCGGGGCCGGAAAGTCGTCACTCCTCCGCCTCCTGAACCGGCTTGATGAGCCGACGGCGGGCACAGTGTTGCTTGACGGTACGGACTACCGCACCTTGCCTCCGCGCACGGTGCGGCAGCGCGTCGGCCTTGTGCCGCAGCAGCCCGCGCTTGCTGAGGGAACGGTGGCCGACAACGTAACATGGGGGCCTCGCCTCCGCGACGCGTCCGTCGATTCTGACCGGATGGACGAGCTGCTAGATCGGCTGGGGCTGGCAGGGTATCAGGATCGCGACACCGAGTCCCTGTCGGGGGGCGAGGCGCAGCGGGTTGCCATTGCCCGCACCCTGTTCAACGATCCCGATGTCGTGCTGCTGGACGAACCGGCCTCCAGCCTAGACGCGACGGCAGCCGAGCGGGTGGAGTCGCTTCTGGCGGATGTAATGGAGGCATATGCGCTCACTGCCGTGCTCGTGACCCACGACAAAGCCCGGGCGCACCGGTTGGGGCGCCGGGGGGTACGGCTGGAGAACGGTCGCGTGGTGCGGACCGGAGAAATTGCCGACATTGTTGATCGAGGGGAGGCGTAGGGCAGAGAGAGGCGCGCCCGCCCTGTGGAGTCGGGGGAGGGGCGCACAGCCCTGCGGTTCATATCACGCAGCCTGATGCTCGCCCCGGAACGAGGAAAGCCCCCACCTCCCAATTGTCGGGATGGGGGCTCCAGTTTCGGTGAAGAGGGTCGTCGCGAGTTCGTTATTGTTCTGTCGACGACGGGGGAGTGGTCCTGCACTGTGCCTATCCGCGCCTTGCCTGCTTGCGCATCTGTCGTTCGGCACGAGCACGGGCGACGTGGATGTCGTCCAGAGCCAGCGTGCCGTTACGCGAGATCCGCATATTCAGCTCGGGATATTTGGTCAGGAAGAAGGTGGAGAGGCCACGATGCGTGACCGTTTTTACGCGGGGGGACACCACCGAGGCAACGTGTTCGATTATCGCGTCCAGGCTCGTCTCGTGCCCGATGTTCAGAAGGGCCGAGAGGGCCAAGAGGCGGAGTTCATCGGTTGGTCCCACCCGGTAGATTCGCGTGAGGACCGGTGTGAGGATGGTAAGGTTCGCTACGGAACCGGCACCGGTGTCATTGTCGATACGAATCTTCCGCATGGGAAGCGATGACATTTTGATGGTACAGGAGGCCGTGCATTGGCTCAGGGCCACGACGTCAATCAGGGCGCGTTCCTGCCGCGTGGCATCCATCGACCGGAGTTCAGAGCGAAGGTGTTCGGAGAGCGTTGAGAGTACTGGAGAAGAAGGGGCGAGGCTGATGGCAACAGCCGTTCCCGCATTGGTCAGGCCCCCGATCAGTAGCAGAGCCAAAAAGATCACGAGAGATCGATAGACGGAAGTCATAGGAGGAAAGGGGGAAGAGGTAAGGGGGCGAACGCAGGGGGAACCATTGCTACTTTCCCGGTTCGGTCTCTCATGAAGAAACGATGTACCCTTGTCTGGTGCACCTATCCTTCGGCAATGGAAGAAGGGCGCCGCCGACGACTCTTGGAGTATGCCTGGAGCACACCATGGCATTTTGAGCTGCACGATGACGCATGGGTTCGCCCCCGTTTGGCGAAATGTCTTTGTGGTGCTGGCGACCGCAGGAGACCAGAGTCTGGCATGGGACGCATGGATCGTGGGGCTGTGATGTGCAAAAGCCGATGCCGTTTTATACCTTTTCTGCGCTACATCCCCGTCGGGAACTGTCCGGTGGGGGTGCTGCTCGCTGGACGCCGGTCGTACAATCAGATGTCTTTCTCTATATGGAAATCCCGTCCCTGCAGGGCTTCGAGCGCGAACCCGGATTGATGACGATGGAGAAGCCTCTGAAAAAGGACGACGGGCAATCGCTCCGCATCGGGGTGCCGCGCGAGGTGGCAAACGAGGAGCGTCGAGTGGCCCTGGCGCCCAGCGGTGTAGGGGCGTTGGTTGCCAACGGTCATGAGGTGTATGTTGAGCAGGGCGCCGGGCGGCAGGCCCACTTTCAAGACGACGAGTACGAAGAGTCGGGGGCGGAGCTCGTCGAAGAACCAGACGACCTCTACAGTCAAAGCGATCTCATTGTAAAAGTAGGGCCGCCGGACGAGGAGGAGATGGGTCTGCTTCAGCAGGGGCAAATTCTCATCTCGGCCCTCAACCTGGGGGGCACGACGCCCGAGTTTCTTCGCCACCTCATGCGCCTTCGGATTACAGGGATCGGCTTCGAGTTCATTCGAGATCCGGACGGGACGTTTCCGCTCGTGCGCATGATGCACGAGATTACCGGATCGATGTCGATCCAGATCGCCGGGCGGTACCTGGAGAGCAATGAGGGCGGAAAGGGCGTCATGCTCGGCGGGATCTCCGGTGTGCCGCCCGCGACGGTTGTCATTCTGGGCGCCGGCGTGGTGGGGGAGTGGGCGGCGCGCACCGCTCTCGGCTACGGTGCACACGTCATTGTGCTCGACTCAGAGCTCGGCTCGCTGCGTGCGTTGGAGCACTACCTGGACCGCAGCATCACGACCGCCATGGCCAGCGACCACTACCTCCGACAGGCGGTGGGCTCGGCCGACGTAGTAATCGGGGCAATGATGGCGGGCGGGGAGCGCTCCCCGATGCTCGTGACGGAAGATATGGTGGCGTCCATGTCGCCGGGCGGCGTCATTGTGGACGCCGTAATGGATCAGGGCGGTTGCATCGAAACGAGCCGGCCCACGACTCACTCTGACCCAGTGTATCGCCGGCACGACGTCATCCACTACTGTGTGCCGAATATGCCGTCCAACGCGGCGCGCACCGCCACCTATGCTCTCTCGCACGTGCTCGTGCCTTATCTTCTTCACATCGGCGAGGCCGGATCAATCAACGAAGCGCTTTGGCGCGACGAAGGGCTGCGCAACGGCACGTACGTGTACCGGCAGCACCTTACCAAGAAGAGCCTGGCGTCCATGTTTGGCATGAATCACCGCGACATCGAGTTGCTCATCGCGTCGGGGATCTAAGAGACTGTTTTGATTTTTGATCGGATTGAGAATCGACGAGATATTTCGCAGGAATTGGAGGGCCGTCCGTTGCTCAGAAGGAGCCCCTGTTGGATCGCGACGACCTGCGGATCTTCGCGCTCTGCCTGAACTGTCATCGTTTGAAGTCAAAACAGTCTTCGGGCCGGCACGGAGCGCGTGGTTCTTTCTGTTCCTGTGGGGGGACGTTTGAGAAACGTGAGTCCCGAGGCCGGAGGCTTCGATCCGTTTTCCGATCATTTTCTGCGTGGATGCGATGGGTGTTGAGTTGTTCGTCTCGAAGGAAGAGGAAACGCCGGATCACTGTGTGTACACGTTCGGCACGTCGGCCGAAACGATCGGGCATGTGCGCTTGCACAAGTCGTCGGGCGACATTGAGTTGGCGGACGTTGCCGATGCAGCAGAGGGCGCGAACCCCCGATTCGTTCTTGCACAGGTCGTTCCCCGACTCCACGATTATCACGACCGGAAGACCTATCCGCCACAGGACCAGTGGAACGCATAGCCGTCTACGTGCTTGGTCGCCCCGTCCGTCTGTGCTCGATTTTTGTTTTGAATGATTTTTTGCGGAGCAAGCGTATTTCGGGCGGTGCTCCGTTGCGTTCACCAAGGGCACCCATTATCTTCGCGTGATCTGCACTCCAGGATCAGCACTGATACTCCGGTTTGTAGGGGCATGGGGGACTACCGGTTGCGTCTTTCTCTATCGATGATCACACTCTGACGATATGGCAACCACGTCTGCCGATCGCGAGCAGTGGGGCTCCCGCCTCGGATTTATTCTCGCCGCCGCGGGCTCGGCCATTGGGCTGGGCAACATCTGGCGATTCCCATATGTGACTGCCGAGAACGGGGGAGGGGCCTTCGTTGTGGTCTATCTGGCCTGCATCGCGCTGATCTGTCTCCCCTATTTGTTTGCCGAGTTAGCGCTGGGGCGCAACAGCCAGAAGAATCCGGTGGGGGCCATCGCGGCCATCAAGAGCGGAACCCCCTGGGTGCTCGTGGGAGGACTCTGTGTGCTCACAGGGGTGTGTATTCTCAGTTACTACGGTGTGGTTGCCGGGTGGGCTCTCGGCTACATCTTCAAGGGCTTCGTGGCGCCGGGCGTCGACTCGGCGGCCTACTTTGGCTCCTTTGTGTCGGATGCCGGGACCGTCATTCCGCTGGCCGCCGTTTTTATGGTCATCACGATCCTTGTCGTGTACGGCGGGGTGGAGGAGGGAATTGAGCGCTGGGCGAAGGTGCTCATGCCGGTACTGCTTGTGCTGATGCTCGTGGTGATCTTCCGGGCTGTGACGCTTCCGGGGGCGGGCGAGGGATTGGAGTTTTATCTGAACCCGGATTTTTCGAAGATCGACGGCACGGTTATCCTCGCTGCACTGGGCCAGGCGTTCTTTAGCTTGAGTCTGGGAATGGGGGCCATGATTACGTACGGCTCCTACCTCCCGAAGCGCGAGAACCTGCTCGTGTCCGGCGGCTACGTGGCCCTCTTCGACACGGCCATCGCCCTGCTGGCGGGTCTCATGATCTTTCCAGCCCTGTTTGCGATGGGCAAGCAGCCGGAGAGTGGCGGTCCGGCCCTCATTTTCCAGGTGCTGCCGGAAGTGTTTGAGACGATGCCGCTGGGAAGCTTCATCAGTATGGTCTTCTTCATCCTCCTGTCCATTGCCGCCCTTACCTCCATGGTGTCGCTGCTGGAGGTAGTGGTCTCCTACTTTGTCGATGAAACGACATGGTCGCGCAGCAAATCGGTGTTGCTCGTTGGCGGCTTCACGTTCCTCCTCGGGTTGCCCTCGGCTCTTGCGAACGGAGGATCGACGTTTCTTACCGAGCAAATCAGCCTCTTTGGGGCCACGGGGTTCTTCTCGATCATGGACTTCATCTGGGGGAATATCTCGCTTGCGCTTGGGGCGCTTCTCATTAGCGTGTTCGTCGGGTGGGTGTGGGGCACCGGGCAGGCCATTGAGGAGTTGCAACAAGGGGCTGGCGATACGTTTACGGGGGCATTTGCCTCCACGTGGGCCGTCTTTCTCAAGTACGTGTGTCCTGTTGTCATCGCGACCATTCTGGGCGGGATTGTGTTCGGTGTGATCTAACGGCAGGGGCGGTCCACATTCTCAACGTGAGGGTGGGGGCGGACGACCGACCGCCGCGGAGGCACGTTACGGGCGCGGGGCACTCGGGCCTCCGTTTTCTTCTGCCCCGCTCCCGACTGGCCTCGTACGTGTCCCAGGGCCGTAGGCGTTCGTCCGTCGTTCTCGGGGGGCCAAGGGCTGTCTGGGTCCTGAGTATCGAAGTTTGTTTCCGTTAGACGATCTCACCATGACCACCCCGGACTGGGTCAAGCACGCCGTCTTCTACCAGATCTTTCCCGATCGCTTTGCGCGCAGTGGGCAGGTGGCGCACCAGGACGAGGTGGAACTGAAGCCCTGGGGGACGCCGCCCGATGAGCAGGGATTTCAGGGGGGAGACCTCTACGGCATCATTAACAACCTCGACTACCTGGACGAGCTCGGGATTACGGCGCTCTATCTAAATCCCATCTTTGCTTCGGCAGCCAACCACCGCTATCACACGTACGATTACTACGAGGTGGATCCGCTTCTTGGAGGCAACGACGCGCTCCGCGCGCTGCTGGACGCTGCCCATGCTCGGGACATCCGCGTGGTGCTCGACGGGGTTTTCAATCATGCGAGTCGCGGCTTTTGGCCGTTCCACCACGTCCTTGAAAATGGCCCCGACTCCCCGTACGTCGATTGGTTTGAGATCAAAGATTGGCCTCTTCGCCCCTACTCATCGACGGCCACGAAGCCCCATAACTATGCGGCCTGGCACGACCTTCCCGCCCTTCCGGAGTTCAATACGGACAACCCGGAGGTCCAAGACTATCTGCTCGACGTGGCTGAGCACTGGATCAACTTCGGCATCGACGGATGGCGCCTCGACGTCCCCGCCGAGATCGACAATCCCCCTTTCTGGCGCGAGTTTCGGGACGTGGTAAAGTCCGCCAATCCAGAGGCCTATCTCGTGGGAGAGATCTGGGAGGAGGCGCCAGCATGGCTGGAGGGAGACCGGTTCGATGCCCTCATGAACTATCCGCTGCTGGGTCCCATTCTCAGCTTCTTTGGCGCCAAGAGTCTCCGCAACTACACCAAGGCCCACCTTACATTTGATCCCCTCGACGCTGAGGCGTTTGTCACCGACGTGGATGAGGTGCTGGCGCTGTACAACTGGGAGGCGACGTGCGCGCAACTCAATCTGCTGGACAGTCACGACATGGCCCGCGCGCAGTGGATCATGGGGGACGACGCCACGGCCCTCCGACAAGCCACGCTTTTCCTGATGACGATGCCCGGCGCGCCCTGCATCTACTATGGCGACGAGGTGGGCCTCTCATCCGACGGGGATCCCCATTGCCGTGGGGCGTTTCCGGAAGACGAAGACGACTGGGACACCGATCTGCTAGCATTTTATCGGAAGGCCACTACGCTTCGTCATCGCTACGAGGTGCTTCGGACCGGACGGGTGGAGTGGCTACGGGCCGAAGAGCGGACCGTGGCGTTCCGTCGAGAGCTAGGGGAGCGGGAAGCGGTGGTGGTCTTCAACGCAGGGACGACGACTGCCAACGTTGAACTTGCCCCAGATGCAGTGCTGTCCTCTGCCCTGAGCCTCGCCTGGCCACTCGACGCTGACGAGGACGGACTCCACCTCAACGGAATCCCAGAACCCGTCACGATTCCTGCACGGTCGGCTCGGGTGTGGGTCAATGCGCCCGCCCAGTCCTGAGGGCTTAGGCTACGCCCGGTCGGTCGTCGGCTCCGGCTCGTCGTAGAATTCATCGTCGTCCGGGAGGGGCGCCTCGGCGGCGGCCTGCCGGCGCAGGGCACGGGCAATGGCGTTTGGGGTCAGCGCCCCCTGGTACCGCTCCCCGTTGATAAAGAGGTTGGACGTGCGGCGAACCCCACTCTTCACCGCCGCGCTGCGGTCCGCCATCACACGCTCGTGGAGCGCATCGCCCTGCAGATCTGCGTCAAATCGATCAAGGTCGAGGCCAATCGCCGCTGCGTAGGTGTGCAGGGCCTCGTCCTCCAGGTGGTCCTGGTGGGCAAACAGCTGCTCGTGCATGTCCCAGAAGGCCCCTTGCTTAGCCGCAGCCTCCGCGGCCACCCCGGCGTGCACGGCATGAGGGTGACGTTGCCGCAGCGGCAGATGGCGGAAGACGTACCGAACCGGCGGCTTCGTCACGTCGCTCCGGTCTGTAAGGTCCATGATCGATCGCTTGACCGAACGGTAGATCTGCCGGCTCGTGGGACATTCGTAGTCCCCGTACTGCACGACCGTCACGGGGGCATCGGGCGGGCCATATGCATGGTCGTCGGGGTGCACTGGCGGGTCGAGCGGCTGATTGTTTTCCTCATCCCCCTCCGACTCGGGACGGCCGGCCGAGTGGCCGAAGAGCCACTCGGTCCACGTCAGCTCCAGCTGGCCGCAGTCGCGGTGCGGGAAGCGGTGGTCGCGCGTCTGGGAGAAGTTGAGAATGGCGACCAGCCCGACGCCGCCCACGGTGTTGCCGAGCACCGCCGGGACCAGGAAGTCAAGGGCGAAGGCGGAGACCGTCGCGTCTCCCTGAAAGACGACGTAGAGCACCTCGGCCGAGCCTACGATGCAGTGGGCCAGCTCCGCCGCAGCCACGGTGTAAATGAGAGTAAACGTGATGAGGAAACGGGACGTCATGTCGCGGGCGGCGTAGTTGAGCCACACCATCCCGGCCACGAGCCAGCCGGCAAAGACCCCCTTCCAGAAGAGGTCCGCCCAGGACATCTTCAGGAAGTGCAGTCCAAAGTCGTGGGCCACCGTTGCCATCTCCGGCGAAAAGACGCCCGTAGTGGCGAGCACGTAGGCGCAGAGCGCCGCCCCCAATACATTGGCCCCCAGGACCACGCCCCAGATGCGCAGTAATCGGGGAATGCTTGCGATCCGGGTGAGCACGAGCGTCACCGGCGTCAGCGTGTTCTCCGTGAAGAGCTGGTAGCGCCCCATCACCACGAACAGGAAGCCAAGCGGGTAGAGGAGGCACCCCACCAGTCGAGCCGCTTCGCCGGGCCAGAGGGCCGTAAGGGCCGTCATGCCAAGAAACGACAGGCTGATTGAGAGACCAGCGGCCAGTCCGCTTAGGAAGAGAAGGCGCGTAGAGCGACTGAACTCCTCGTCGGCGGCAATGACGAGGCGGTGGAAAATCTCGTCGGTCGAGAAGAGGTCGCGGAGGGCCTCCCCCGCTGCCGGTGCCCCACTCTCGGAGCGGTCAAGCACCTCCCGCATCCGGCTCTGTTCACCAGCTGCGGCGTCAAGGCGGGGCAGAGAGAGCGGGAGGTCTCCGTCGCTTGTCGCCAGTCCCGACGTCGCCGAGTCGGGACGGTCCGATGCGGAAGAATCCATACCGTGGATGTGCTCTTGTTTGTCTGAACAGACAACAATGGGACGGGGCACCTTTCGTACAGGTCCACCGCCGCATGTAATCAATCAACAATATAGAGACACGGACCGTGCAGCTACGGAGAAGGGGGCACGAAAGGACGGGCGTTGGGGGACACGGGGAGGGCTACTCGCCGGAGGAGGGGCTCGGCGTACTCGGCTCCCGTCGATCGGGATCCGGCGTGTTCGGTTCGCGACGTGTAGGGTTGGGCACGCGCGTCGGCTCTGTGGGCTGCCGTTTCGGCTGACGCTTGGGCTGCCGTTTGGGTTGACGTTTCGGCTGTCGTTTGGGGGGAGAAGAGGGAGAAGAACGAGCGTGCGTCATGGCAACGGGAGCGTCTCGTTCAAATTCGTCTCGGATCACTACGTACGAGTACCGTCTCGGAGTGTTGAAACACCAGTTCAGTCCTACGTACATTCCCGTGTTTTTGGGATTTGTACGTAGTTTGGGGTGGGTAATGTGCGCTAAAAGCGTATTTTCCAGGACTGTGGCCTGTTCCTTGCTCAGAAAAACGGGTGCGCGAGTCCCTCCCATATTCCAATTCCGTTTCTTGTGGATGTCCCCTTTCCTGCCAATGAGGACGAGCGACTCGCGGCTCTGAATCAGATTGGCATTCTCGACACGGATCCCGAGGCGTCCTTCGATCGCATCACGACCCTTGCCCAAGATCTCTTCGACGTGTCGAGTGCGGCCGTCACACTGATCGACCGCGATCGCCAGTGGTTCAAGTCAATCTGTGGGTGGGAGGTCGACGAGACGGACCGGGAGAGTTCGTTCTGCACCTATGCAATTCTCGACGATGGAGTGATGGTGGTGGAAGACGCCACCGAGGACGAACGTTTTGCGGACAACCCCTTCGTTACCGGGGAGAAGATTCGGTTCTATGCGGGCGCCCCGCTCGACATGGGCGACAATCTTCGGCTGGGGACGCTCTGCCTGACGGATGAGCGTCCTCGCTCCTTCGGGCGGGCACAGCAGGCGCGCCTGACCACGCTCGCCGATATCGTCGTGGACCTTTTGGAGGCTCACCGCATGACCTATCAGATTGGGTATCTCAAGTCGGCCCTGGAAGAGGCCGAGGACGCCGTGGTGATTACCGAAGCAGAACCGCTGGAGGCTCCCGGTCCCCGGATTGTATGGACGAATAAAGCGTTCTCCCGGATGACCGGGTACGAGCGCGGGGAGCTGGTCGGGCAAACGCCCCGCATGCTCCAAGGACCGGAGACGGATCGGTCCGTGCTCAACAAAGTGCGGAGTGCTCTCGAGAACGAGCGGGCCGTTCACGCCGAAACGGTCAACTACCGGAAGGACGGCACGCCGTACGTGGTGTCCTGGCACATTGCCCCCGTTTACAGTGAGACGAACGAGTTAACCCACTGGGTGTCGACCCAGCGCGACGTGACGGACCAGCAGAAGCGGGAGGAGCGTCTGAAGCACAAGGCCATGCACGACGCACTCACGAATCTCCCCAATCGATACGCGGTCCAGCAGGACATTCGAGAGCTGATGCAGACTCGCTCTGACAGGAGCGGGGCGCTTCTGTACCTCGACCTCGATGGTTTTAAGCCAATCAACGACGAATACGGTCACAACACGGGCGATCAGGTGCTCGTCCGCGCGGCGGAGTTGCTCCGTACGATCACGCGTGGGGAGGACCGCGTGGGGCGCATCGGAGGCGACGAGTTTGTGATCTGTCTTCCGGACGCGACGACGGCCGGGGAGGCACGCTCGGTGGCCGATCGTATCCACAAGACCCTTCGGTTTCCCATTGAAACCGATCGTTGCGATCTTCGAGTGTCGGCGAGTATCGGAGGCGTCGTGGGGCTCTCGTCGTACGACACAATCGATCAGGCGCTCCATGCAGCCGATATGGCCATGTACGAGGCCAAGGAAGGGGCACAATCGACAGTCATTGCGGACGACCATCCTTTGGGGCGGGCGAGGGAGGACACACCCGACTCTCCGATGTCCGCCACGGCGGAAATGGTCTCCGGCTGAGGATTACGAGGGCTCCCCCTCGTTGAGAGAGCGCGGGTCGTCTGAGGGGGACGGTTCCATTTCGTCGTCCGGAGCGGATGGGGGGGACGACGCCATTTCGAAGTCGTCGGTATGGGGACGCGGGCGGTGTACCTCCACCGGCGTTGGCTCGAAGCATTTTCGGCAGCGCGGCTCGTAGGCCTCCGTGGCGCCCACAAGGACACGGTCTTCGCCCGGCACAATGCGCTGGGAATGATTGGCCGGCGCGCCGCACTCCACACACACAGCATGCAGCTTGGTCACGTGTTCAGCGACCGCCATGAGCTGAGGGATCGGGTCGAACGGTTCGGCGCGATAGTCGGTATCCAGTCCCGCCACGATCACTCGCCGCCCGTCGTTGGCGAGTTGCTGGCAGACCTCCACCAGTTCGTTGTCGAAAAACTGCGCCTCGTCGATGCCCACGACATCGGCTTCACTCGTCATGAGGAGGATCTGAGCGGCCGTGTCCACCGGCGTTGTGGGCACCGTGTTCTCGTCGTGCGACACGACCTCATCCTCGCTGTAACGAGCATCAAGAGAGGGCTTGAACACCTCCGTTTGCTGTCGGGCAAAGCGGGAACGGCGCAGCCGACGGATCAGCTCTTCGGTTTTGCCGCTAAACATGGAGCCACAAATGACCTCGATCCAGCCGGTGCTGCGATCGCTGCGGTCGACGATGTGAGGTTCGAGGGCGGACATGAAGGGGAGGTGGGACGGGCGAAAAATGGACGGACACCCTCAAGGTAAGTCAACACGTCCCGGGAATGCCAGACAAGACAGAAGAGCCGCACGGAAACGCTGACAAATACGGACGAAGCGTGGTTGATGTCGGGCCGCCCGTTCATCATCTTGAAATTCGTTTGGTGGCGTAAAGAAAAAGCCGAGACACAGTGGTCGACGTTGGAGGCCACAGAACGTTCGCCAGACAGATGCCGCAACATTTCCCATGCCCCGAATCGTCGAGCCGCCCTATGATTGGTCGTCATCGTCCTGTTGTTTCCGCTCTTCTGCTCTTCCTGTGCATAGGCGTGCTCTCCGCCGCGCAGGGACAGGGGACCCGTCTTCTTCGCGAGCCCACCGTTGAAAACGGCACGATTGTCTTTGCCTACGCCAACGACCTCTGGGTCGTGGGGGAAAACGGTGGGGAGGCGGAGCGACTCACAAGCTTTCCCGGTACTGAAACCCAGCCCCACCTCTCGCCGGATGGGGAGCAGGTGGCATTTACCGGCGAGTACGACGGAGATACCGATGCGTTCGTCGTTTCGATTGACGGCGGGCAGCCCCGGCGCATAACGCACCACCCGAGTGCCGACCACGTACGTGGCTGGACGCCGGACGGGGAGGTGCTCTTCATGTCCCGACGGCGCGGGGGGCCGAACTTGAAGCCGCAGTTTTGGACGACGGAGCCGGATGGCGGCGGGCGTCCGGAACGGGTGTCGGTGCCGCGTGCGTACGTTGGCACGATGGCGCCGGATGGACGGCGTCTCGCCTATGAGCTCGTGGATCCGTGGGACCCCGAGTGGCGAAACTATCAGGGCGGTCAGGCCCAACCGATTCGTATCCTCGATCTGGAGTCAATGGACCTGACGAAAGTCCCTTGGGAGGGCAGCCGGCACAAAAATCCGGTATGGCTTGGCGACACGGTCTATTTCCTCTCGGAGCGGGACCGTGCTATGAATGTGTGGGCCTACGACACCGCGGCGGATTCGCTCTGGCAGGTAACCTCGCACGACGTTTACGACGTAAAGGGACTGGCGGCGGGCGACGGGGCGGTCGTGTACGAACAGGCTGGCTACTTGCACCGCTACGACCCCTCGGCCGGCACAACGACGCAGCTTGAGATCGATGTGCGCGGCGACCTGCCCTGGACGCGCCCCGACTGGAAGGAGGTGGGGCGTCAGGTGCGTACCGCACGGCTTTCGCCCATGGGCGAACGGGCCGTCATGGAGGCGCGCGGTGAGGTCTTTACTGTGCCGACCGAGCATGGCGACTGGCGCAACCTCACCGAGAGCGCCGGCGCCGCCGACCGCAGTCCTGCCTGGTCGCCAGGCGGAACGCAGGTGGCCTGGTTCTCTGATGCTTCGGGCGAGTACCAGCTCTTTGTGAGTGACCAGAAGGGCCTGACGGAACCGGAGCGGTTTGACCTGCCCGGGCCCACCTTCTACTACGAGTTGGAATGGTCGCCGGATAGCACCCACGTCCTCTTTACCGACGCCGATCGCACCCTCTGGACGCTCAACACCGAGACCGGCGAGACGACAGAGGTAGACACCGATCCCTACGCTACGCCGGAGCGGGCCATCGATCCGACGTGGTCGCCCGACGGTGAGTGGATTGCCTACACTGTTCGCCAGGAGAACCTGCACTACGCAGTGATGCTCTACTCGATGGAGACGGGCGAGACGGCCCCGGTGGCGACCACGCTCGTGGAGACGCGGCACCCCACCTGGGGCGCCGACGGCGACTATCTCTACTTTCTTGGCAGTACCAATCTCGGCCTCGACACCGGCTGGCTCGACATGAGCAGCTACGGGCGGCCCACCACCTACGGCCTCTACGCCGCTGTCCTCTCCGACGATGACGAGTCTCCCCTTCTCCCTCGCAGTGATGAGGAGTCAACCAACAATAACGAGAATGGAAATGAGGAGGAAGCCTCCGGCGCCGTGACCGTCGAAGTTGACCGCGACGGGCTCGGCGATCGCATCGTTTCTCTCGGCGTTCCGAAAGATACCTACAGTCAGTTGCGGGCCGGACCGTCAGGCACCCTGTTTTATGTCGAGATGCCGACCCCAGTTGGGGAAGATCCCGGCGAACCGGCACTCAAGCGCTACTCGTTCGACGAGCGGGCGAGCGCCACGTTTATGGAAGGCGTGAGCCAGTTCCAACTCTCCCACGACCGAAAGAATCTGCTCTACCGGGCGGGCGGTACGTGGGGCGTGGTCCCGACCAGCGGTGATCCGTCGGTGGGAGACGGAGCGCTCTCGACGGACCTGGAGGCGCGCATCACGCCCCCGAAGGAGTGGGAGCAAATCTACCGGGAAGCCTGGCGGTTTCAGCGCGATTATTTCTACGTCGAGAACCTGCATGGAGCCGACTGGTCGACCGTGTATGAGCGCTATAAGCCATGGCTCGAGCACGCCCAGCATCGGGCAGACGTCAACTACGTGCTCGACGTGATGGGCGGCGAGGTCTCGGTCGGGCACTCCTACACCGGCGGGGGCGACATGCCGGAGGTGGATCGGGTACCGGTGGGGTTGCTCGGCGCAAATCTCGCGGCAGACGAGGGCTACTACCGCTTTGCCCGCATCTTCGAGGGGGAGCCGTGGACCGACGCTATGGGCCCGCTCGCTGCTCCGGGCATCGACGTGAGTGAGGGCGACTACCTGATTGGCGTGAACGGCACAGAGATTACTGCGGAGGACAACCCCTACGCAGCGATGGAAGGGACGGCCGGGCGGCAGACCATCCTCACTGTAAATGACGAGCCGACCGCCGAGGGAGCCCGTGATGTCACTGTCGTTCCGACCCGTAGCGAGGCTGATCTGCGCCGTATTGCTTGGATTGAGAAGAACCGACAGCGGGTAGACTCCCTCTCCAATGGGCGTCTCGGCTACGTCTACATTCCGGACACCGGTGGGGGCGGCTACCAGCACTTTACGCGCAACTACTTCTCTCAGCAGCACAAAGAGGGCATCATCATTGACGAGCGCTACAACGGCGGGGGCTCGGCGGCCGACTACATGGTGAACGTGATGAGCCGCCAGCTGCACGGGTACTTCAGCAACCCGGTTGGCGAAAAGACGCCCTTCACTTCCCCGGGAGCCGGCGTGTGGGGGCCGAAGGTCATGCTCATCAATGAAATGTCCGGCTCGGGGGGCGACTACCTGCCGTACCTCTTTCGCAAAATGGACATCGGTCCCCTGGTGGGTACGCGCACCTGGGGCGGGCTGGTTGGCATCTGGGGGACGCCTCCGCTCATTGACGGCGGGGCCATTACGGCGCCGCGCGGTGGCTTCTTTACGACCGAGGGGGAATGGGCTATTGAGAATGAGGGCGTGGCACCGGACGTAGAGGTGGAGATGACGCCGCGTCTCGTGGAGCAAGGGCGTGACCCGCAGCTTGAACGGGCGGTGGAGGAAGGTCTGCGCCTTCTCGAAACGGAGGGTATGGACCTGCGCGAGCAGCCTCCGGCCCCGGATCGCACGCAGCGGCCGAACGGCAATCAGTAGCAACACACAGTGGACCCCGGGCTTTTACGAAAAGGGACGACGGCCCTCAGACCGCCGCCCCCAACGTTTCTCCTGCTAGTTCAACATCCGGCGTATGTCGGAACGCCCTACCCGACGATGGGGGCAATTCGGCCATCAAGGCGTTTGGGGTTTCGTCTTGAGCCGATCATGTTTGCGGCGGAGCTGTTCGGTCGGCGAGAGGGCGTAATCGTACTGGAAAAGCGCACCCATCCACGATCCGTACTGGGAGTTGGGAAGGACAATCCAGCGTGTGCCCCAGAAGTCGGCGTGCCGGTGGCTCATGCGACGACGAGCGGCGAGGGACGTGTCGGCGGGCTCGACGAAGTCGCCCAGGTTGTCGCCGACAAGCAGCAGCACGCGGTAGCGCTCCGCCACCCAGGCGCGGCGTGAGGCTTTCGGCGTCCAGCCGGGCCGTTCGCCCTGCGTGAGCACGGCGTCCGGCGCATCCTCCACCGGAAAGCCCAGCGCTCGGAGATTAGCGCGCGTGGCCGCCTCTACAACCGAGTCCCGATTCGTGAGGTAGATGACCTGCACGCCCATCGAGTCGGCCTGCTGCGTAAAGCGCAGGGCTCCAGGCACCGCGTCGGCCTGTTGTTCGCGACACCAGGCGTTCCAGCTTTGAGTGTCGTAGGATTCATTGTTTTGTACGAGACGAGCCTGATAGGCACTGTTGTCGAGCACCGTCTCGTCAACGTCCAGCACCACGGCGGGGGGCTTCTCACGGTACTGCGCGGCCGACTCCTCAGCCTGGGCCAATGCGGCGGACCAGCTGGAATCAGTCAGGGCCCGTTTCATCATGACCGATGCTAGGCGGTAGGTCCCCTGTGTGACCCCGTCGTATTCAACCGCCGTCTGGGTCCAAAGTGTAGCGTCGAGGTTGGGATGGCGCAGGTGAGCGCGCTCCGTCTGCGCCGCGAGGGCCTGTTCGAGACTGTCGGTCACGCGGGCCAGACTGTCGGCTCGTGCTGCTGCCTCGGTGGAGGCGGGGGCGGAACGGGGATGTGTGGTGCCACATCCGGTTGTGAGTAGGACCATCGTTCCAATGGCATACAGGACGAAGGAGGGGGAGAGCGTGCGAAGGGCGGCCATCGGCGGTTGGGGGTGGGGAAATAGAAGTTGAGAAGGAGAAGCTGTTTCAGGTGGGATCCCGCCCAGCGACGTATGGAACGTCGGCTTCCGGGATCCTAAAGAAGCCGTTTTATACCGAATCCTGCTGCAGACTTCAGGTAGGAGGTACGGCGGTGCAATACGCAAAAGCCTCTCGCATCGCCGGTGCCGTCAAGGATGGCACCAGAAGCGCCGTTGGACTCCAACGGCGCTACGGAAGCCTGATTCCTACCGGAATAGAGCTCCCGGGGTTGGTATTACGTTCCATATACTGTGAGTCTGGCGGGATGCTTGGGGAAAGACGTTGGGCCCGTGTTGCGTACAGCTGCTTTGAGCAACAGTGAGTTCGTTAAACAGAACAGATCCCGCCTCCCGTTTCGGTGCGTTCGACTCCGATCAGCATCATGGTCCTCCCGCTTCCCTAGGACTCAGATCCTGTATGTATCAGCATGGACGAAGCACCGGGCCTTTCGTCTCCTGTGTAACGCCTTGGACTCCAACGACGCTACACAACCCTCTCGTCCGAGGGGACGAGTTCATACCTCCCCACATTCTAGAGCGACGAGGGGGCGTTGCTGGAGACCAAGTGACTTCAATCGAAAACTTGGGGCTTGGCGTCTAAAAAACGACCCGCAATGGTTGCAAAAGCCGATTTTGAGTAGGGCAAAGTCCAAATCCATGATTGAAGTTACTTAGGAGCGGATACGCGTAACACAACACGTTCCAATACCAATTGCAAAGGAGGACTGTGCACTGCGCTACGAACATGCCAAAGGACTTTTCGTGCAGCATGGACCAGTTTTTGTGATCCCTTTACGATATGGGCGGTGTCGCTGTCCGGTCCTTTGTTGTGCTGTTAGAGAGTAGGATGGTCGGTTGTCCCTGAATTCAGTATCCCTCTTCAATGACCCTCGATCTTGACCTTGAAGGTGTCTTCCGAGATGGGGGGGTCCTCTGGGCTGCGTTTTTTGCGTCCCTGATCGTTAGTCGTCTCATCGAATACGGGCTCGTTCGGGCTCATCACTCGCTGGATGTAGCGCTGTGGAAGCACGAGTTGGTCGGGGGACTGCACGACCTGGAGTTTTCGTTGTTTGTGGCGGTGGGGATCATTGGGGGGTATCTCACCCTCTTCTCGATTGCGGGAAGGTCCGTGGCCTTCGGGGTCACACTGGCGGGGCTTGTGGTGCTCATTGTGGGACATTTGGTCCTCATTCGCTACTACACCACCACACTGCAGCCGCTGGGCCTGGACTTTTGGGCCTACGACCTGACGGAGGTCGTAGACACGGTTCAGACCTCCGGTGCCGGCAATGTCGTCTTCTGGGGGAATGCGCTCGTCCTCATCGCAGTGCTTGTGGGCAACGCGTTTTTCCTTCGCGCGGGGGGCGTCCCCGATAAGGCCCTTTATGCCGTCGGGATTCTCGCCCTCCTCAATTTGTTTGTTTCGACGTCTGCCTTGGATGCCGACCGCCCCGCGGCCGAACACCTTGCCCTCAACAAAACGGCATACTTTCTTGGGGAGAGCGCAGCGTGGGCTTTTGCCTCGTCCTCCACGGAGTACCAGCCCAAGACGGAGCCCACCGACAATGTTGCGTCTGCCGATGCTTCCGTGCGGAGCCGGGAGTATCCCTGGATGTACCGGGCGAACTACGAGGACGTGCTGGGGCCATTTTTTGACCAGGCCAAGCTGGACGCCCTTGACCGTCCCCCTCACGTCGTGGTCATTGTGTTCGAAGGGTTGGGGACGACCTTCATCGGAGAGGAGGCGCGGTATGGAGGCATGACGCCGTTCGTCGACTCGCTGGCGCGTGACGGGCTGTACTGGAAAAATTTCCTGAGCACGACGGGGCGTACCTTCGGTCTCATGCCCTCTCTTTTTGGCGCTCTGCCCTTTGCTGAGCGCGGCTTCATGGCGATGGGCGACGACATGCCCCGGCACCAGACGCTGATCCGCCTGCTGGGAGAGCGCGGATATCATACCAGTTATTACAGCGGATTCGACACGGCGTTCGACAATGTCGACCAATTTCTAAAGCGGCAAGAGATTGATCGTCTCGTGGACCGGTCCGAGTTGCATCGGCGCTTTGGGGGCGATCCTGGGGCTACGGAGCGGTACTGGGGCTATCCCGACAAGGAAATGTTTTCCCTGGCGACCTCGATCATCGATACCGTTGATCGGCAGCCGCGTCTCGACATCTTCCACACCCTGCAGTCCCACGATCCCTTCGTGGTGCCGGAGGAAGAAGACTACTGGCGCCGCTTCGAGCAGCGGCTCCAGGCACTCAACCTTAGCGAAGACGAGGCTGCGCGCTATCGGACGTATCAATCGGAATTGACGACCCTTCTCTATACCGACGATGCCCTTCGCCAATTCTTCGAATGGTACCAGTCGCAGCCTGCGTACGAGAACACGATTTTTATGATTACCGGCGATCATCGGCTGATTCCAATTCCGCAGCCGACCCAGATCGCCCGCTATCACGTCCCGTTCCTCCTCTACTCGCCCCTTCTGGCCGAAAGTGCGACCTTTGCATCCGTCTCCAGTCACGCTGACGTGGGGCCGACCCTCCTCGGCTTTCTCCAGGCACAGTTTGGGCTTTCGTGGCCGGAGACGGCCCATTGGCTGGGCACGCGGATTGACACGGCGCGGCAGTTTCGCAATGTCCACTCGCGGCCGCTGATGCGCAACAAGAATCAGCTCATCGACTATCTGCACAAGGATTACTACCAGGCCGACGACCAGTTGTACCGCCTGTCGGAGGGAATGGCGCTGACGCCCGTGAACAATCCCGACAAGCAGGCCGATTTGGAGCAGCGCATGGCCCGCTTCAAACGGGTCAACCAGTACGTGACGCAGCAGAACAAGCTGTACAGTCCGGAGGTGCCGGGGCACGAGCTTCCGCCCACCACGCCGTACCGGGCGGCGTCGGCGCCCGATGGGCCCGCGTCGCCTCAGCAGGCCATCGACACGGTGCTTGCGCGCATCGACGAGCAGGACTTGAATACGACTGAGCAGTTTCAGGTAGCTCGGCGAAAGGCCTTCGATGGGGACTATGCGGTGGCCCGGGCTCTTTGTCGTCGTCTTTTGCAGACAAGCCCGGACTACCACGACGTGCGTACGCTGTTGGGGCGCACCTACGCCTGGACGCAGCAGTTCGACACGGCTCGCGACCACTTTCGCACCATTCTCCAGCGCAATCCGGCGTACTACGATGCGTACAACGCCCTCGCCGACGTAGAGCTGTGGGCCGGACGCCCGCGAGCAGCCTTGGAGACGATCAATGCGGGGCTAGACCGCCACCCCGATCGGGCCGACTTCCTGGCCAAGAAGGCAAAGGCACTGCTTGCCCTTAACCGTTCTGCGGATGCCACGCAGGTTGTAGCAACTCTCGAGCAGACGGCCCCGGACTACGACGAACTTCCCACGCTCAAGAACCGCCTCCATCCGTGAACCGATTTGTTTTTGTGTCTAGATTGTGGATTCAGCCGGGGACGGGCGTGCTCGCGGGGATGATTGTTGCCCTCCTCTTTGGCGTGTCCGTCGTGCACGGCCAGTCGGTCGATTCTCTCTTTGCCCAGGCGCGGACCATTGCGTTCGAGGACGAGAACTACGAGAAGGCACGCGCCATGGCCTACCGGGCGCTGGACGCAGCCCCCAACTATCACGGCATCCGGGTTTTTGTGGCCCGTACACTTGCCTGGGAGGAGCAGCACGACCAGGCACGACGCGAACTGCGGTATGTGCTGGAGCGGGATCCGGACCACTACGAAGCCCTGAAGGCCATCATTGATGTCGAGACGTGGTCCGATCATCCCCAAGATGCCCTCACGTATGCCAACCAGGCCCGAGAGCACTATCCCGAAGATCCGTACTTCATGCGCAAGCGCGCGTCCATCCTGCAATGGATGGGACAGCCCGACGCTGCGGCTACGCAGCTGAATGCCGTTCTGGCCTCCCGGCCTAACGACGACGAAGCCCGGGAGGCCTTGCAAAGCCTTCGGCAGGACCAGATGCACTACACCACCACGCTTGCCGCTCGCCGCGATGCCTTTCAGGGCTCTCGAACGCCCTGGACCTTTGGGGCAGTGAGTGTGGGGCGATCAACGTCCATCGGGAGTATCACTGGCCGCGTCCGCTACGCACACCGGTTTTCCACCAGTGGCCTGCAGTTTGAGGTAGATGCGTATCCGTCGCTGATGAGCGGGCTTTATGCCTACGTGAGTGGGGGCGTGTCGGCGTCGTCGATTTTTCCGGACTATCGCTTTGGGGCGTCTCTCTACAAAAGCCTTCCCTACAGCCTCACAGGAGAGGTTGGGGTGCGCCATCTCAATTTTGGAGGAGGAAATACATTTATTTATACCGGCTCGCTTACGAAGTACTGGGGCAATTACATGCTTCGAGGGGCGAGCTACGTCACGCCGTCTTCTGGGGGTACGTCCGTATCGGTGGGAGGAACCATGCGTCGGTATTTGGGCGGAGCCCGTACGTACGTGGAGCTGGCCGGAAGTGCCGGGACTTCGGCCCGCGAGGCAATGTTTGAGGAAGATGTGCAGCGTCAGTCGTCCTGGAGTGTGTCGGCCGGTGGGCAGATGGCGCTGAACTATCGGACGCTGCTTCGCGGGTCGGTGGGGTACGACAGGGAGGAGTTTCCGGCGCGTGTCCAAAAGCGAGTGAGCGTGCGCCTCTCCGTCTCGTATAAATTTTGACGCGGGAATGGGCGAGGCACGTCGCGAGGCGTCGTGCGGTTGCTGGTAAAAGCAACCGATGAAATTTGGCGACGTAAAAAAGAGACGGACGCTCGCGTTTTTGTACATCAACTTCCATTCCCATGTCCAACGAAACCCTTTTTGAGTTTGAGCAGACCTTTTCTCGGGCCAACGTGGCCGCCTACCTGCGCGAAATCGCCGACAAGCTGGACGGCGACGGCACGCTGGAATTTGCTGCGGGGGGCGAAACGACGTCCGTGTCCGTGCCCGAGCGCCTGCAGTTTGAGGTGGACGTAGAGCGGGACGCACACGAGGACGGCTCGGCCGAAATGGAAATCGAGTTCGAGCTGGAGTGGCACGAAGACGACGACGGCACCGCGCAGGGCACGCTGGAGATTGGATAATGCTCGTGTAGGGGCGAGGACGGGACGATTGACGAGAGGGGCCCTCGTGATCCGTAACGCATGTCGCGTGACGCCGTACCCATCTCCCCTCACGTCGCACATCATGTTGACGGGACACGTACTCGCCCCATTCCAGGCGGTACCTCGGAGGCAGGGCTACCCGTCCCGATCAGCGTGCTGCAGCACTAGATCGTCGCGGTGCACGACGTGGTCGGCGGGGGCATTGCCCAGGATGTCCTCGATGGCATGGCTCTGCCGGCCCTGGATGCGGCGGAGCGCCTCCGAGCCGTACTGGGTGATGCCCTTGCCAATTCGGGAAGTGGGGGCATCGGTTTCCTCTGTGACAGCAATTTCCACGGCATCGCCCTGCCCAAACGGGCCTTCGACGGCCACCACGCCGGAGGGCAGGAGGGAGGCACCGTGATCTTGAAGTGCCTGGGCGGCCCCGGCATCGATCACGATGCGGCCGGTGGTGGGGAGGGCGTGCAGCATCCAGTGCTTGCGGGCGGAGAGGGGGCGCTCGGCGCGCCGGAAGAGGGTCCCCGGCATCTCTCCACGCCCGAGGGCGTCGAGGTGACGCCCCTTCGTTCCGTTCACGAGCACCGTGTCGATGCCCCGGTCCGTGGCCTTCTCGGCCGCCTCCACTTTCGTCTGCATGCCTCCGGTGGCCACCGCCCGGTGCGATCCTCCCACCATCTCGTAAATTTCTTCGGTGATCTTGTCCACCTCGGGGAGCTGTTTGGCGGACGGGTCCTGGTGCGGATCGGCCGTATAGAGGCCGTCCACGTCCGAACAGATGACGAGGAGGTCCGCTTCGGCAAGCACGGACACGTAGGCGGCGAGGTTGTCGTTGTCGCCCACTTGGAGCTCTTCGGTGGCCACCGTGTCGTTCTCGTTGACGATGGGAAGCGTGCCGCGGTCCAGCAGCTCCGCGATCGTGTTTTTGGCGTTCACGAAGCGGGATCGGCGCTGCAGGTCGTCGTACGTGAGAAGGACCTGCGCGCACGTCACGTCGAAGAGGCGGCGCCAGTGGGCCATGAGCAGCGGCTGCCCGATGGCGGCGAGGGCCTGCCGCTCAGGGATGGAGAGGCCGGTGCTGGGATCGTCGCGGTTCTGCTCGGCCAACCCCGCGGCCACGGCACCAGAGGAAACAAGGATCACCTCTTTTCCTTGTCGTCGACTCTCGATGATAAACCGGGCAATGGGCAACAGGTGCGTCGTGCTGCAGCCGCTATTGTCGGGGGCGATGAGGGCGCTGCCGACCTTTACGACGGCGCGGTTCCAGTCGGGGAGGGAGGGAGCAGAAGGCATGGGGGATCGAGAATCGAGGAGGAATGCCCACGTTGGATGGAGAGGCCGCCACTCTCCACCTAAAGAAGAGAGGCCCCGGCGCATCGGCAACCGACCGGCGGGCCTTTTGCTGTGCCTTCATCAAGGGGGGCTAATACCGAAGGTGCTGAAACGGCAGTCCCCAGTTCAGTACGAGGCGCGGGCTGAGGTAGGTGTCTGTGCCTCGTTCGGCGTCGACCAGGCGTTCGCCCCGCACGGCGGCCGTCACGCGCAGGTGGGGCAGCACCTCATACGCGAGCGCGGCCTCCAGGACCCCCTGCCGCTGCCGGATGCCTTGAAGCATTGGCACCGGACGACTCCGGACCCGGGGACGAGAGGGCACGGTGGCGTCCCCCCCGTAGTTAGCGGTGACGGTTCCATCGGGGCCGATCTCGTTGCGCCCGTGCACCGTCCAACTGCCGTGGAGCAGCGCGTGCCACGGGCCGGGGGGCGTGTAGTCGAGGAAGACGGAGAGATCGATGCTGTTGGGGCCGGCGGGATGAGTGACGACGTCGCTCATGTGGGTGAAGGCCGAGGCCGAGGTGCGGTGGCTGTAGAGGTAGGGGCGGAGGCGTGCGGCTTCGATGCGGGCCGACAGGTGCGGCACGCCCGGCTCCACGACGTGCAGGCCCAGCATCCAGCCCCACTTGTTGGCCCACCACTGATTGCCGATCTCAGGGACGCGGAGTTCGTCCAGGACGAACTGGCCATAAATGTTCGCGCCCGACAGGGGGCGCCAGGACCCACCCAGTCCCAGCAAGGTATTTCCAGCACTCCCAAGGTCCCGCTCCATGGGCCGAAAGACGATGGCCGGATTGAGATAGCCGGGATCGAAGCCGGTGCCCCCGGCGGTGGTGTCGCGCCCCATGATGATGCCCTCGTAGAAGTCGAACGTAAGCGCGTCGGTCACGTGGAGCGTGAGGTGGTGAAAAACCCCGTACCGAGAGGGACGACGCGGGCCGCTGGCAATGCTTTGAGACTCGGTGTCGAGGAAGCGGGCCAGCAGGTAGTTGTACTGCAGGGGCCCGAGGGTTGCGCGGATCTGTGCCTGATCGTAAACGGTCCCGTAATCGGAAAGGAACAGGCTGCCCTGTCCCGGTCCCCAGTGGTTTCG